>CALVMN010000021.1:0-30418 GCA_944346365.1 Candidatus Gallimonas merdigallinarum
TTCGGCAGCTTGTCGAACAATCCTTTCAGCATTTCTCTCGTTTGCCCAAAATCAGGACTTGTCGAAATAGAATAGCTTATTATTTCATTGTTATGTAAATCTATGATCGGGAACAGATATACCTTGCCATCGCATACAGTAAATTCTGTCACGTCGGTCGCCAATTTCTCGAACGGTTTGTCGGTTGCAAAGTCACGGCTCAATATGTTTGGTGCGATCTTTCCGACTTCACCTCTGTACGATTTGTACTTGCTTTTGCGTCGCTTACCATACAATCCCATGCTTCGCATGAGTTTGTGTACGGTTTTGTGGTTGAGTTTTATGCCATTTTCCCGTAATGCAAGCAATATCCGTCGGTAGCCGTATCTTTGTTTATTCTCGGTAAAGATCCTTTCTATCTCTTGTTTGATCAAAGAATACCTATCTTCAGTTCGCCTCTTTAAGTGATAGTAGTAGGTGCTTCGCGGCAATTGAAACAACGACAGCAACCCTTTCAGCGGAAATCTTTGCCTTAACTCAGATACTATTTCGGCTTTCTGCCGTTCCGTTCCTCTTCCGCTCGAATTAAGGCGTCGAGTTTTTTTAAGTATTCAAGCTCCATTTCCAAATACTCGTTGCGTTCACGCAAGCGCTGCACTTCATCTAAAAGATCGCCTTCCGCTTCCGGCAATAATGGCTTCTTCCTCGGTCTGCCTTTTGAGCCTCGTCCTCGACGTTCTGTCATGAATCCCGCCGCTCCTTCCGTTAGGTATATGCGCTCCCATCTATGCAAGGTGGATATTGCCCCGCCCATGGAACTTTTTACAAGCCCATATTTGCGAGCCGTTTCCCTGTAGCCTATATGGTTTTCGCGCATATCCATTATAACAGATATCTTGAACTCCGCGCTATACTTTTCCTGCTTGTTTCCTTTTTTTGCCATAAAAATACCCCAAAAGTCTGTCCAACTTTTGGGGTGCATATCATTGCAGGCAGTCCTTTTTATCTGCGTTTTTTGGAATCCCGTTCGTATTCGTCGGGATCGGTATAAATTTTGTCAATTTTAATGGTCGCGAATTCTTTTACGTTCAGGCACTTGCCGCAGTTATCGCAAATCTTGTTCGGGTCAAGGTCGCAGACCTCGCACTCCATACATCCGTCGCATTCCTTCTCGTCGTCGAGAACACACATCTTCTTTTCCATGCGATAAGTATATCCCCTTCCGCGAAAAAAAGCAAGAGCTTTTCACAAAAAACAGGAAATTTTTTAGAACAAATGTTTGCAATTTTACGGAGAGTATGCTATAATGGTCAAAAGGAGAATATTTTATGCTCAGTCAGCGAAGATTAGACGAAGTACTCGCCTTTATCAACCGCTATACGGATGAAAACGGCTTCCCGCCCACGGTGCGCGATATGTGCCGCGAACTCGGCATTAAATCGACCGCTACGGCGTACGATTATATCAATCGGCTCAAAGAACAGGGTCATCTGGAAAAAGCCGAGGGCAAAAAACGTGCCGTCGCGCTCAAAAACACGGGCGGAACGGTGCGCGTGCCGCTCATCGGTACCGTTACGGCAGGTACGCCAATTCTTGCCACGGAAAATTACGACGGGTATTATGTGCTCCCCTCTGCGGAGTTCTCGGGCGACGGGCTGTTTCTCCTTACCGTTCAGGGCGACAGTATGATCGGTGCGGGCATTCTCAACGGCGATAAAATCGTCGTCCGCAAGCAGGAGACGGCACAGAACGGCGATATCGTCGTCGCCATGTTTGACGACGGCATTTCGGAGGGCGCGACCGTCAAACGCTTCTTCCGCAGAGACGGAAAGTTTATTCTGCACCCCGAAAACGAAACGCTGACGGACTACATCCTCGACGAGGTCACCATTCTCGGGAAAGTCGTCGGACTTTTGCGTTCCATGTGACAATGAATAATAAGAAAAAGCGCGGCTAAAGCCGCGCTTTTTATATGTTTTTCAGATAGAAAACTTCGTCCTGCGTGAGTTTTCGCACCTTTCCGCGGTCAAGCCCCGCGAGGGTCAGTTCGCCGATACGAATACGTTTGAGGAAATCGACGTTCTTTCCGACGACTTCAAACATTTTGCGGATCTCGCGGTTTTTTCCCTCGGTGAGAACGACGTGGAGTTTTGTATATTTCTTATTCGTCTCCACAACCGTCACTTTACACTTTTTGGTGACGACGCCCTTTTCGATTTCCACGCCCGCCCTGAGGCGGTTGAGCTGAACGTCCGTGATCGTTCCTTCAATACGGACGAGATAGGTCTTTGGAATCTCGTTCTGCGGAGCGGTCAGACGGTAGGCAAGCTCTCCGTCGCTCGTCAGAATCAGAAGTCCCTCCGTATCGTAGTCGAGCCGTCCGACGGGGAACACCCTTCCCGCGCCTGCGGGGAGCAGATCCATTACGGTCTTTCTGCCTTTATCGTCCGAAACGGTGCAGACATACCCTTTCGGCTTGTTCAGCAGATAATATTCGTACTTGACTTTGTGCGAGAGCGTTTTGCCGTCGAGCATGACGGTATCGGACGGGGTAACGTCGTCCCCCGCCTTTGCCACTTTCCCGTTGATGGTCACCCGCCCTTCTGCGACGATCTCATCGCAGCCGCGGCGGGAGGCGATTCCCTGTTCCGCCAGAAATTTATTGATGCGCATATTCTTCTTCCGAAATTTGTATTACCGTTCCATCATATACAAATTTTGCGAAAAAAGCAAGCGATTGTTTAACAGAATCCGCATTTGTCCCGCAATTTCGCCCGAACAGGCGGGCAGAGGTTCGTTCCAGACGATTTCCCTGCGTACTTCGGCGCGTTCCGCTTCGGTAAGCGGATAGGAAAAATCATACAGCACGCCGCAGCCTTCGACCGTCTCGGTGCGGGAACAGAGCTGAGCCATGGAATAGCCGTCAAACGCAGCGTTTAAAAGTTCTTCCGAACGTTCGTACATTGACGGACAGTTGAGGACGACGGAGACAACCGTCATGCCGTCGCGCTCCGCGCCCGTCACGAGACACCGCCCCGCTTCCGTGGTAAAGCCTGTTTTGATCCCCGTCGCGCCTTCGTAGCTGGTCAGCATCTTATTCTTGTTTGCCCAGCCGCGCGGCACATAGTATTTCGTGGATACGATGGTGCGGAAGGTCTCGTTTTCCATGGCGTGGGCGGCGATCAGTGCAAGGTCGCGCGCCGTCGTGTAATGCCCCTTTGCGGGAAGTCCGTGCGGATTGGCGAACGCGCTGTCTGCCGCGCCGAGAAAGGCGGCGCGGCGCGTCATTTCCTGTGCAAACGACTGCACGCTCCCGCTGTGATGAATTGCCAGCGTCACCGCGGCGTCGTTGCCCGATCGCAGCATCAGCCCGTATAACAGTTCTTCCACGGTATAGGTATCGCCCGCTTTCAGGTAGACGCTCGAACCCTCTACCCCCGCAGCTTCGGACGGAATAACGACCGTTTCGGATAAATCGCAATCCTCTATGATAATAATGGCGGTCAAAACTTTTGTTGTGCTTGCCATCGGCAGACGTTCGTCGGCGCGATAGGAATGCAGAATGCGGCGGGAAGAAACTTCCGCCACGCATTCCGCCCTGGAAGCCGCCGCGTCCGCCTTGGCGGGAGCAGGCGCGCCCGCCGTAAACAGCGCGCCGAAAAGGACGGCAGCGGAGAGCGCGCCGCGAAGAAGTTTATTCATCGCCGCGTTTCACCAGCCTCCCTAAAAGTTCCCCCGCCTTTTCGACGATTCCGTCCAGCGGATCGTCCGTAACGCGGACGAGGCGGCACTCCTTTCCGTCGTCAATTAAAAACCCTGCAGGTTTGACGTTGATCACCGTACCCGCGCCGCCGGCAAACGGCAGGCATTCGTCGTCCTCGATTTTCTTGACGTCGCCGTACTCGCCGCCTCCCGAAAGATACCCCATCGTCACCTTTGTGAACGGGATCACCTGCGCCCCGCTCGCTGTTACGACCGGCTTGCCGATGACGGTGTTGACGTCTACGAGTCCCGTAAGCTTTTCCGCAGTTTTCTCCATGATACTGTCGATTTTTTTCTTTTCGTCCATTCCAGCAATCCCTCCAAAAATTTTTTCGCAAGCGCGATCGCAAGGATAAGTCCGTTCATGACCATTGCGGCGCGGACAGTCAGTTTGAGGCAGGGTTCGTTATGCAGAAGAGAACGGTTTTTCAGTGAGAGAAACCCGTGTTTTTCTTTCAGAACAGAAAACGCCGCGCCCGCCGCAAGGCAGGTGAATGCGGAAATTACGATCCCTTTCGGCTGATTTGCGCCGTCCGTCTCGACGATCTGATGAAACCGCCAGAGCTGAAACCCCTTTGTGATCTCGAACTGTTTCCGCGCCGCGGCAAGCTCGGAATACGGAAGGAGAACGGCTTTCTTCTTGGTGAGATGAAAAACGAACCCCTCAGCGCGGACCTGCGCGTATCCTCCGAACAATTTGATCTTATGGAAGAGCGAAATGCAGAACCACGCGCGGTTTCCCGCAACGTCCGCATACGCGTCGATATAAAGAAAAACGGGAACCAGAAAAAGCAATGCGCTCACAAAGAACGAATATACAAAAAATTCGCCCATATCCGTAATATGGGCGAATGCGTAAAAATTATGTAATTCAACCGATCTTAACGATGTCGGCGTCGTCCAAGCCTTTTAGAAAATCGGGAATCTCGTACCCGCTGCCCCCTTCATCTTCCTTTTTCTCTTTCTTTTCTGCGGACTGCTGTCCGGAAGCGGCGTCTTCGGGCGGAAGTTCGTCGCGCGCATAGAGGTACGTATCGCGGTCCTCGTCCGAATGCGTAATCGCCGCCATGAGCGCGTCGTAGTCGGGAAGATCTTCCAGAGAATGCAGTTTGAAACGCTTCAAAAACTCGTCCGTCGTCGCGAAGAGTACAGGGCGGCCTACGGCGTCTTTTCTGCCGCACGGGTAGATGAGGTTGAGATCGAGCAGCGCGTTTACAGCGTAATCGCTGTTCAGCCCGCGCAAAAGTTCGATTTCCGTACGCGTGATGGGCTGTTTATAGGCGATGATGGCGACCGTCTCCAAAATGGTGCGCGTAAGCTCCTTCTCGCGGATAGGATTGAGCACGGCGGAAACGCCTTCCTTGTATTTTGGATTGGAGCCGAGCTGCGCTTTTTTGTTGAATTCCAGAAGCTGGATCCCGCCGTCCTCGCCGTATTTTTCTCTCAGCGCTTTCAGCGACTTTTTGACTTCACCTTCCGTCACGTTCAGCTTGTCCGCAATGTCTGCGATCGCCACGCTTTTTCCCGAGGCAAACAGGATTGCCTCAATCGTATTCGTCAATATTTCCAAGGTCTGCCTCCGTATCTCTGTCCGGATTGAGCGAGATGGTGATCTCGCCGAATGCGCGCTCCTGCTTTACGCGCAGGAACTGATATTTCAGAAGTTCCAGGATCGCCTGAAAGGTGGTCACAATTTCTGGCTTCGTGTAGTCCTTTGTGAAAAGCTCCTCGAACTGAACCTCTTTCCGATCTTCCAGGCTTTCGAGCACGAACTGAATCTTCTGTTCGACGGTGAAGGAGTCGCGCGGGATCTCGCGCACTTCCTCCTCTTTCAGCTCATCTTCCCGCTTTAAAAGCAGCGCGGAGTAAGCCGAAATCAGCCCGTCTAGCGTGAGATTATCCATTGTGAAAACCGTTCTCGTTTCACCGACGTCCTTATCCGGCTCTTTGAAATAGAAGCCGATCGTCTCCAATTCTTTGAGTTTTTTCGTCTCTTCCTTGATGAGACGGAACTCTTCCAGCGCGCGGATGAGTTCGGCTTTGTCCTCCTCGATCTCCGCGTCCAGCTCCGGATCTTCTTGCAGATTGGGAACGAGCGCCTGCGCCTTGATTTTGATGATCGTTGCGGCAATGTTGAGATACTCGCTCACTTTATCCACGTCGAGATATGGAAGCCCCTTCATATAGTCGAGAAACTGTTCCGTGACTTGGGAGACGAAGATGTCTTTGATCTCGATCTCCTCGCGGTTGATGAGGTACAGCAGAAGATCGAGCGGTCCTTCAAAGTTGGAAAGAACGGTCGTATAGTCGACGTTCGATTCAAACTTTTCGCGGATGGATTGAATTTTTTCCTGATCTACCATGGAATCAACCCCCAAAGCGCCGTGATGGGCCAGCCGAGATACTGCGTCGCAAACCGCATGAACCATCCTAGGATATTGAAGTTATCCATCTGCCACACGCCGAACCGCACAAAGATATCGCACAGAAAACTTTCCGCAATCAGCGCAAGCAGAATGATCTGTCCGTAACGGTACAGAAAGTCGTACACCTTCCCTTTACGTTTAAGCGCAGCGTCCAGAATGCGGAATCCGTCCAGTGGATAGAGCGGCAGCAGATTGAAAACGAAGAAAGACAAGCTGTATGCGAACAGGAACCCCGTCAAATAGTTTAAAAACTCGTAAAAAAACGGGATCTGCGGCATATAAAAGACGACTACGCAGAGCAGCGGATAGAAGAGAAACGCCGAAAGATAGTTCATGACGACGCCCGCGCTTGCCGTCAGCCCCATGCCGAGCCGATAGCGGCGGAAGTTATTCGGATTGATTGCAACGGGTTTCGCCCAGCCGAACCCGACCAGCGTAAAACAGATGAGCCCGATGGGATCGAAATGCCGGAGCGGATTTAAAGAGAGCCTGCCGCTCCATTTGGGCGTAGGATCTCCGCAGCGAAACGCGACGTATGCGTGCGCAAACTCATGGAGCGTGAGCACGACCACGACCGCACAAAAAGATGCAAGCAATTCAATCAGATAACTCAGCATTTCTACTATTATATAGGATTTCCGAAAAAATTGCAAGAAAATGTTCGCCGCACCACAAATTTCTTCTGTAAGAAAACCGTTTCCGCTTTTTCAAAGCGTTAATTCGTCCCGTCGGGAGGCAAAAACTCCACCGTCCGCGTTGCGACGGCGGCTGTGAACGCGGCGTCGTGCTCGACGAACAGCAGGCTCGCGCCGGACGACAGGGCCGCCTTTTCGACCTGCTCGCGCGAGGCGATGTCCAGATAATTGAGCGGTTCGTCCCAGATATAGAGGTGCGCGCGCTCGCAAAGACTGCGCGCCAACGCCGCTTTCTTTTTCTGCCCCTCGCTCATCTCCCGCATATCGCGCGAAAAATCGCGCCGAGAAAAGCCGAATTTGGCGAGAATGGCTTTGAAATACGCTTCGTCGATGCCGTAATCCGCGGCATAGTCTGCGAGCGTACCCTCGTACAGAGCGATCTGCGGCACATAAGAGATTTTCAGGCGCGGCGAAAGGTCTATTGTTCCGCAGGCAGTCAGTTCCCCCGCGAGCGCTTTTAAAAAGGTGCTCTTCCCCGTACCGTTTCCGCCGGCCAATGCAACGCGTTCGCCGCCGTTCATGGAAAAATCAAACTGCCGCAGAGCATATTTTTCCCCATAGCGGACGGACAGATCGGAAACGCTGAAAAGGCGCGACCGAAAGAAGGGTTCGGGGAACAGGCGCAGCGTTTCGATCTCTTCGTAGCCTTTGAGCAGTCCAGCAATGCCCTCCTCCGCGCGTGCGGTCCTGTCGCGCGTTGTAACAGCCCGCTTCATGACCCGCGCCGCGCTTGCGCCCACGAAGCCGCGGTCGGGGCGAAGTCCTGAATTGCGCGTGCCGAACTTTTCACCTTCAGCCGTATTTGCCCATTCCGAAATGCGCCGAGCCGCTTCTTGCAGACGCGTCCGCTCCTTTTCGAGCTTCTCTTTTTTTACGCTGTCTGCGCGTTCCCGTTTCTCGCGCTCCTCCTTCCAGACGCTGTAATTGCCGCGCGTGACGGTTGCTCCCGTCTTTTCAAAGCAAAGAATATGATCGCAGCAGCCGTCCAATACAGTGCGGTCGTGCGATACGAGGAAAAATCCGCGCTTTGCGGCAAGATAGCGTGCGAGCGCAGCTCTTCCCGCGGCGTCCAGATGATCGGTCGGCTCGTCGAGGAGCGGAAAACCGTCGGAGGCGAACAGGACGGCAAGCTGTAATTTCGTGCGTTCACCGCCCGAAAGCGTTCCGATCGGGCGGAACAGGAGCTCTTCGGAAAGCCCCAGCAAATGCGCCTCGCGCAGGACCTTCCATTGCGACGATTCGTCGAGATATTTTGTAGAAAAGTCGTACCCGCTAAGGGTTTCATCGGGAATGGGGAGCGGGAAACGGAGAAAGAAGCGTTCCGCGGAAATGCGCCCTTCGCCCGCGATCTCGCCTGCAAGGAGCTTGAAAAAGGTGCTCTTCCCCATGCCGTTCCGACCGATGATCCCGAGTTTCCAATCGGTATCGAGATGAAGTGTCAGATCCTCAAACACGGGCGCAAGCCCGCTCGGGTAGGTATATGCGATATGATCGAGTTGGATATAAGACATTGCGTTGCCTCCGAAAAAAAATTTCCGCGAGAAAATCCCGCGGAAACGCAGAGGCGCTCCGCCGTTGATCTCTCGCAAGGCGCACAAATTCTGCCCGTCCGAATACGGTACGGGAAAACCTGTGCAGAAAACACTTGCCAAAAGATCAAAGACGCAACGCAGTTTACCTCCTGAAAAGGTGTTATTTCAGACGCTCGGGAATCACGTCGTTGCGGACGAGATCCTCGTAGGTCTGCGGCTTTACGATATATTCCGCTTTGCCGTCCTTGACGAGGACGGCGGCGGGAATAAAGTTACGGTTATAATTGGACGCCATCGAATAGTTGTAGGCGCCCGTCGAGAGCACGGCGACGAGATCGCCGATTTTCGCCTTCGGCAGATTGAACTCCGTGCCAATCAGATCGCCGCTTTCGCAGCACTTGCCCGCGAGCGCGACGATTTCCGTCGGGGTTTCGTTCGCGCGGTTTGCAAGCACGGCGGTATATTTGCTCTGATAGAGCGCGTAGCGCGGATTATCGAACATTCCGCCGTCGATTGCAAGATACTTGCGGATCCCGGGGATTTCCTTGATCGCGCCGACGGTGTAGAGCGTAATTCCGGCTTCGCCGACGATAGAACGCCCCGGCTCGATATTGATAAAGGGAAGTTTCAGACCGTGTTCGCGGCAACCCTCTCTGACCGCCGCAAGAAGCGCGCGGAGATATTCGCGGTAACCCGAAACGTCGATTTTCGCGTCCTCATCGGTGTACCAGATTCCGAAACCTCCGCCCATGTTGAGGACTTCCGCCTCAAATCCGAGCGCGCGCTTGACTTCCGCCATGAAGGCAAGGTCCTTCTGAACGGCAAGCACGAAAGACTGCTTTTCAAAGATCTGCGAACCGATGTGGCAGTGATACCCCATTAAACGCAGGTGTTTTTTGCCCAGCACGTATTGCGTGAACTGCTGCGCCGCGCCGCTTGCAATGGAAAATCCGAATTTAGAATCGGGGGTCGCGGTCTGCACATAGGCGTGTGTGTGCGCCTCTACCCCGGGATTGATGCGGATAAGTACATTCTGCACGATTCCGTGCTTTTCCGCCTCGGTTTCCAGCAGATCGGCTTCGGAATACTCGTCAAGCACGATCGTGCCGACGCCGCAGTCGAGCGCGTAGGAAATTTCGCGCGGCAGTTTGTTGTTGCCGTGCATGGTGATTTTCTCCGCAGGAAAGCCCGCCTGCATTGCGGTATAAAGTTCCCCGCCGGAAACGACGTCCACCCCGATCTTCTCCTGTTTTGCAATCGCATAGATCGCCTCGCAGGAAAACGCCTTGGAAGCATATAACACAAGTCCGTTGCCGTCGTATTCCGCGTCGATCGTATCCTGATAGACGCGCATCATGCGGCGGATATACGCCTCGTCAAAGACGTACAGCGGCGTTCCGAATTGCTCTGCAAGCGTCACACAGTCCGCGCCGCCGAGTTCCAGATGTCCTTTTTCGTTGACTTTAAGTGTATCTCGCGTATTCATAGTTATTTGAATTATATCACACAGCCCTGCGAACGGTCAATAAAAAAAGACACAGCATTGCCGAAAAAGCAATACTATGCCTAACATATTACTATTCTAAATTTATTATTTTGGCGTTAATTCCAATTCCGCGCCCCTTCCTGATAGGCTTCCCACCATGAATAGCGGTCGGCGCAGTCAACGGCAAGCAAGGCGGTTCGGTCAACCTCTACCCCGTCTCGGTACAGAACGGCTTCTCCGAGCGTTTCGCCCGCCGCGATGGGCGCAAGCGCGTCGCGCCACTCATACTCTACCGTATAGTTCTCCTCCGCACCGCGCCGACGGACAATTGCAAGCGTTCGTTCGGGTGCAACGCGCACCTCTTTCGTACTGCTGCCGCGTACGCACACTGCATCTTCCAACGCTTCGTCCGCACGCAAAAGAACGTTGCTTTCAAAGTGGTCGAACGCGTAGTCAAAGAGAGAGCTTACCGCGGCGAAGCGCGCTTTGGAGTCGCTTGCGCCGATTGCGACGGAAATCACGCGCATATCCCCTTTGACCGCCGTTGCGGCAAGACAGAAACCTGCTTCGTTCGTAAAGCCTGTCTTTCCGCCGTCGCACCCGTCGTAACTGCGGATGAGCTTGTTTGTGTTCGTCATCTGCGTCGTTCTGCCGTCGGGGTGCGAAAAGTCTTCCAGCCAGATGCGGGAATATGCGTGGTATTTCTCATGTCCGATCAGCGCGCGCAACATGATCGCGACGTCTTTGGCGCACGAATACTGAGGCTCTTTCGGAAGTCCCGTGCAATTTGCGAACAGCGTATTTTCCGCGCCGAGTTCCTTTGCGCGCTTGTTCATTCTCTCGCAGAACGCGCCTTCGCTGCCGCAGACGCGCTCGGCAATCGCCACGCAGGAGTCGTTCGCGGAACATACGGCAATACTCTTTAACAGCGCGTCCGCCTGATAGGTCAGTCCCGCACCAAGAAATACCTGCGAACCGCCCATTCCCGCCGCGCGTTCGGAAACGGTGATTTCTTCGTCGAACGAAAGCTCTCCGCATTCCTCCGCCTCGAACGCGAGAAGCAGCGTCATAATTTTACACATACTCGCGATGGGAAGGCGTTCCGTTTCGTTCTTCGCGTACAGCTGCATTCCGCTCGCTTCGTCCATCAGGTACGCCGCCTTGCAGGCAGGCGAAAGCTCGTTTTCATCGGCGGAAACGGCGCTCACCGTTCCCGCAGCCATCGCCGACGCAAACGATAACGCGGCAACGGCGCAAATAATTCCCCTTTTCATATCATCAGTTTGTGCAGTTTGATAAAAATTACACATTATGTAATGCTGCCGAGCGGATGAAAGAGCGCCAGAAGAAGAATTGCCTCCGCAAGACAGACGATCGCCGTGATTGCCGATAAAACGAGGAAGTCCCGAAGGAGACAGAAGAAATCTTCTCCGCAAAATCGCCGCGCGCGCCCGCAGGAGAGCGACGTCGCAACAAGAAAGAGACAATCAAACAGCAGATGAACGGGCAGATACAGGACGAATACGACGAGCGCGCCTGTCAGCCGATAGACGGAAAAGAAAATGACGATACTTCCGCCGAACGTGCAAGCCCTGTAAAAGAGCGCCGCCGCGGGAATCGTCAGCGCGGCGAAGTGAATTCCGCCGAGCAGAATCAAAGCCAAAAGCAGCACATGCCCCGCCGTCCGCTCGAAGAAGATCACGACGACGCTCCGCTCCGAAAAACAAACGCGGTCGAGATACCGTTCGCAGAGCCGAAGATGATAGTCGTATCCCGCAGGGGTTTTGACGAAAACCGCCCCGAGGATCGCGCAGACGACAAAGCATATCGCAATGACGATGAGAAGTTTTTTCCGCTCCAATGCGCGGGAAAAAATCTCTCTTACGACAAAAATCGGGTTCATATCCTATCATATGAACCCGACGATTTCAATCATGCTAATTTCCGATCATTTTCTCGATGCCGATGCCGTATCCGCGCGTCGGATCGTTGAGAAACACGTGCGTCACCGCGCCGATAAGTTTTCCGTTCTGTATGATCGGACTTCCGCTCATGCCCTGCACGATTCCGCCCGTCTCCGCAAGCAGGCGTTCGTCCGTCACCTTAATGACGAAGTTTTTATTGTCACGGTTGTTGGCGTCCACTTTCGCGATCGCGATCTCATACGCTTTCGGCGTAACGCCGTCCACCGTGGAGTAGATGATCGCCTTCCCGATCGTGGCCTCCGAAAGCGGCGCCGCCTCGACGGTTTCGGAGGCGGAAAAGTCGTACCCGTCTGCGAATTTGCCGTATAATCCCGTGGCGCACACCTTATCCGCCGCGCCGAGGCGGCTGTCGTTCATAAACAGTCCTCTCAACTCCCCTGCCTTGCCGCGCTCCCCGCGGTTGACGCTGACGATACTGCACAGATAGACGGACGAATCCGCGATCGTGAGCGCAGTCCTGTCCTCGGCACATACGGCGTGACCGAGTGCGCCGAATCGCAGAGAGTCTTTCTCGATATACGTCACCGTACCGATTCCGGAGAGCGTATCGCGGATGAGAATGCCAATTTTATATTTCTCGCTGTTCTTCTCGCGGACGGGCGTAACGTCGATTTCCGCGTGTTCCCCCTCCCGTTTGAGCGTGATTTTGACGCATTTCCCCTTGCTGCGGGCAAACGCGGCGTTGAGTTCCTCAATGCTCCGCGTATGGATCCCGTTCACCGCGACGATGAGGTCGCCCGTGCGCATTCCCGCTTCCGTTGCAGGACAGAACGCGCCCTGTTCGGAGACGACTTCTTTGAAACCGACGATCTCAACGCCGCCCGCTGAAAGCGAGAACCCCGCAGTCATCCCGCCGATATAATAATAGTCTGTCGCCGCCTGTGCCGAGAGCGCGCTGCCGCCGAACAGGAGACAGCCTGCCGTCAATGCAGCAACAAATAAAAATTTCAGCCTACGCATAACACCTCCGTGTACAGAAGGTAATTTGCGTAAGCTGAAAACGTTCTATGCAGATTTTCCGAGGCTTATGAAAGGGAGTTTTTGTAAGTTTCAGCGGAACGGATGAGTTCTTCCGCGTGGCGGAGCGCAGTCTCGTTCTCCGTATCCCCGCCGATGAGCCGTGCGATCTCCTCGATCCGCGCCGCGCCTTCTGCTTCGCGGATCTCGGTGTGCGTTCTTCCGCCCGCCTCACTCTTTTCGATGACGAATTCGCGATCAGCAAACGAAGCGATCTGCGCGAGATGCGATACGGCGATGACCTGCACGTTTTTCGCGATCTTGCAGAACTTTTCCGCCACTGTGCGCGCCGTCTTGCCGCCGATGCCCGCGTCGATCTCGTCGAAAATATACGTTCCGATCGCATTGACAGAGGAGAGCTGCGCCTTGACGGCGAGCATGAAACGGCTCATTTCGCCGCCGCTGATGATTTTTCCAAGCTCTTTCAGCGGTTCTCCCGCATTTGCGGAGAACAGGAACCGCACGCCGCCCAACCCTTCCGAAGTCGCCTTGGAAACATCGCCGCGCGTAAAATCGTCAAACTGTACTTCAAAGCGCGCGGAAGCGATGTTCAGCGTTTTCAATTCCTCAATCACGCGCCCCGTGAACGACTGCGCGGCGGTTTTACGCGCTGCAGTCAGACGGGTGCAGACGGAGAAGATCTCATCTTCCGTCTTTTCAAGCTCTTTGGAAAGTTGTTCAAAGCGAACACCGCTGTCGGAAAGCAGTTCATATTCCTTCTCCGCGTTGGCAAGAAAGGCGGAAATTTCCTGAACGGAGTTGCCGTATTTGCGTTTGAGCGCCTTTAATTCGTCTAATCGCGCCTCAACGCGTTCCGCCTCGCGTTCGTCAATATCCAGCTCGTCAGCATAGCGTTCCGCGCCGTCCGCAACGTCCTCCGCCTCCGCCGCGGCGTTTTCCAGGCGCTCCGCAAGCGATTGGTAAATATCGCCGAACTTTGCAAGTGCGGAAAGACTGCGCGCCGCGCCGCGAAGAGCGTCAATGCTCGCGCCGTCCGCCGTGAGGTACTGCCGCGCCGCAGAAAGCCCTTCCAGAATCTTTTCTGCATTGCGCCACCGCTCGCGGAAAGCGAGCAATTCCTCTTCTTCGCCCTCTTTGAGCTGCGCGGAAGAGATTTCGTCGATCTGGAATTTCAGCACGTCCAGTCGGCGGTTGCGTTCCCCTTCGTCGCCGCCTAATTTCGCGCGGTCCTGTACAATGGCGCGGCGACGCGCAAGAAGGGACGAAAGCTCCTCTTTGATTTCCCTGACCGGCTCTCCCGCAACGTCGTCCAGCATACGAAGCTGATTGCTCTCTCTGAGTAAAAAGAAATGCTCGCTCTGCCCGTGTACGTCCACAAGCATTGCGGTGAGACGGCGCAGCATGGACGCCGTAACGGATACGCCGTTCACTTTCAGCGTTCCTTTACCGTCCGCCGTCAGCTTGCGCGAGATAAGAAGCTCCTCTTCCGCATCGAGATCAAGCTCTGTGAGCGCAGCTTTGATCCGCGGATCTTCCGCGGTAAATTCGGCGCGCACGAGGCAGAACTCCTCTCCCGAACGGATCATACTTCTGTCGGCTTTTGCGCCGAGCACAAAATCGATTGAATCGAGAATGATCGATTTTCCCGCACCCGTCTCGCCGGACAGCACGTTGAGCCGTTCCGAAAATTCGATTTCCGCGCGCTCGATGAGCGCGACATTTTGTATAAACAGGCGTTTTAACATGAATTTATGCTCCGACCAACTCTGAAAGTCGGTCCGACACCGTTTTTCCCGCCTCTTGGGTTTCGCAGATCAAAAGGACGGTATCATCTCCCGCGATCGACCCGACGACCTCGGAATACGCAAGCCCGTCGATCACGACGCCTGCGTTCGCGCCGCTACCGGGAAGCGTTTTGACGACGATCAGATTGTTCACGGGCGTAATTTTGACGACGCACGCCTGAAAGAGCGCGCGCAGTTTTTCGGAAACGCCGCCCTCGTGCTCGCGCAGAGAAGCGTACCGGAATCGCTTTTGCACGCCTTTGACTTTAAAGAGACGGAGATCTTTGATGTCGCGCGAGACGGTCGCCTGCGTGACTTGCATTCCCTGCGCCGCAAGCTCCGTACACAGCTCCTCCTGCGTTTCGATTTCCTTTTCTCCGATAATTTCGAGGATTTTAGTATGTCTTGCGTTGCGTGCCATGTGTAATTCCCCCATTTTTAGTTGATTTTTTCTGTGAGCCGACGGAAATACTCGCTGAGGCCGCGCGTCAGGAATGCTGCGCTGCGCACGGATTTTCGCACGATGAGCTTATCTTTTTCGCCTGCCTGACCGAGATATACGCCGTCGCCGTACAGGACGAGCGCGCCCTGCGGCAGAGAAAAACCGAGTTCGCTCCGATTGGAATAGGCGATCGGGCGGCTGCGCATGGAGAATGCGCACACGGGCGTGAGCTGAAACGTCTCGCAATCGGGCGTCATAATACTGCCGCCCGCCGAAAGAGAGTATGCGGTGGAGCCTGTCGGCGTCGTTACGATCAAACCGTCCGCAACAAACTCGCCCGCATGACTGCCGTCGATCGTAACGGAAATTGTGACGACGCGGTTATCCTTTTCGGGCGCGACTGGATGCAGAAGCGCAAGCTCGTTCAAACAGTCGAACCGATGGCCGTTCAGTTCCGCTTCCAGCATCGCGCGCTTTAACACGGCGCAATGCTCGTCCAGCACGAGCGGAACGACCTTTTCCGCTTCCTCGCGTTCAAATTCCGTCAGAAATCCGAGCCTTCCGAAATTGACCCCGACCACGGGAATCCCACGTTCTGAGGCACGTTTCGCCGCGCGGAGCATTGTGCCGTCTCCGCCCAGAACGACAAGGCGGTCGCCGCACAGCTCAGAAAGATCGGAAAAAAGCGCCGCGGTATGCCCTGCCGCAAAAATCAGCGACGCAAGATTTTCCGCAACGGAGCGATCGACCTGTTCGAGATTGTAGTAGATACCAATGTTCATTGCCCTTATTATAAGCCGAATCCTGCATATATGCAAGAGAAATTACGAAAATTTTATAAAAATATTCAAATCAGGCGCGCTGCACACGCTAAAAATTCGTTTATAGAGACGGACTGCGCGCCTTTTTTCAGAAAAACGACGTATTCGATGTTTTTCCGTTCATGCAGAGGCGCGTTTACAAGCCCCTGCGGAGCGAGGCCGAGCCCGCAGCAGAACGCATGAAAATCCGCCAATAGCGGTTTATGGTATTTCACGGGGAGAATGCCGCTCTTTCCAAGCCCCGCGCCGCCGCATTCAAACTGCGGTTTAAAGAGAACGAACGCCCTACCTCCTTCCGAAAGCAGTTCCGCGATCGCCGGCAGGACAAGTTTTAACGAGATAAAGCTGAGATCGGAAACGACTCCGTCAAGCGGTTCTGGAAAATCTTCCTTTTTGAGATAGCGCGCGTTGACGCCGTCCATGACGGTCACGCGCCGATCGTTTGCAATGCGCGCATCAAGCTGGCTCTCGCCGACGTCGACCGCGTAGACGCGCTTTATCCCGCGCCGAAGAAGAACGTCGCAAAAACCGCCCGTACTTGCTCCGAGATCGGCAAAAACGCGGCCCTCAACGCTCTCGCCAAACATATCGAGCCCGCGCGCAAGTTTAAACCCGCCGCGCGAGACGTACGTTTCCGCCGCGTCCAGAAATTGGATTTCGTCGCCCTCTTTTACGTCGTCCGAGGGTGAAAGCGGCTTTCCTCCGCGCAAGACAAGCCCCTTTAAGAGCGCTTCCTTCGCACGCGTGCGCGAACCGTATTTTTCGGCGAAAAAACTATCCGCGCGCATGACAATCTCTCACGCAGGCAAGAATTTTTTCCTCGTTCGGACCGAACTCCGCAAACAGCCCGCGCGCGTCTCCGTGCGGAATAAACGCGTCGCCATACCCGAAGGAGTATATTTTTTTCCCGCAGTTTCTCAGATGACGCGCGATAGCGTCGCCCAATCCGCCGATCAGAGCGTTGTCCTCAATGGTGATAACGTAACGCTCGGGGCGCGCATCCAGAAGCTCCGTATCGAGCGGCTTTAAAAACCGCGCGTTGACGACGGAAAGCGCAATCCCTTCTTCCTGCGCCCGCTGATAGATGCGCTCTGCGAGACGCAGACACCGTTCCCCCGCCGCATATATTATTATGTCAGACATATTACTATGCAAAATATCAAATTTACCAATTTCGACGGGCAAAAATACCCCTTCTTCCCCTTCGCGCGGGTAACGGATTGCAAGCGGCGCGTTCGATTTCATACTCATGCGGAGCATCGCGCGAAACTCCGAGACATTCGCGGGAATTGCAATCGTCAGATTGGGAATGGGAGCAAGATAGGAAAGATCGAATACTCCTTGGTGCGTCTCTCCGTCCGAGCCGGAGACCCCCGCACGGTCGATGCAGAACGTAACGGGCAGGTTCTGTCCGCAAACGTCGTGAATGATCTCGTCAAACGCGCGCTGCAAAAATGTGGAATAAATGGCATAATACGGGCGCATCCCCTCCGCCGCAAGCGCCGCAGAGAGCACCGAGGCGTGCTCTTCGCAGATGCCGACGTCGAATGCACGGTCAGGAAATGCGTCAAAGAAAGGCCGCAGTCCCAACGCGTCCGTCATGGCAGCCGTCACGGCGACGATCCGCTTATCCGTTTTTGCCAGCGATACCAGCTCTTCGCCCAAGGCGGTCGAGTACTCCATACCTTTTTTCCCGGGAGAAACGCCGTGCGTCAGGTCGGGAGCCTGCTCGCAGAACGGATGTCCCTGCCCTTTTTTCGTTGCAACGTGCAGAAGCACGCTGCCGTTTTGCAGTTTCCGCTTTGCTTCGGAAAGTACGGGAAGCAGGTTTTCCAGATCGTTGCCCGCATATACGCCCATATATTCCAAGCCGTACCGTTCAAACAGGCGGACGTCCTCGATGGGCGCATTTCCGCATTTTAACTCTTCCAGTACTTCGTGCGTACCGCCGACCGTAGGCGAAATGGACATTCCGTTATCGTTGAGAATGATCAGAACGCGCGTATTCAAAAGGCGCAGGCTGTTGAGCGCCTCGTAGATCAGACCGTTATTGAAAGAACCGTCACCGATGAGCGCGATCACGTCAAAGTTTTCTCTCTTCAAATCGCGCGCTTTGGCGATTCCGAGCGCGGCGGAAAGCGCTGTTCCCGCGTGTCCCGTATCGTAACTGTCGTATTCGCTCTCCGCGCGTTTTGGAAATCCCGAAATCCCGCCGCGGCTTCTCAGCGTGGAAAACGCGTCGGCGCGGTCGGAAAGAAGTTTGTGCGGATAGCACTGATGCCCCACGTCAAAAACGATCTTATCTCTCGGAAAATCAAAAACGCGGTGCAGAGCTACGGTAAGCTCCACCACGCCGAGATTGGACGCGAGGTGTCCGCCGCGCACGGAAACGGTACGGAAGATCTCCTCGCGGATTTGTTCACACAACGTCTGTAATTGCGATATAGAGGCGCCTTCAAGCGCCTCGTGCGTAATTTTCTCCATATCTTCAATGATCGCGCATGAGAACCCGATCGACAAGATCACCCAAAAAACGCCGATCGGCGTCCATTGTTCCGAGCAGCTCTCTGCACCGCACAGCGCATTGCGCCGCACGTTGACGCGCTCCCTCCAAGCCGAAAATTTTTACGGCGGTCAGTTTATCTTCCGCGGCGTCCTTTCCCGCCGTCTTGCCGAGCGCGGCACTCTCGCCCACTTCGTCGAGAATGTCGTCCGTCAGCTGAAACAGCGCGCCGAGCGCAAGCCCGAACGCCTCCGCCTCCGCGCGGTTTTTCCCCGCCAGATCTGCCGCCATCGCAACGGGCGCAGCCATCAGCCGCCCCGTTTTATTCCGATAGATGAACGCAAGTTCCTCTTTCCCGCCGTTTTTTCCCGTATAGAGAAGATCGGCGGACTGCCCCGCGACCATACCCTCCGCGCCTGCCGCTTTGGAGAGCGTGCGTGCAGCGGCAAGATGCTTTTCGCCCCGTCCGCCCTCTGTCAGCAGAATGTCGAACGCATGCGACAACAGCGCGTCCCCCGCAAGGATCGCGTTCGCTTCGCCGAATACTTTATGGTTGGAAGGCCTCCCGCGGCGCATATCGTCATCGTCCATGGCGGGAAGATCGTCATGAATGAGCGAATAGGTATGAATACATTCCAACGCGAACGCGAGCCGCTCCTCGCCGCGGTAATTCAAGCCGAACGCTTCCAAAGCGGCGAAAAACAGCACGGGACGCACGCGCTTCCCCCCCGAAAGCAGGGAATAGCGCATACTCTCCGTGAGAACGGAAGGCTGAAACGCCATTGAATCGCACGCCTGCACGAGGTAATTCTCGAAATGCGCGCGGAATTCTTCGTATTTTTGTTTGAAATCCGTCATCTGACCGCCCGTTTTGCGCACGCGACCGCATTTTTCAGGAGCATTGCGATCGTCATCGGACCGACGCCGCCGGGAACGGGCGTAATGAAGGACGCCTTTTTGCCGACCTCTTCAAAATCCACGTCGCCGACGAGCTTGCCCTCCACGCGGTTGATACCGACGTCTACAACCACCGCCCCGTCTCTTACCATATCTGCGGTGATGAATTTAGGTTTTCCGATCGCCGCAACAAGAATATCCGCCTGCGCGCACTCCGCTTTCAGATCGGCGGTACGCGAATGGCACACCGTGACCGTTGCGTCCGCATTCAGCAGAAGCAGCGCCATCGGCCTGCCGACGATATTGCTGCGCCCGACGACGACAGCCCGCTTTCCGCGCGGGTCGATCTCATAGCGTTTCAAAAGTTCCATCACGCCGAGCGGGGTGCAGGCAACCGTCCCCTCTTCGTTCATGGCAAGCCGACCGATATTTTCCGCGGAGAACCCGTCCACGTCCTTTGCAGTCGGAATACACGCGAGAATTTTTTCCTCGTCGAGATGCTTCGGAAGCGGAAGCTGCACCAAAATCCCGTGAACGTTCTCGTCTGCCGCAAGCGCGGAAACAAGCTCTTCCACCTCACTCTGAGAGGCGTTGGCAGGAAGATAATGTGCAAACGAGCGGATTCCCGCCTCTTCACAGCCGCGGATCTTATTGCGGACGTATACCTGCGAGGCGGGATCTTCGCCCACGAGGACGACCGCCAATCCCACTTTTTTCCCGTACTGCGCTTCAAATGCCGCGGTTTCCGTTTTCAGCTCCGCGCGAACGTCCGCGGAGACTTTTTTTCCGTCGATCAGAGTCATTTGTTGATGATTCCTCCAAGCACGCCGTTGACGAAATCGGCAGATTTTTCCGTAGAATATTTGCGCGCCAACGCCGCCGCTTCCGAGACGGAAACGACGGGCGGAACGTCGTCGAAGTATCTGATTTCCGCAAGCGCAAGCAAAAGCGCCGCTTTATCGGCAGGATAAATGCGGTAATCGGCAAAACGCGTCACGTGCGCGCCGATCTCCTCCATCAGCGCGTCCTTATGCGAACAGACCGCATTCACAAGTCTTTCTGCAAACGCGCACTCCTCTTCTTTGAGTTTGAGTTCCTTGTAAATCGCGGCGCGGAAACCCTTTTTCCCGTCGCCGCCGAACAGGTCGGCAAAAATGATCTTGAACGCCGCCTCTCTCGCATCGCTTCTCATTTGCTTTTCCTCATTATAACATTCCCTTCCGTGACCGGAAGGGAATGCGATCAGTTCTGATGATTTCCGTCTGCAGCTTCCGCGGCGGGCGCTTCGGCAGGCTCGGCTTTCTTTTGGGGAAATACCACGCTGGTAACGTGTACATCCACCTTAGCGATCTTGTACTTCGTCATGGATTCGACCATCTGCTTGATATTCTGCTGAATGCGAAACGCAAGATCGGGAACTTTGTAGCCGTAATGCGCAATTACAGAAATATCGACAAAAATGCCCTCTTTCTCAAAATACAGCTTGATGCCCTTATTTTTGGAAGGAACGAGGTCGATGCCCTCCGTCTCCTGCAAACTCAAAACGACAATGCCGCTTACGATGTCCGCACTATAAGTGATCTTGCCCTTCTGTCCGTTCGGATTGTACTTGATGCTTGCCATAATCCTCTCCTTTGCGGATACTATTATAGCACATAATTTTGGAATTTACCACTGTTTTTTTCAACTTTCCGCATAAACAGGCATAATTATAATGTTGCCGTCGCGGATTTTCTGTTCAACTTCAAGCGCGTAGAAGATTTTCGTGACCATTTCGGAGGTCAGCTCGCTGGAATTGACGAAAACGTTAATGTTGTTTGAGTCGCCGATCGCAACTGCCGCGTCCGAAAATCCCATCGTCTTAATGATGGATTCCATGATGAGTTCGTCCTCCATCATCTCCACAAGCTCCTGCTTGCGCGCCACAGCGGCGGTGTGTTCCTCCGTCCCCTCCGCATACGCGGAGATCACGCTGTCGAGCTGGACGAATTCCTCGCTGCGCGTCGAGTTGCGGTCTGCGCGGTAAGTCGTGAAATAGTTGACTTCAACGTCAGCATCCACGCTCGCCGTCTGCGTACCCGCAAGCACGAAGTTGAAGATCGCCGTTACGGCAAGCAACAATACGAGCGTTGACATTAGTGCAATTTTCTTCGCGTTCGACATGGTTTTATCTCCTTGACCCATATTTTTTTATTTTTCCGCAGGGTACACGAGCACCCTGTTTTCGGCAATGTTGAGGGAGGCCGCTGCCGCCTGCGTGAGGTGGAGCCTCGTCAGGATTCCGTCCGTTCCGTCAAAAAATATGACTGCGGAGACGGGAACCCCCTCTTCTTCGGTAATAATTGCATTGACCGTTCCCGCGCCCTCGATCTGCGAGAGGATTGCGGAAAGGCGCGTCTCTTCGGCGGTCGGCGTATAGCCCGCGGAAGTCGCCGTGCTTTTCTCCGACCTTCCGAACACCGCCCAGCACAGCAGCAACAGCAGAAGCGCCGCGCCCGCAATGATGAGAATGCGCGCCGTTTTGTTGGCAAACAGCTTTCTGACCGTCTCTTTCATGAGACCTCCGCGTCGCATCCGTAATAGGATTCCAGCTCCGACTCGATTTTTTCTATCATATATATATGTTCGTCCTCGCCGCTTATTCCGAAATCAAGAATCCGAACGACGATTTTTTGGTAGGAAAATGTCGCATCTGCATTTCGTTCCACCTTTGCGGCGGCAGTCACGCCGTATTCCTCTTCCAGCGAGATGACGATCGCCGCCGCGTCCTCCTCCCCGAGCCGCCGTGCGCAGTGCGCCAGATAATCCCGATCGAGCGCCATATCTCCGCCCGAGACGGTCAGAGAGCCGTCCGAAAGCAGAGATTTTACAGGGAGCAGCAGCACGAAGAGAATGGCGAGCTTGGTCGCGCCCTTTAAAAACTTCCCCATCTTTCCCGCGGGCGCGATCATAGTGATGACGGCAGAAACGAGAACGATCCCGACAATGGCGAGAATATACGTTTTCATTACAGAATAACCCCCGCGGAACAGACGAGCAGAATAACCGTGAGGAAATACAAAAAAGCCACGCACAGCAATCCCGCCACAAAAAAACCGCAATCGTTTGCGAGCGAACTCAAAAAGGAGGAAATCTTTCCGCCGACAGGCTCCGTCGCCGCCGCGCAGAGCCTTAAAAAGAGCTGAAACGCTGCAAAAAGCAGAACGGGGCGCAAAATCGTGGCAAACAGCAGGAACACTGAAAATGAACCGAGAGCGCTCTTGATGAGCGAACTTCCCGCCAGCACGAGATCGACGCCTCCCGAAAGAAAGCCGCCCACGATGGGAACGGACCCCGAAACGAGATACTTGATGGTACGGAGCGAAATTCCGTCGTACTGCGCCGAGGCAATTCCCTGCACCGTGAGAAAGAGCGTAAACAGCCCGAGCGTCAGCCCGATCAGCCATTTATTGACGCTCTTGAAGAGCCCGCCCAATTTTTCACAGCGAACTTCGGGGGAAAGATGTCCCGCAAACGTGAGCGCGATGACGACGACGGACGTCGGGAGAAGGACAGCGGTAAACAGTTCGCAGATACCGCTTGAAAGAAATGCCACTGCGGGGCGGAACACCCCTGCCGAGACCGCGCCGCCGCTCGCCGCCATCAGCGTCAAAAGGATCGGGCAGACGATCTGCATTTGTTTCTGCATCTGCGCGATCGCAGAAAATCCCGTCTGTAAGACGTTGGTCAGGACCGCCAGAATGACCGCGCCGACGGAAACATAGGCTACAAAATGTATTATGTCTGACATAGTACCTTGCAAAAATCCATTTTTTGCAGAATTAAGGATTCCGCAAAGCACTGCTACCGCTAAAATGACCGCAAACGCAGGGAGCATTGCGCGTCCCTCTTCCCATACAAGCCCCAGCACTGCTTCCCAAAGCGTATCGTATTCCAGCGCAAAATTTCCCGTAACAAGGCTTGCAAGCATTTCTTTGACGTCCTTTCCGCGGTATTCGTCAAAGGAATCGAGATATGCCTGCAATTCGTCCGTGTCGAGCGAGTCGAGAAGTTCCTCGACCTCCTCTTCCAGACGGTCGAGCGCCTCCTGCTCTTCCGAAGTGTACGCGGACGCCGTTACAGGTGTTCCCGAAAAAAATAAAAGCAGAAGAACGGACGCAAAAAGCGCAATCAGAAGCGGCGCAAGACGCCGCCCCCGAAGTTTTTTTAAAGAGCGTCTCATCATGCGATAAGTCCCAGCAGCTCGCCCACCAGCGAAAGCACGCTCTCCAAAATCGGCACGGCAAGCACGAGAATAAGAATTTTTCCGCAAAATACAAGTTTGTCCGCGAGGGAGTTCTGTCCGAAATCGGATAGAATGCCTGCGCTGAACTCTACGAGATAGCCGATCCCGACCATTTTCAGGAGCGTTTTCACAATGGTTGCATTCAACCCCGTCGCCTCAGCAATATCGGTAAAGAGCGAAATGCTCCCGCGAAAGACCTCAAAGACGAACAGAAGCAGAATAATGCTGCCCGCAATGGTGATGACGACGGCAAGTTCGGGCTTTGTGCTCTTGACGAGGATCGCGGCGACCGCCGTGATGAACGCGATCCCGACAAGCTGAAAGATCTGCGCCGTCATGTGATCTGAAAAATATCGCGGATCGTCTCGAACAGATCGCCGATCATCGTCACCGCAATGGTGAGCGCGATCACAAGTCCGACGATGGAGACGACGGTGGAAATATCGTCGCGGTCAGACTTTTTTAAAATCTGACACACGACCGTGACAAGGATTCCGATGGCTGCCAACTTAAAAATAATTGAAACGTCCATTAGATAATGAGTATGACGAACGCCAACCCGGCAAGCAGTCCGAGTTTCAGATACAGCGCCCCTCTCGCCTTCGCCTCCTTTTCGGTATCCGCCTTCTTCTGTTCCAGCGCGGCGCGCCGCGCCGAAAAAAAACCGCTCTGCGAAATGGCGTCTCCCCTTCCGAGCATGGAAAAATATTCCGCGCATTCCTTTCGTTCCTCGTCAGATAAAAAAGAATGCAGAACTTTATCGTCTTTTCCCGCAATAAACGCATCGATCGTCTTTTTGAAATCGCCCGTAAACTCGTGTTCGGCAAGGAACTGCGGCAGCGGCTTGCGGGCATAGCCAAGCTCGTTCAGATAGCACTCGTTGAAATGATAGAACTGCTCGTAAAACTTCTGCCTGCTGCGGTATTTGTTCGCAGCAAGATACCCGAGCAGCACACAGAACCCGATGGACAGCCCCGCAAGCAGAAGTTTAAGCCACAGCATCTTTATCTGCTCCGCTGATCGTCCCGATCCGTCCCAGTCCGTCCAACACGATATACCGCGAAAATAATTTCTCTGGAACGTCCTCTTCCCGCGTGAGATGCGCGGACGCAAATACAAAAATTCCGCCCTGCATGGCACGCCGCACCGCCGCATAGTCCTCGGGGAGAAGCTCGTCCGTTATGATCAAGTCGGGGCGCATGGCGCGGATCCCTGCGGTGAACGCCGTCAGTTTGTCCGCATAACGTATGACGTCCGCCGTCTCCCCCAGATCTCCCGCGGAAAGCTCGCCCCGCTCGTCGCTCACAAGTACGTTGAGTTTCCTCCGCCCGCAGACGAGGCGGCTCAAATCGCGCAGCAGCGTCGTCTTCCCTTCGCCCGGCGGCGACAGCAGAATGAGCGAACGCATCTTATCGGACAGACATCGCGTATAAATTTCCTCCGCGCAGCCCTCGACCGCATGCGGCACGCGCACGCAGAGCGACGTGACGTTATTGACCGAGAGCGGACTTCCGCGCTCATATACGAACGACCCCGCAATGCCGATGCGCTCCCCTTCTTTTCCCGTTACAAACCCCTTTTTGAGCTGTTCCGCAACGGAATACACGGAAAACCCGCTCGCCGCAAAGAGCGTATCGGAAATTTCTTCCTTCGAGGGAAAGAGCGCGTCCTCAGCCCGTTCCGCAATTCCGCACGGACCGAGATAGACAAACGCACCGCCGATATTGGCGCGCAAAGGTTTGTCCGCACGGATACGAAGTTCGTACAGAAATTTGAGATTGACGTGGCGCACGGCGTCCGAAAGCCGCGGCGGGAGAAATCCGAGCATAGTATATGATATGACGGAAAATTGCAAAATATCATTTCTGCCAAAAATCGGAATACAAAATCGACGTTGTTTTTATCATTTTTATATAGTAAAAACACTTGACAACACTTTCAATTGGCGCGGTTGCGCTGCTCTCAGCATAAAAACGCACAAAAAAACCCCGCCGAAGCGGAGTTTTTCGATTGATTTCGCTTTATTCGATGACGAACACCGAAACGCTGTTGTTTTTGAGCGTGGCGCAGAGCGTATCGTCTTTGACCTCGATCTCGGAGACGACAGGCTCGATGTTATGCGTCTTGCCTGCGCGCACATCGATCTCATTGATGACCGTCACGTCTTCGTGCCAGAGCGTGGTAACGGTCGCTTTCTTTCTGCCCTCGAAGCCGACGAGCTGCGCCTTCATCTTTTCGTCCTTTCCGGATACGTTGACGACTTTCAGATAGATCTTGCCGTCGTCGCCCACCGTCGCGGATTGGAAAATGCGTTCATTGACCTTCCATACGTTCTTGGAAAGGATCTCGTGCCATGCGCCGTCCTTGAAGATATGCGCGTCAAAGTGCTTGGTCGTATAGCGAAGTTTGAGAATGTTCCCTTCGGGGCTGTAACCGAGGAACTTATCCTTGCCCATCATCTCGCAGACGGTGCGCATGAAGTCCACGCGCTTATCGAAGGATACGTCGTAACCCTTATGGTTCTTCCCGTATTGGCAGCAGATCGAGAAGCCCGCGTTATCCATCGTTCCTGCGTCACGCACGTCGGAAACGCCCACGCCTGCAATAAAGCTCTGCTCGCCCGAAATGCGGCGGAAGGAAATTTCCACTTCGCAGTTGCCGAATTTCTGATCGTCGAGATAGTACCCGTTGAACGCGTCGCTCTCTTCGATGATAAGTTCGCCGTTCTCAAAGTGCCCGCCGCGGCAGTTGGGATAGACCTTCCAACCGCCAAGTCCGTCTTTGAAGGAGTGATGATAGAGTTCCTTTCCAGACTTAATATCGCGAACTGTCACGCTTGCGACTGCGCTTGCCGTGCGGTGTCCGCCGATGAGCAGTCCGCCCGAATTGTCGTCATTCACTTTCGAGACGTCCGTCAGCGTGTACTTGCCGACGTTTGCCGCAAACATCTGCTGCACGTAGTAGTTGGGCGTGAGCATAATGTCGCGCGCGTTGAACCAGATCATGTCGGGCGTCCAGCGGTAGTTATACGTTGCGGCGAAGAGCGGCGCGTAGCACGTCATTTTCACGACGTCGGAGTTGCGCTCGCAGCCCGTGAGGAACGCCGCCTCGGAGAGCGCCGAACGCAGGTTGTTGTCGCCGTTGAGCCGACCTCTGCCGTCCGACATCGTATGCATAGCGTACTCGCCCATGAAAACCTTCGCGCCGTCGCGGTCGTAGCAGTCGTAACGTTTCGTATTGTCAATGAACCACTGATAGGAATTGTAGACGTGCTCGTCAACGATCATATCGCGGTATTTCTCGTTGATGATCTTCCAGTTATCGTTGGAATCCTGCGGACGGATATCCACGCCCGCCGTCGTAACGACGGTAATATCGAAGAGTTTCAGAAGGTCGGTGAGCTTGCCCTTGTAGATATATTGCCGCACGCCGAGAAGGCAGGAAGCGAAGTTATCGAAATACTCGTAGCCCCAGTTTTCGTTGCCAATGCCGAGGTATTTAAGATCGAACGGCGCGGGGTGTCCCATATCGGCGCGCACCTTCGCCCAATACGCTTCCTTGGGATCGCTCGACGAAACGTCGCCCTTTGCAAAGTAGATGAGGTGCGCGACGTTGTCGATTACCTCGCTCTTGAACGCGGGCGTGCCGGGCATAATGCGCTGATAACCCGTCTTGCGCTGCTCGCCCATGCGGATCTGACAGAGCACGCCGCAGTGAAGGACGGGCAGCGGAGCCGCGTTGATGTCCTCGCAGAGGCAGAAATACTCATAGAATCCGATGCCGTAGGACTGCATATAACGCCAGACGTTGGGAATCTGCTTACGCTGTTCAAGCGGACCTACCGTGTTGCGCCATTTATACTGATAGTCGAATCCGACGTCGCCCTCGACGACGCAGCCGCCGGGGAAACGCAGGAACGCGGGGCGGCAGTCTTTGAGCACCTGCACCATGCGGGGCGAAAGTTTTCCGTTTCTGT
Organism: Candidatus Gallimonas merdigallinarum; assembly: GCA_944346365.1. Taxonomy (GTDB): domain Bacteria; phylum Bacillota; class Clostridia; order Christensenellales; family Borkfalkiaceae; genus Gallimonas; species Gallimonas merdigallinarum_A. The sequence continues at coordinate 27,552 of CALVMN010000021.1, forward strand.
ACTTGTTCGGGTCGCCCCACGTCGTCGCGGGGAGCAGGGAAACGTAGTCGATACCGATCTGACCGTTGCCCTCGAAGATGATGCAGAGTCTGCCCATCGTATCTTTTTCCGCCACGACGGACGTGGAAACCTTGATCCAGTCCCCTTCGTCGCCTTCGGGAATAGCAATCTCGCCGATCGTCGTGTGGCGGCCGTGCGCGCCGCGGATAAAGACTTTGGCAACGCCCTTGAACCCGAGGCGTTTCACCCACATAGAGAAGTTGTACGTCTCCTTGTTGTAGACGGGCATGCCGTACATATCGTACCCGCCGTTGGTGTAGTACCCGGGATTTTCGAGATGATAGATCCCGCCGACGTTCAGAACGAGGTAGGTGGGATTGTTGGGATTCATGCCGCCCACTTTGGAAATATGTCTCGGACCTGCGCCGTAAATATCCCAATAGAACCAGTTCGCGCTGCGGCAATCCACCCAGCTCTCAGCATTGTAATCGTCGTAGGAGAAGTACTCAAATTCAAACGAATTGTTGATGACCATTTCGGCGTTGAGTCCGCCGTCTGCCGCTTGGTTAATGTCTTCAAAAAAGAGACCGTAAAGCTCTTTGGAAACCTCCACTCCCCTCTTCTTTGCATCCAACGTGAAATGTACCATATGTACTCCTGAAAACTCCTTGCCTGTTCCGCCGCTTTTGCGCGGCGCGGGACGGCACCCTGCTCGCTACTTACATTATACCAAAGATTTGACTTTTGTCAACGGTTATCGGAAAAATTTTTTTGATGACTTTCTAAAATATTTTATATAAATATAAAACTAATTTCCGCTTGCAGAAACTTGACTTTCTGCCCGTTAAAAGCATATAATCCGGATATGGATGATCGGAAAATTGAGATAAGCCGCGCGGATGAACGCGATATTCCGCGCATCGGCGCACTCCTGCTGCAAGTCAACAACGTACACGCCGCAATCCGCCCCGATCTCTTTTTAAGAGGCGGGAGAAAATATACCGACGAAGCGCTTTCGCAGCTCCTGAATGATGAAACGCGCCCCGTATTTGCCGCGCGGCGGAACGGCATTCTGATCGGCTACGCATTCTGCAAACACGAAACGCACGACGGAACAAACGAACCGCGGCATATGACGCTCTATATCGACGATTTGTGCGTTGAGGAAAGCGAACGCGGAACGGGCGTCGGGCGCGCGCTGTATGAACACGTCCTCGCCTATGCGCGCATGAACGGGTTTTATAACGTGACGCTCAACGTGTGGGAAGGCAACGGTTCTGCCCTGAAATTCTATCAAAGCCTCGGGCTGAAAGTGCAGAAATACGGCATGGAAATCATATTATAAACAAAAAAGGGACGAACTGTCCCTTTTTTGCTTTGGAAGAAAATAAATTGGAAGAAATCGCTTATTTTGCCGCCGTTTCGCCGAGTGCTCTGCATTCGGCGAGCGCCGCTTCGTCAGGTGTGTTGTTTGCAATCAGTCCGTCTGCGATCATCACGCCGCCGTTTGCGGTGACGCGCGCCTGCCACGCGCGCATCCATTCGCCGTCGCCCCAATCGTAAGAGCCGAACAGCCCCACCTTTTTCCCAGTAAGCCTGCTTTCCACGGAAGAGAAGAACGGCTCAAATTCGCTCTCTTCCAGCTCTTCCGAGCCCATTGCGGGACAGCCGAACAGAATAACGTCGCTCGCAAGGATCTCTTCGCCTGCGGCGGCAACGGGAAGGAGCTCGACCTCCGCGCCCGCATTCTTCGCGCCCTCCGCGATTGCATTTGCCATTGCTTCCGTGTTGCCCGTGCCGGACCAATACACGATAGAAATTTTCATAATACACCTCCGAAATAATTTTCAACCCACGTTAAAGATCTGCGCGAGTGATTTTCCGCTGTCCATATGGCGGCAGATACAGGCGGAACATCGTTTGAAACGCTCGAACGCCTTTTCCGCCTGCGCCTCGTCGCCGTAAACTTTCCATGTTCCGCAAACTTTTCCGCCGCGCGGGTTTTCGATAAAGCCGCGGACGTCGTCCAGCGGATACCCGAGAAATACGCCGATCTCATGAGGGAACTCCCCTGCCATGCGCTCCTTTAAATTCGCAATCGCTTCCGATACGCTCGAATAGCGATAGCCGCGCGCATACAAAAATTCTTTTACCGCATCGGAGAACAAAACGTGACCGAGTTTTTCCGCATGATAGATATACAGCGTCTGCCGCTCATCCGTCTCCCGCAAAATCACGAAGGAAAATCCGCGCCTTCTGAAACAGCGCGCAAGTCTTTCGACGGTATGACGGTCTCCCCTACGGAGACTGACTAGGCTTGCGGGTTTAAGTCCCGCGAACGTCACCCCGCAATGCCGTCCGATCGAATATTCCGCTTCGCTCAATGCCGCACCTCCGTTTTTAGTTCGCATAAGCGAACTATGTGCTAAATATTAAGTTCGCATATGCGAACTTTTATCTTATTATACGGAAAACCCTGCCGTTTGTCAACTGTTCGGAGGAAGTTTTTTCCGAAAATATTTATGATTCATCCGATAACAGAAACCGCCGACAGAGCGGATTGCCCTATATATATTATAATGTAAAAGCGCGGTTTGCGCCCATGCCGTTCGCTGCATGCCCCCTTACGCAAACCGTTTGCTCACGCAAACGCCTCCACCCTCAATTCCTGTCGAAATTTCCTTTTATGCAAAAACAAGACCCTGCATGAAGCAGGGTCTTGTTTTTGGTGCGGTCGACAGGAATTGCGCCTTTGGCGGCGCGCCCCGGCGCACAGCCCACAGGGCTGGTGCGGTTTGCGCCCATGCCGTTCGCTGCATGCCCCCTTACGCAAACCGTTTGCTCACGCAAACGCCTCCACCCTCAAT
>CALVMN010000022.1:0-28488 GCA_944346365.1 Candidatus Gallimonas merdigallinarum
CGCGTGCTATACTGTTGCGAAAACAGCGCCGCCGAGGAAAACCGCGCACAAAGCGTATGCGACTGCGGGGTTTTCCTTAAACTCACGACTTTTTTCCGCGTCAGTTCGCGGAAAAAAGTGTGAACTATCTCACCCGATAAATACGTTATCCACGGGTCTGCGTACCGCCGCCTCGCTCTTTTTGGCGCGTTTGAGCGCAAGGGCGAACGTGATGACGCCGACGCGACCGAGATACATGAGAAGCGTTAAAATCAGCTTTGACGCAATGCCGAGCGTGGGTGTAAGCGCCATGGTCAGCCCCACCGTGCCGAGCGCCGAGACGACCTCGAACATGACCGCGCTGAACGACGCGACCTCGTCCGGCTCGATGGTGTTGATGATGAGCGTTGCCGCCATCACCAGCGAGAGATACGCCGCGAAAATTGCAAGCGCCTGTCCCACGAGGGAATGATCGATGCGACGTTTCCCGACGGTAATATCCTTCTTCCCGCGCATGACGGCGACCATACCCACCATAATGACGGTGAACGTACTCACCTTAATGCCGCCGCCCGTACTGCCCGAACACGCGCCGATGAACATGAGAATGATCATGAGCAGGCAGCCGCTGTTAGAGAGCGACTCGGGCGGGGTCGTGAAGTAGCCCGCCGTGCGCGCCGTCGTCGCGTTGAAGAAGGAACAGAGCAGTTTCTCGCCGAAATTGTAGTCCGCATAGTACGGATTGTTCCGCTCGAACAGCAGGAACAGAAAGGTACCCGCAACGAGCAGGATCGCCGTTCCGATGAGCGCCATGCGCGTATAGAACTGGAACTTTTTCGGGTTGCACTTGCAGTCGTAAATATCGCCCCAGACGAAGAACCCGAGTCCGCCCACGATGATCAGCCCGCAGATGACGAGGGAGACGAGCGGGTCGGTTGCGTAATCCATGAGCGACTGCCCGTTGAGTCCGATAATATCAAATCCCGCGTTGCAGAATGCGGAAACGGCGTGATAGATGCCGTAATAGATGCCGATCGCGCCGAAATCGGGGATAAAGCGGATCATGAGCAACAGCGCGCCAACAAGTTCGATGACGAACGTTCCGATAAGAATGCGACGCACGAGCTTTTTCACGTCCGTCACGCCGCTGCCGCCCACCGACTGCACCATGGCGGTGCGGGCGTACAGTCCGATCCCCCTGCCCTTGATCGCCATAAAGATGAGGGTGACAAAGGTGGTAAAGCCCAGACCGCCCGTCTGAATGAGACAGATGATAACGATCTGCCCGAACAGATTCCAATGTACGCCCGTGACAACGGGGGTAAGCCCCGTAACGCACGTCGCCGACGTTGCAGTAAAGAGCGCGTCCACAAAATGCGTCCACTCCCCGCTCTGCGACGAAACGGGAAGGGTCAATAAAAACGCGCCGAACAGAATGAGGATAAAATATCCCAGCGCAAGAAAGCGCCATACGCTCATTCTGCGCCTGACTTTGATTTTCATGAATTCCTCTCTTGCGGGCAAGCCCGACGCTATGCTAACATATATGAATAAATATGTCAACTGTTTGCGCGATACCCGCCGCCCGCGCACACCTGCTATCAATCACAGATACAAGGAAGGTTTCCTGCTGTAAAATGGTTGCAAAAGACTTTCTTGTTATGCCTACTTGTTATAAATCACAGATACAAGGAAGGTTCCCTTCCGCAGTATGCCTCAATTTGCCGCTCACGCGGCTTATGCGGAAAAGTGCGCCGCCGCGTGCTATACTGTTGCCATACAGCGGCGGCGAGAGAAACCGAACGCAGAGCCAATGGCGAACGTTGGGTTTCTCTTCCCCTCACGAGATTTCTTTTCGTCAGTTCGAAAAGAAATCTGTGAACATCTTTACGCCAGCGAAATCCGGTCGGATACGGAGCGGATAAACAGCCCCTTCTCCTCGCCGTAAGCGATGCAGTCCCGCAGGAAGGACTGGAATCGCTCCCCCACCTTCAAATCGGGGAACACGCCGACAAGAAGCGCGGTCAGCTCGTCCATATAGAGTGCAACGCGCTCTTCCAGCGCACCCTTGACGAGGGAAACAATTTCGTACACCGTGAAATCATCCTCGTTCCTTCTGAGCGCGGGCGACGTTTCGGTGCGGAACTTCCCGATCAGAAGTGACTTTGGATTTTTGTAGAAATAGTCCGTCCCCATGACGCGGTCGCGGCCTATCGCGCAGCCGTCGATGAGCGCGTCTAGGCGGCTCTCCACCTTGGAACCGCTCTTCTGAATGCCGAACGACGCAAGCACGCGCTTTTTGAGGAAGGCGCGGGAGATGGGCTCTTCCGTCGCGACGATCTCTCTGATGCGCGCCATAACGGCGGCGTCGTTGTCGCCGCAGGTGACGAAGGCGGACACCTCGGACGCGGTGGGCTTGACCGATTTGTAGGGCTTTCCGTATTTGGAGATCCAGCTCCCCGCCTTGCCGTCCGCGCCCGTCAGACGGTCGAGAACGTCTTTGATACGTTTGATCTCGCGTTTGGGGTTGTTGTAGTAATTGACGCAGTTGACGCGCATCACGTTCCAATTGGCGCGTTTGAGCGTCTGCACCTGCAAAATGTTGCGGTCTTTGACGGAGAATTTGTCCGTTCCGTCGCAGAGCACGCCCAGAAGGAAGCGGTGCTTGTTTTTGGGATCGACGACGGCGACGTCCACTTTGAAGTCGGACGCGCCCACGTCGTAACGGCACTCGTACCCGCACGCTTCCAGCTCTTCGGCGATGAACTTGCCGATGCCCGCGCCGCCGCGCACGGAGGCAGAAGGCGCGGCGAGCGTCGTTCTGCCCTTTTCGGCGAATTCAAGGAAGGCTTTCAGCCCCGCAACGCCCTTGGAGGACGTCTTGGCGAGGTCGATCATCGCGGAGGTCATTGTGGAGAATACAAGCATCTCCTCGCGTGCGCGGGAGACGGCGACATTCAGCCTTCGCCAGCCGCCCGCCTGATTGAGCGGTCCGAAATTGAGGGAGACGCGCCCCGTGCTGTCCGGTCCGTAGCAGACGGAGAAGAGAATGACGTCGCGCTCGTCGCCCTGCACGTTTTCGAGGTTCTTGATGAAGAGCGGCTCTTCGCGGTCGTACGCCGCGGCGTCCAGCTTGCGCGCGACGATCTCCTTATTCAGAAGGCGTTCGATGTCGTCGCGCTGCGCGCTCGAAAAGGTGACCACGCCCATGCTCGACTTGGACAGCACGGGGTCGGAGAGCCTGCGCACGACTTCGCGCACGAGCGCCTCCGCCTCTTTGCGGTTGCGCTTGGTGAACCCGCGGTCGTACGTGCCGTCCACGAGGCAGAGCCTGACCTTGCTGTCCATCGCGTCGGGCGACGGGAAGGTGCAGAGACGGTTATCGTAATACATACTGTTGGAGAACGCGATCAGGCTCTCGTGCTTGCTGCGGTAGTGCCAGACGAGATGCCGCTCGGGCATTCCGAGGGCGAGGCAGTCGTCCAGAACGCTTTCCAGATCCTCGTTTTCCAGATTTTCCTCGTCAACGTACGCCGTATGGAAGAACGCCGTGGGCGGGAGCTGTTTGGGATCGCCGACGACGATCGCCGCCTTTGCACGCGCGATCGAGCCGATCGCCTCCGCCGTGGACATCTGCGACGCCTCGTCGAAAATGACGAGATCGAACTGATCGGCAACAGGTTTCAAATACTGCGCCACCGTGATGGGGCTCATGAGCATACAGGGGCAGGCGACGGACATGAGCGTAGGCACTTCGCCGAACAGTCCGCGCAGCCCCGTGCCGCGCAGATTGCTCTTGGAGAGGCGGGTGAACGCGTTCCGTTCGACGGAGAGACTCCCCTCGCCCTCGGGATCGGGCAGACGGGAAATGAGCAGCGCGCGGATATATTCGCGCGTGAGTTTGCCGTATTCGTCCCACGAGAGACGGAACTTTTCGATGGTCTCTTCCAGCGTCCCCACCGTCATGCGCGAGAGCGCGGGATCGGCGGGAATATTGATTTCGAGGAAATTGCGGTAGACGTTCTTTTCAAAACCCGCGAGCACGTTATCCGTTTTCAGCCTGCCGCTTTCGAGCGCTTCGGAAACGAAGTTCAGCCCGAGTTCCGCAAGCCGGCGCGTCGTGGCGCGGTACATACACCAGTTGGGGAGCATATCGATGTTATCGATGAGCGCACTCGCTTTGCTGGAATAGTATTCGAGCACATCCTCTTCGCGCAGCTTTTCGCGGTCGGCATTGGTGATGGAGAGGAAACCGTCCTGCGCGCGGAAAAACGCCTCCGCCGCCTTGATATACCCCTCCAATACGGGCGCGGTGTAACCGCTCGTCGCGCGGATGCACATCCCGTTGAACGCGTCGGGGTTGTAATCCATGAACACGACGGACGCCTGCGCGTGGAGATCGTAAAGATCGGCAAGGAAGTCCGCGCGCTTTTTCAGGACGATATGCCCGCCGCGGTCGCAGAAATTTTTGGAGAGCGTCGTCGCGGTCCTGACGCGGTCGGCGGCGGCGCAAATTTCCACGAGCGTTTCAAGGAATTTGGCAACGTCCTGTTCCTCCACGTCCCGGAGCGCGGCTTTCGTCAGCTTTTTCACGACGGCGCGCGCCGTACGGTTGAGCCGCCAGTCGCCGCCCGCTTCGCAGAATTTGGCAAGCTCGGCAAGCTCCTTTTCGTCCGGCTCGACGAGCGTTTTAAAGTGTTTAAAATAATATTCGAGGCAGGTGTCGAAACGGCGGTTGGCGTTGAAGAAGGTATAGAACTCCGCCTCGTCCACGCCCTTGAAATACTTATCGTATGCATTGGAGGCGAGATTCTGCGCGATTTCGGAAAGCACACGGATCTTGCGCATGGTAAGCATGGAGATCTTCTGACGGTAGAACTCCAAAAAGAGCGCAAGAAAGGCTTTCAGATGCTTGATCTCGGCAAGCATGACTTCGCACGCGCAGAACAGACGGTCGCGGAGCACCTGCGAATATTCAGTGAGGTTGACGTTGTCGAAGGGCGAGTTCCTGACCCCGCCGCACTCCTTGGCGGCGGCTGCCGCGGACAGGATCATGCGGCGGCACTCGAAGAGCTTGCTCTCGGTGAGGGTATCGTAGAAGGAACTTTCGATGTCCATCACGTCGGGCGCGGATTTGTTCTGCAAATACAGCAGAATCGCCTGATAGACGGAAAGCCCCAGCCGCCGCTTCGCGTGCAGCGCCTTCATGGGCGCTTTCAGCTCCTCACGCAGGGAGACAAGCTCCTTCGCGCGCTCCGAAAGGTCGGCGGGCGGCGTCTTGGCGAGCGCGAGCGTGCCCTCGATGCGGCGCAGCACGTCCGTTTTGTCCGTCTTGTTGGAGTGCAGTTCCAGGCAGAATTCGCCGATCCCGATATTGTCGAGGCGCTTTTTGACGACGTCGAGCGCAGCCTTCTTTTCGGCGACGAACAGCACACGCTTGCCTCCAAAGAGGGCGTTGGCGATGATATTCGTGATCGTCTGGCTCTTGCCCGTTCCGGGCGGACCGTGCAGAACGAAGCTCGCGCCCACGCCCGAAAGGGATACGGCGGAATACTGCGAACTGTCGGACGGGAGCGGGAGAAGGGTCTCGGCGGGGTCGCCGTCGTCCTCCTCGGCGGGCACGGGATACTCCGGTTTTTCCATACGATTGTTGAGGAGCGCGGAGACGATGGCGTTTTTGGAGAGCGCGCCGAAGTGGTTGCGGATATCGTTCCACATGAGGTAGCGCTGGAAGGAGAAGGCGGCGAGATAGACGTCGTTCACCACGTCCCAACCCTTCATGTTGGCGATCTCGGCGCGCACCATGGCGAGAATCTCGGCGATTTTGAGCGCGGAAACGTCGCTGCCCAGCCCGCGCACATCGATGTTAAATTCCTGTTTGAGAAATTCGAGGAGCGTCGAATTGACGAAATACCCCTCGTCCTGCGAGACGGAGACAGAGAAATCCTCGTTCCCCTTCGCTCGCCCGATCCCCGCGGGCGCGAGCACGAGGGGCGCGTACCGTTCCGTTCCGTCCGCCGCATATTTTAAAAATCCGAACGCGAGATAGAGCACCTTCGCGCCCGTCTCCTCGTCCGCTTCGCGGTTGCGGCGCATCAGGCGGGAAGCAAGCTCGGCAGTCGTGCGCGCGTCGTCATAGGCGCGCAGGATCCCCTTCTGCTCTTCGAGCGCGATCAGTTCGCGCCGCTGTTTGAGCGTCTCCCCGCCGAAGGGCGGCACGGTCTCGGGCGCGGCTGCGCCTTTAAGGCGCATATTCCCGCGGGCGGTGAGCGTATAATACAGCTCGTCCACGCCCGTCTCGTTCAGATGCAGGGCGTTCTTACCCGTAAAGTTCAAAAGCGTGTTCTTGGGCGTCAGATCCAGAAGCCTGCGTTCCCACTGCTTGTTCTTGGGCTGTTTGCCTTCCAAACGAAGCTTGCGGAATACGGGAATGGGCGCGGGAGCGGCGTCGTCCATCATCTCCTCTTCTTTCAGAAGTTCGTACCCTTTCAGCCCCTTTCCGCGCAGGGGGCAGGCGCGCACGCCGCCCATGCGGCAGCGGCGCACGTCCACGAACACCTCAAAACAGCCCGCTCTGAGCTTCTGGCGGAAATGCCCCTCGGAGGGCGTGAACGCCGCGTTGGAGGCGGAATGCAGATCGTCCGCATCGAAAAAGCTCAGATTGTTGATGCCCTCGGAGATATATTTGCCGACGATCTCGCCGTCGTCCGTCACACTGTCGAGAAAGCAGCTCTCGTACAGCCATACGCCGACGCCGACGTGCTCTCTGCCGACTGCAAGAACGGGATTGAGGTGCGCCGCTTCGAGGCATGCCGCGGCAAAGACGGCAAGTTCCAGCTCCGTCGCCGCGTGGTCTTTCAGAACCGACCCTTCGTGCGCGGCGGACAGCGGCGCGGAAAGGTCGCAGACACCAGATTTTTCGACGGAAAAGCTCTTGATCGCGGCATAGATCGCCGCGGCGATCTGGCGGACGTCGTTTTTATCCGTCCCCGCGTAGCCGTAGAATTCGGCGTTCGCCTTCCAGCGCCTGAGCCGTTTCCCCGCCTCGGCGAGCACGGCTGCACAGTCCGAAATGCGCGGGCGCACGAACGCAGCGAGCCGCTCCGCATTGCCTTCCAGCCCCTCCCACCAATCGAAGGGAAGCGCGGTGATTTCAACCTCCTCGCGGCACACCTCTTTGCCTTCCAGCTCCGCGCGCACCGTCACGGCGCAGGCGGTCAGTTCATTGTTCTCCGCAAGGAAGAGGGGCGAAAAAACGCCCTCCGCCGTCAGAGAAACGGCGCTCTCAAAGGGGATCTCCGCCTGCGTCTCGTAATTGACGATCAGCCCGCTCTCGCTCTCGATGAATACGCGCAGCGTCACCGTCTCCGCAGAGTCGTTCTTGACCTGTACGGAAACAGGCGTAGACAGAAAATAGTCCGCGTATCCCGCATATCTTGGAAACTGCGGCACGATGGAAAAATTCTTTTTGACGGACGCCTTGATTTTTTTAACTGCCATAACACTCCATTCCGCGCATAATGCACGCAGATTATTACGATTTATTCTCCTTATTATACCATTTTTTCCGACGTATGGCAACTATCGTGACGGATATAGCCGCGCAAAATATCGCGGCGGGTTCCGCGGCGGAAACAACCGCTTTTTTACACAAAAAGAGCCGCCCCCGCGGCTCTTTACAATGCTTTGTTTTAATAGGCGTTCTCAAAATATTCCAGCCTGCCGTCCGTGACGGAGGCGACGTCGAAGCGGACTGGAACTTCCTCGCCGCGCGCCGCGCAGAAATATCGCGCGATGTTGTAGTACCGCCTGCGTTTGGCGGCGTTCACCGCCTCGGACGGGAGCGCGAACGCGTCCTCCGTGCGCGTTTTCACCTCCACAAAACAGTAGATATCCCCCTTACGGGCGATAATATCCGCCTCGCCGAAGGGCGTCGCGTAATTGCGGGCGACGATTTTGTAACCGCGGCGTTTCAGATAGCGGCGGGTCAGGTTCTCTCCCTTCCGTCCCAGAATTTTGTTACGAAGGTCCTGCGATGAATCGGGCATATTCCCACCTCACGGATCGCGCGGATATGTTCCGCCGTGCCGTACCCAACGTTGCGCTCGAACCCATATTCCGGATACAGCGCGGCATAATCGCGCATGAGCGCGTCCCTGTGTACCTTTGCCAGAATGCTCGCTGCGCCGATGGAGTAGACGAGCGCGTCGCCCTTGACGACGGAACGCTGCGGCAAGCCGATATCCAGCGTCATGTTGCCGTCGGTGAGCACCATGTCCGCAGACGGCGAAAGTTTTTCGACGGCGCGCTTCATGCAAAGGCGCGTCGCTTGAAGAATATTGATCTCATCGATGACGTCCGCCCCGACCTCTTCGATCGCATAGGCGAGCGCGGCGGCGCGGATACGTTCCGCAAGCAGTTCCCGCTTTTTTGCAGAGAGCTTCTTGCTGTCGTTCACGCCCGCAACGAGCAACGCGTCGGAGAGCGGCATGACGACCGCCGCGCACACAACGGGACCCGCAAGCGGACCGCGCCCCACTTCGTCGACGCCCGCCACGGCGTTAAACCCGCGCGAGACATATTCTCTTTCCAGCGTAGGGATTTCCATCAGATCAGCCCGACCTCCCGCAGATCGTCCGCACCGTCCAGGCAGATCCTGCCCAGCCGCCCCTTCCGCAGATCGTCTAAAAGCGCGATCGCGCCGCGGGAATAGTCGTAATCGTTCCCCTTGAGCATAAATCCGCGGCGGCGGCAGAGCTGTTCGTACATTGCGAGCGGCTCTCCGCCGCCGATGCCGTACCGCTCGGCGAGCGCGGCGGGATACTTCTCCCACAGCTCGGCAAGCAGTGCGAGCGCGACCTCTTCGCGGTCGAGGATATCGTCGTTCACGCTCCCGAGGTAGGCGAGCCGCCGCGCAAGCGTCTGATTGACGAGGGAGGGCGGCATCGTCCCGGGCGTATCCAAAAGTTCGAACGCGCCGCATCGCACCCACTGTTTGGCGCGGGTGACGCCCGCCTTATCGCCGACCTGCGCCTTTCTCCCGCCTGCAAGCAAATTGATGACGGTGCTCTTTCCCGTATTGGGAATGCCCGCGACGAGAAAACGCAGCGGTTTATTCACGCCCTTTTCCGCAAGACGGGCGCGCTTTTCCGCCGTGAGCGTCTCCATCGCCGCAGTGAGCGCGCGGGCGGACGAGGGCATGGTGGCGGCGATCCTGACCGCAGCCTTTCCCGCCTTCTGCATGGCAGAGGCAGCCATGTCCGCGCCGCCGTCGGAAAGGTCGCCCTTATTGAGGAGATACAAGACGGGTTTTGCCCCCGCCATGTCCGCAAGGCGGGGGTTAAAACTCGACGCGGGCGCGCGCGCATCAAGCACGAACACGACCGCGTCGCACAGCTTTAAATTTTCTTCCATCATGCGCACGGCTTTCGCCATATGCCCGGGGAACCACTGAATGTTTTTCAAAATTTGTCCTCTAACAGATCGGGTCTGTTCTTTTTGGTGATTTCGAGCGAGCGTTCCCGCCGCCACCTGTCGATTGCGGCGTGATTGCCGCTGCGAAGCACGTCGGGCACTTTCAGCCCCCTGTACTCGACGGGGCGGGTATACTGCGGATATTCCAGAAGGTTTTCCGAAAAGCTCTCCTGCACAAGCGATTCGGGAGAGAGCACGCCGTCGATATAGCGCGCCACGCAGTCGGTGACGACCATGGCGGGCAGCTCCCCGCCCGTTAAAACGTAGTCTCCGATGGACAGTTCCTCATCGAAAAAGAGATCGATCGCCCGCTGATCGACACCCTCGTAATGCCCGCACAAAAGCACGAGGTGTTCGCAGGCGGCAAGTTCAAAGACGCGCTCCTGGCGGAAGGTTTTGCCCTTGGGCGAAAGATAGATGCGCCGCGCCCTGTGCTCGGGATCGACCGCCTCCACCGCGCTGCCCACAGGCTGCGCCATCATGACCATGCCCGCACCGCCGCCGAAGGGATAATCGTCGCACTTTAAATGTTTGTCCTCGGTATAGTCGCGCAGGTTCACGACTTCAACGCAGAGCCTGCCCTCCTTCTGCGCGCGCCCGATGATACTCGCCGAGAGCGCAGAAAACATTTCGGGAAAGAGTGTGAGAATGGTGATTTTCACAGCACCGCAACCTCGTAAAAGCGTTTTTCGTCCACGGTGATCGTACCCGCTTCCAGATCCACCGCGAGCACCACGCCGTCCGCCACGGGGAAGAGGATATCGCGCGCGCCGTCGAAGAGCGTGTACACGTCCGTCGCCGCCTGCCGCACGTCTTTGAGCTTCCCCAGAATCTTCCCGCCCTCGGTGACGATATCGCAGCCGAGAAGATCGGCGACGTAATACCGCCCTTCTTCGGGTTCGGGCGCCTCGTCGCGCGGGATAACGACCTCTTTCCCGCGCAGAAGTTCGGCGGCATTGCGGTCCGCCACCCCTTTGAGTCCGAGAAAGACGATGCCGCCGCCCGTACGCACGGAGAGAACTTTATATTCCGTACCGTCCAGAAACACGCGCGAAAACGCGGAGAAATCCTCCGCGGAATCGGTGTATGGTTTGATTTTGAGTTCGCCGCGGATTCCCTGCGGCTTCAGCACGATGCCGACCGTAAGCGTCCGGGTCATTTTTTGCCCCCGAATAATTGATCTGCCGCGGCGCGGATATTCGCCTGCGTGCGCTCTTTGTCCTCTTCGCTGCGGATAACGGCGACCTTCTCCTGCCCCGCAAACATACGGAAAATATCGAAGTATTTATCGCGGATCCGCTTCTGCCTGTCCACTGTCTCGTAGCGCTCCGTCTCGCCGCGGCGCGCAACGCGCCGCATACTCTCCTCGGCGGAAAGGTCAAGGAAGATCGTCAGATCGGGGCGCAGCAGCGCCATGGCGGGTTTGTTGAGTTCGATCACCCATTCGAGCGGCACAAAACCGCCGTTGTACGCGAACGAAGAAAAATAATACCTGTCGCAAAGAACGGTCACGCCCTCGTCGAGCTTTTTCAAAAGCCCGTTGACGGTGTTCGTGATATGGTCGATGCGGTCGGCGGCGAACAACGCCGCAATGGCGCGCTCGTCCGTCTCCACCCGCCCCGTCAGACAGGAGCGCAAAAGCGCCCCGAAGGGGGACTCCGTCGGCTCGTGCGTGCCGTAAACGGGGATGCCCTTTGCTTTGAGATACTTCCCGAGCAACTTCATCTGCGTGCTTTTGCCGCTTCCGTCCGTCCCCTCGAATACGATAAATTTCCCTTTTGCAGCCATAACTTCTCCATTATACCAAACGCCCGCCCGTTTGTCAACGGGGCGCGGCGCAGCATCCGCGCCGCAGCAAAAAAACCCGCCCGCTGAACTTTCGGCGGACGGGGTTGCAAATCTCATTCAAAAAATTCTTCGTAGACCGCTTTGAGCGTTCTTTCGTAGTTCTCGTTATCGACGCCGACAATGATATTCAGCTCGGAAGATCCTTGGTCGATCATGCGGACGTTCACGCCCGCGCGGGCGATCGCCTCGAACAGGCGGGCGGAAGTACCCACGCTCCGCGCCATGCCGTGCCCCACGACCGCGATCAGCGCAATATCGTTGATGATGCGCAGGTTATCGGGATGCACGTTCTCTTCGATCTCGGCGCAGACCTCTTCCAGAACGCCGTTTTTCAAAGTGGCGCTGTCCACCACGAACGACATCGTATCGATGCCCGTGGGGATATGCTCGAAGGAAATGCCGTGTTTGAGGAATACGGCGAGCACGCGGTAGGTAAAGCCGATCTCCGCGTTCATGAGCGACTTTTCAAGGAAAATTACGGTGAAATTTTTCTTACCTGCAACGCCTGTGACCCGCCGCCCGCTGTATGTATGGCGGGAAGTCGGCACGATCTCCGTTCCCTCGTCCTCAGGGCGGAAGGTGTTCTTGATGCGGATGGGAATATCCGCCTCGCGCACGGGGAAGATGGCTTCGCTGTGCAGAACGTTCGCGCCCATGTAGGAAAGCTCGCGAAGCTCCTTATAGGAGAGCGCGCGGATCGGCACGGGGCTTTCGACGATGCGCGGATCGCAGGCGAGGAACCCGCTCACGTCCGTCCAATTCTCGTAAAGCTCCGCACCGACGGCGCGCGCAACGATCGCGCCCGAGACGTCGCTCCCGCCGCGGGAGAACGTCTTGACCCTGCCTTCGTGGTCCTCGCCGTAAAAGCCCGCCACCACGGCGCGCGGCTTGCCTTTGAGCGCCTCCGCCAGCAGCGAATAGGTACGCTCGCTGTCCAGCCTGCCCTCCGCGTTGAATTTGACGACGGCGCGCGCGTCGATGAACGGCACGCCCAGAAGCGCCGCCATCACCCTGCCCGAGAGATACTCCCCGCGGGAAGCGCAGAAATCCGCCGTCCCCTCTTTTAGAATTTCCGCCTGCGTCTCGGCGAGAATGCCGTCAATATCCATATCGAGCGCAAGTTCGTGTACGATGCCGCGGAAACGCTCGGCGACCTTTTCAAAGGGCGCGCCCGTCGCGTGCGAGAGTTTTACGCTCTCGTACGTTTCGTACAGAAGGTCGGTGATCTTGATATCCCCGCCGAAACGCTTGCCGGGCGCGGACACCACGACGTAGCGGCGCGCGGGGTCGCTCTCGATGATATTTTTGACGCGGAGCATGGTGTTGCCGTCCGCCATGGACGTTCCGCCGAATTTGCATACTTTAATCATAGCTGATCTCTCTGCCCTCCAAATAATACCGTTTGCTCTTGCCGTCTCCGACGGAAAACGCCTTCTTAGGGAAGTTCGCGCCGCCTTTGAGGTAAGGGAAAAAGTCGTCCTTTTCCAGGGGAGACAGGACGACGCCCACGCACCCCTCTTCTTCCGCAAAACGCGCCAAACTGCGCCTGCCGTGGATATAATCGATGCTGCCGCCGTTTGCGCGCACAAACTGTTCGAGCAGCGCGTCCACCTTCCTGATGCTCTCCGCCGACGCGGGGAGCGCGGGATAAAGCAGATTTCCCTCCCGCCTGCATCTGATATTGCGCGTTACGAAATCGCACAGCGCCTCCCGGTCTGTCTCCTTGACAAGACGGTGAATGGGATGGAACACAACAGCAGGATCGAACAGATTGACAAACTCCGCCAGCATAAAGCGCGCGGGGTGGCTGCGGATCTCCGCCTCGGTCAGCCCCGCTTTCACCTCTTCCCAATGCGCCTTCGCGGCGGCGACGGAGTGGTTGCCGTCCGCAACGGCAAAGACGGGATCGCCCTTCGTTTGCATGGATTGCAGCACGTCCGCGGCAATATATTCTGGAACGAACCAGCCCGTAATGCGTCCGCCGCCCTCCATCAAGTCGAAATCGTACAGTTCTTCAAGTTCCTCCCGCAGAAGCCCTTTGACGATCTTTTCTTTTTTATCGCGGTAAAAGACGAGCGCGTGCGGAAATTCGAGCGGAGACGCGCGCCGCACGGCAACGCGGGGCGGAAGGCGGTCTTTGAGCACCTCTTCCGACGAGCGGATGGGCGCGGAAACGCCCGGCTCGCACGAATACGCTTCCAGATCGAGCGCGGCGACGATCCCGCGGCGCACGCCCTCGCGCGTGGTGCGTTCGGTGAAGATCAACCCGCGGTTGTACTTGACAAGTCCGTCGCTTTCGAGCGCCGCGTACATATTTTCGCGGATCGCGGCGATGCGCTCCTCGTCGTCCTCGCCGAGGTAGACTTCTGGTAAAATAAAGTTGAGCGTAGAGGGGGCGTCTCCGACGTACCGCTCTACGCGCTTCCAATATTCCCTGTCCGACGTAAACTGATCGCAGGCGATGACCGCCCACTTTTCAAATCCCTCCCGCGGGAGCAGGATACGCGGGATGCGCAGACAATTCTTCATACGGCGCCCATCACGATCGCAGCGGCGACCGCAAGCACGAGCGCAAGAAGTTTGAGCGGCACGTTATGGGTAAAGAGCTTGCCGAGAAAGGACCAGAATTTCATGCCTTCTTACCTCCGCTGTTGAATTCCTTCCAATAGTACTCTTTGAGGAACCTTCTCAGGCTCTCCGAGTCGACGTAGCGGCTGATCTCCCCGCGCTTGACGACGGACACGATCCCCGTTTCCTCCGAAACGATGATGGTAGAGACGTCCGCCACCTCCGTCACGCCGATGCCCGCGCGGTGACGGGTGCCGTAATCTTTGGGGAAGTCCTTCTGCGTGAGGGGCAAAAAGCACCCCGCCGCCTGAATCTTATCGCCGTAAATGACCATCGCGCCGTCATGCAAAGGCGCCTTGGGAATGAAGATCCCCTCGATGAGCTGGCTGGAGATGCTCGCGTTGAGAGTCACGCCGCTGTCGATGATCTCTTTGGGGAGATTTCCGTTGGAGAGCACGATGAGCGCGCCCGTATTGCTCTTGGAGAGCGCCTGTACCGCCTTGACGATGTTGGTGATGTATTCGTCCGCCCGCGCGCTGACCGCCGTGTTCTTGGCGGCAGCGTCGCTCGACGACGCGCTCGTACGCTTCGTTCTGTTCCAGATGCTCCGCTTGATCTCCACGCTGAACAGCAGCAGGAAAAAGAGCGAAATCAACAGGATAAAGATATAGAACACCCCCGTCGTGAGATGGCGCGAAAAGAGCGAGACGACGCCCGTGCATACGATGAGCAGCACATAGACGGGAATGAGTTTTTTCGCGTTGTTCTCGTAGAGGATTTTCAGCACGAAATAAATGATCAGAAAGAGAAAGACCGCTTCAATGACGATGATCCAATTCTGCGAGAAGTTTGTGAATAAATTCCTGATCCCTTCCGCGACTTCCTGCGGCGTGCGCATGGTCCTCCTCCTTTCCCCTGTTTTTGCGGGGCTTTCCAAATCGATACGGTTTTTTCTATTATACAGATTTTAACGGGAAAATGCAAAGCGTTTCGTCCGATATTTTGCGTCAACCGAAAAATATTTTTGCAATTGCCTCGAAAAGCGCGCCCGTTTTGCCGTAAAGCCCGCTCTTTGCGCCCGACGAAAGCCCGAACAGCGCGAGGTAGGTCTCCTCGGCGCGCCCCTTCCCCAACCGCCGCGCCGCCTCGCGGTTTTTCTGCACCGCGTACGGCTTGACGCCCAGCGTCTTTGCGACTTCCGCGTCCGACCCCGTCATGCCCGTCACCTCCGCGAGCGTACGGTAGTGTGAAACGAGCGCGGCAAGCACGGCGTGCTCGTCCGATCCCTTCCCGAGCATATCCGAGAGGATCTCGGCAAAGAGCGCGAAATTGCGGCGGGACGCCGCCTGCGTCAGTTCGTAAATTTTATATTCGGTATCCTTGGCGACGTACTCCTCCACCGCGGCGCGCGTCACCCGTCCGTTTTCGCCCAAGATCGCGGCGAGTTTCTCTGTTTCCAATTTCATGCGGGCGGCGTCCTGCGCACAGTGACGTACCATGAGCGCCGCGGCGTCCGCGTCCATCTGCAAGCCCTGCCGCCGCGCCACGCCGAACAGCCAGCGGGCGAGCGTCTCTTCGCTCTCGCGCGAACAGTCCACATAGCACACGCCCTGTTTGCGTTTAAGGTCGGCGGCGTTCGCCTTTTTGCCCGCGTTGACGATGAGCAGCACGGCGCTCGGCGAAGGATTCTGCACGTAGGGTTTCAGATAAGTCTCCCAATCGCGTTCGGAGGGATAGAACTCGTAGGCGCGCACGATCCGTTTTTCATCCAGAAAAGGAAGCGTTTCCAGCGCGCGGCGAAGTGCGGCGATCCCCTCCCCTCTGAGCGTTTCGCCCTCATAGCGCGCATCGTTGAGCGCGGGATTCATAAGCCCGCACGCGGCGCGGATACTCTCCACGGCGTGATCGCGGAAGTAGGTTTCCTCCCCTTCGATGAGGTAGACGGGCTGCAAGCCCTCCGCCTGAATGGATTTTGCAAGCTGAACGAATTTCATGCGACGGTTTCTTATATCCCTTTGATTTCCCTGATTATACCATTTTTCAGCAGATATTTCAAGTCCCCGTCCCCCGTTTGCACGAAAAGATCTGCGCCGAACGCCCGTTCGTCGGAAAAATCGAACTTCACGAGTACGCCCTCCGCGGAGAGCGTCAGCACGTTCCCCTCGTAGCGGAAGGAAAGTCCGCCGTATTCAAACCGTACGCCGCCGAGCACGTTCGTCTCCCGGAACCCCGTTTCCTGCGACGTCCGCACGCGCACTTCCCTTGCGGGCAGGAACGCGGCGACGTTGACGGCGCGCGCCGTATTCTCTCCCGTCACGGCGACGGCGTCCAGCCCCCCGCCGTATGTGCGCATGAGGAAGTCCTCGCAGGCGGAGAGCGAAATATCATCGTCGATGACGAGCACCGCGCAGTCCGAAGTACGGACGAGCGCGCACGCGCCCTGTCCATGTTCGTACACGACGATTTTGCAGCCGGCAAAGACGGCGTTCTCCCATACCATGCACGCGGTGAAGACGATGCAGAGCGTTCCCGCCGCAACGCCGCGCGCAAGCGCGCCGAGGCGTACCCGCCCGCTCAGAATCACCGTGCCGACGAGCCACACCGCGCCGCCCGCGCCCAGCGAGAACCCCGCGAGCACCGCGGAAAAGTCGGCGGCAGAGAACACGAATAAAAGCGCCGCGATCATGCCGCCCGGCAGGGCAAGAAAGACGGACGCCGCCGCAGGAATACACAGCGCGAAGAGCGCGCAGACGATGAGCGGCAGAAAGAGAACGGGCAGGGCGGGAATGACGAAGAAGTTTAAAAGCGTTCCCCACACCGAAATATAGCCGAATGCCTCCGCCATGATCGGAAAGGTGAATATCTGCACCGCCGCGCTCGCCGCGAGATAGTTCGCAAGAAAGGCGGGAACGTGCAGCCGCCTCAGTCCGCGCGAAAATCCGCCCGAAAAGAGCGCAAGCCCGAGCACCGCGCCGTAGGAGAGGCGGAATCCCGCCGTGAAGATCTGCGCGGGCGCGGCGAGCAGCGTAACCAGTCCCGCAAAGGAGACGGAGCTGAGCAGATCGTACTTCCGTCCGAAAAAGCGGCTCCCGCCCAGCGCGGCGCACATCAGGACGGCGCGCACCGAGGAGACGGTGAACGCGCACAGCGCACTGTAACACGCCGCCAGCGCGATCGCGGGAAGGAAGGCGTACCTGCGGAGCGGGCGAAAAAGGAGCATTGCCGCGGCGTACAGTATGCCGATATGCAGTCCCGAGACGGCAAAGGCGTGCGCAATGCCGCCCGTGCGCGTTTCGGCGAGAAAGCTGCGGTCCATGCCGCGCGAATTGCCCGTGAGCAGCGCGTACGCCACGCCCGCGCTGTCGGGATCCATGTTTTCATACAGGACGTCCCGAAGCGCGGCGTTGAGACGGAGAAAGGGATCGGCAGACCTGCCGGCAACGGAGAACTCCCCTGCCGAAGCCGTGTAGCGCACGCCGCCGGCATAAGCGTATTCCGCGGAGACGTCGCCGTTTTCGGGAAGCGGGCTGCGCCCGACTTCGGCGGTAAAGGTTACGATATCGGCGGGAGCCACCTCCTCGGAGGCAAACGTCACGCTCATTTTGCCCGCCACGGGCGTTCCGTCCAGCGTGAGCGAAACAAGCGTCGCCGTCGTCCGCCCGTTCTGCACCGCCGCGGACTGCACCGTTCCCGTGACGGCGTACTCCCCTTCGGGCATGCCCGCGGCAAAACGGCTGCGCTCCCAATGCGCAAGCCCCGCGCCCAGCCCTGCGAACACGATAAAGAGGATCGCCGCCGCAAGCGCGCCCCGCTTGGGGCGCAGAACAAGCAGCGCAAAAAACACGGCAACGAAAAGCGCGTCCGAGGGAACGAAGCCCCCGAACGCGATGCGCAGATACAGATATACGCCCGTAACGCAGCCGACCGCCGCGAAGAGCAGCGGACGGAAGTTGATGCGCGGCAGACGGCGCGTCTTGCGACGCGCCTTTTTCTCCGACGTATCCTGCGCGGGCTGCTCCTGCACGCCGACCGCAGACATACGCGTCACAGACGTTCAAATACGGGAATGACCTCGACGGGCGCGGCGGCGTCGACCGTGCAGCCGCCCTCGCGCACTTCGCCCGAGTTCATATCGCGCCACTTGCCCGCAGGCAGATAGACGCTGCGCTTCGTAACGCCCGCCCACAGCACGGGCGCGACGAGGTATTTCGATCCGAACATATACTGATCGGCGCACGACCAGCAGGCGGGATCGTCAGGGAATTCATAGAACATCGTACGCATGACGGGCGAACCGTTCGCGCTCGCCTCCTCCATAACTTCTTTGATATACGGCTTCATGCGACCGCGGAGTTCGACGTACCCTTTGAGCACTTTGTACACGTCCTCGCCGTAGCTCCAAAGCTCGTTGGCAAGCCCCGTATGGCAGAAACCGCCGCCCCAGTCGCGGTCATCGAGCAGCGGAATGTCGCTCGGTCCCTTGTCGCCGTGCATTCTGAGCACGGGTCCGAACGTCGCCCACTCGAACCAGCGCATCAGAAGCTCCTTGTGCGCGGGGTCTTTGACGTTGACGAAGAAGCCGCCGATGTCCGTCGTCCACCACGGGATTCCCGCAAGCCCCACGTTCAGGCCCGCCGCAAACTGATCGCGCAGCGTCTCGAAATTGCCCTGAATATCGCCCGACCACAGCACGACGCCGTACTTCTGACTGCCCACCCACGCCGAGCGGATGAGGTTGCACACGTCATTCTGCCCCGCCGCCTTCTGTCCTTCCCAGAAGGCGCGCGCGTGCATGATGGGGTAGAGATTGCCCACTTGCAGGTCGGTGCCGAGATAGTAGCGGAAGTTATCGAAGTCGTACGCCGTGTATTCCGGCTCCGCCTCGTCCAGCCAGAACATATCAATGCCGTCCCCGAAATAATTCTGCCTGCACTTCTCCCAGAGATAGGCGCGGGCGGAGGGATTCGTCGCGTCGTAGATATAGGAATCGCCCAGAAAGTCGAAGCACTGACTGCCGCGCTCGGGGCGGATGAGGAGACCGCGGTCGCGCATCTCTTCAAAGTTTTCGCTCTTTTTATCCACCGTCGGCCAGACGGAGATCATACAGCGCGTGCCGTACGATCTGAGCTCGCGCACCATTGCGGCGGGATCGGGCCAATACGTTTCGTCGAACTTCCATTCGCCCTGACGCGTCCAATGAAAAAAGTCGATGACGATGACGTCGAGCGGAATGCCGCGGCGGTGATATTCGCGCGCAACGGAGAGCACTTCCTCCTGCGTGCGGTAGCGGAGCTTGCACTGCCACAGCCCGAGCGCGTTCTCGGGGAATTCGGGCGCGCGCCCGACGAGTGCCGTGTAGTTTTCCACGATCTCTTTGGGCGAGCCGACCGTCACCCAATAGTCCATCTGACGGATACTCTCCGCGTGCCATTCGGTGACGTTATTCGCAAACGTCGCCCTGCCCACGGCGGGATTGTTCCACAAAAAGCCGTAGCCGAGCGAAGAGACGAGGAAGGGAACGCTTACCTGCGAGTTGCGCTGGGCAAGTTCGAGCGTGCAGCCTTTCAGATCGAGCCGCGCCTCCTGATACTGCCCCATGCCGAAGAGCTTTTCGTCGCGCGCCTCAAAGCGGAGCGTAAAGGCGTAGTCTCCGCCGCGGATGGGACGGTACTCGCGCGCCACCACCCTCAGCGATGGCGTGTGCGGCATATCGTATTCGTAACAGCGGTAATATTCTTCTAAAATGAGTTCGCCGTCGCGGAAAAAGCGCATTTTGCCGAGGCGGTCGATGGTCACTTTCAGCCGCCCGTTGGTAAGTTCCGCGTAATTTTCTTCCACCGAGACGACGGGCGTCGCCTGCTCCGCGCCCGTGAGCGCCCAATCGACGGGATCGTACGCGGCGTTCATGGTGGACTGCACGCGGATACCGTCCTTCCCCTGCGCATAAACGCACACCGTCTCCCCTCTGCGCGAAAAATACAGCCTTCCCGATTTTACGGAAAACATATCTTTTTCCTCCGTTTTGTCCGTCTGTACGGACTTCTGTCGTGATATTGCGTTCAGATTATAACATATGCAACAGGTAATTTCAAGATATCGGAATAAATATATCGGAATAAATTTCCGCAAAAAAACCGCCGCCCGCAGGCAGCGGCTCATATGCGGAAAGAATTTACTTCCCGTATTTGCGCTTGACGTTGAGCCTTGCGAGCGCACGAGCGAGACGCGCCTGCGCGGCATGGTGTTCCTCGATGCTGCGGCGCTGCAAGAGCGCTTCCTTCGCCTCGTCCGCCTTGCGGCGCTGACGCTCGGCGTCGATGTCCTCGGGGCGGAGCGCGGAGTCCACCAGAACGAGCGCCTCGCCGTTCTCGATCTTCATAATGCCCGCAGCGACGGCGGCGGCATGGGTCTCCCCGTCGGGCGTGCGGAAAGTCAGCTCCCCGGGGACGATGGCGCAGATGGTGTTGCAGTGCCCCGCAAGCACCCCGTATTCGCCGTCCAGCGTCGGCACGACGAGCGACTCGCAGTCCCCCTCGTAAAAGGGCTTATCGGCGGCAAGCACGTGAAGCGGGAACATTACAGTTCACCCGCCTTGATCTTTTCGGCTTTGGCGTACACGTCGTCCAGCGTGCCCACGTTGAAGAACGCCGCCTCTGGCAGTGCGTCCGCCTCGCCGTCCACAATGGCTTTGAATCCGCGGAGCGTCTCTTTGAGCGGAACGTACACGCCCTTGATCCCCGTGAACTTCTCCGCGACGTGCATGGGCTGCGAGAGGAAACGCTGGATCTTGCGCGCGCGGAACACGGTGAGCCGGTCCGCCTCGCTCAGTTCGTCAAGCCCGAGAATGGCGATGATGTCCTGCAATTCGCTGTACTTTTGCAGCATCTCCTGCACGCGCCGCGCAATGCGGTAATGCTCTTCGCCGACGACGTCCTCTTCGAGAATGCGCGACGTGGATTCGAGCGGATCGACGGCGGGGTAGATTCCCTGTTCGGCGATCCTGCGGCTCAAAACGGTGGTCGCGTCGAGGTGGGAGAAGGTCGTTGCGGGAGCGGGGTCGGTCAGGTCGTCCGCAGGGACGTACACCGCCTGCACGCTCGTGACCGAACCGCTGTGCGTGGAGGTGATGCGCTCTTGCAGCGCGCCCATCTCCTGCGCGAGGGTGGGCTGATACCCCACCGCCGAAGGCATACGCCCCAACAGGGTGGAGACTTCGCTGCCCGCCTGCACGAAACGGAAAATATTGTCGATAAAGAGCAGAACGTCCTTGTTTTCGCGGTCGCGGAAATACTCCGCCATCGTCAGCCCCGTGAGCGCGACGCGCATTCTCACGCCGGGCGCCTCGTTCATCTGCCCGAATACGAGGGCGGTCTTGTCGATGACGCCGCTCTCGCGCATTTCGCGCCACAGGTCGTTCCCCTCGCGGCTGCGCTCGCCCACGCCCGTGAAGATGGAATATCCGCCGTGCTCGGTGGCGACGTTGTGAATGAGTTCCTGAATGAGTACCGTTTTGCCCACGCCCGCGCCGCCGAAGAGACCGATCTTGCCGCCCTTGGCGTACGGTTCCAGCAGATC
Source organism: Candidatus Gallimonas merdigallinarum (assembly GCA_944346365.1). Lineage (GTDB taxonomy): Bacteria > Bacillota > Clostridia > Christensenellales > Borkfalkiaceae > Gallimonas > Gallimonas merdigallinarum_A. The sequence continues at coordinate 21,445 of CALVMN010000022.1, forward strand.
GATGACCTTGATCCCCGTTTCCAGCACCTGCACCGCGGGAGACTGCTCCTCGAATGCGGGCGCCTTTCTGTGGATCGCCCAGCGCTCCGCCGCCTTGGGCGCGGGATCGCCGTCGATCGGATCGCCGAGCACGTTGAACATGCGCCCCAGCGTGCGCTCCCCGACGGGAACTTCGATCCCGTGTCCGAGCGCAGTCGCCTCCATGCCGCGGGCAAGCCCCTCGCTCCCCGAAAGCATGATGCACCGCACAACGTTGTTTCCCTCGTGGCGCGCAACTTCCATCACGCGCTCCCTGCCGTCCACGGTAACGGTAATTTCGTCGTTGATGTGCGGAAGCTGTCCCTCCTCGAACAAGACGTCCACGACCGAACCCAAAACCTGTACGATCGTTCCCTTTGCTGTCATACGGTCCCCTCCCCGAAGTTTCTTCTCTGCGCCTGCGCGCCTGCGGAAATCTCCGTGATCTCCTGCGTGATCGCACCCTGACGGACGTGATTGAGTTGCAGGGAAAGTTCATCCAGCAGCTTCTGCGCGTTGCGGCTCGCCGCGTCCATCGCCTCCATGCGCGCGTTCTGCTCGCAGCAGAAACTGTCGACGAGGGCGCTGTAAATAAAGCCCGTGAGATAGCTCGGAATGATATTGTCGAGCACTTCGCCGATGGAAGGCTCAAAACTGAATACGGCGTGCTCCTCCCTGTGTTCGGAGGAGAACTGCGCGCGGTGGAAGGGCAAAAGGCGCGTCACGCGGACTTCGCTTTTCAGCCCGTTCTTCATATCGGTATAGATGATATAGATCTTTTTGAGTTTGCCCGTGTCGTACGCGTCCAGCAGGACGTTCGCGATCTCCCGCGCGCGCTGAACGGTGGGGTTCTGCGCCGTGTAGAGAAAGCTCCTGCGGATGGGAATATCGTGGCGCGTGTAGTACTGCCTCCCGTACTCGCCCACCACGAACAGTTCCTTCCCGCCGCGCTTTTCTTCGAGCACTTCCTTCGCCGCCTTGATGACGTTCTGGTTGTACGCGCCCGCAAGCCCCTTGTCCGCCGTCACGACGAGGCAGCCAACCGCGCCGCTGTCGGGAAGTTTGCCTTCAAGCGGATAAAAGTAACGGTTCTCCACGCGCTCGTCCGTGCGGAAAATGCGCTTGATCTCCGCCTGTACGGCGTTGAAGTAGGGGCGTGTCCTGTCCAGCCCCTCTTTGGCTTTGCGCATCTTCGCGGAGGCGATCAGATACATCGCCTGCGTGATCTTCTGCGTATCCCGAACGCTCTCGATGTGCGCTTTGATCTCCTTGACGCCGGGCATCAGGCGCTCGCCCCCTCCCGCTTCCAGTCGGCGAGAAATTCTTCGGAAAGGCGGCAGATGAGATCACGCTCTTCGGGCGTCATTCTGCCCGTCTGCCCGATGCGCTCGCACAGATCGGCGGCGTGAACCTGAAAATATGCAAGCAATTCGGCGCGGAACCGCCCGATCTCGTCGAGCGGGATATCCTGCATGACGTGATGCAGCGCGGCGACGAGCAGGACGACCTGTTCATGCAGCTGAAAGGGACGATACTGCTGCTGACGGAGCAGGCGCATCAGCCCCTGCCCGTAGCGGAGCTGTTTCTGCGTCGTCTCATCGAGATCGGAGGAAAACTGCGTGAATACCTCCATTTCGCGGTACTGCGCAAGGTCGAGACGGATCGCGCCTGCGGCGGATTTCATCGCCTTGGTCTGCGCGTCGCCGCCCACGCGCGAGACGGAGAGTCCCACGTTGACAGCGGGGCGCTGACCCGCGAAAAAGAGCGAGCTTTCCAGAAAGATCTGTCCGTCGGTGATGGAGATGATATTCGTCGGGATATATGCGGAAACGTCGCCGCTCTGCGTTTCGACGATGGGAAGCGCGGTCATCGAGCCGCCGCCCCGCTCGTCCGAGAGGTGCGCCGCACGCTCCAAAAGACGGGAATGCAGATAGAACACGTCCCCGGGATACGCCTCGCGCCCGGGCGAACGCCCGAGAAGGAGGCTGAGCGCGCGGTACGCAACGGCGTGCTTGGAGAGATCGTCATAGACGATGAGCACGTCCCTGCCCAGCTCCATAAAATATTCGCCCATGGCGCAGCCCGCATAGGGCGCAACGTACTGCATGGAGGCGGATTCGCCCGCCGACGCGCTGACGACGATGCAATATTCGAGCGCGCCGCGGGTGCGGAGCGCTTCCATGAGCTGCGCCACGGCGCTCGCCTTCTGCCCGATGGCGACGTAGATGCAGATGACGTCCTTCCCGCGCTGATTGAGAATGGTATCGAGCGCGATCGCCGTCTTGCCCGTCTGTCTGTCGCCGATGATGAGTTCGCGCTGTCCGCGCCCGATGGGGAACATACTGTCGATGGCGACAAGTCCCGTTTCGAGCGGACGGTTGACGGGCTGACGGTCGATGATGCGGGGCGCGGCGACCTCGATGGGACGGTATCCGTCCGCGCCGATGTCCCCTTTGCCGTCGATGGGCGCGCCGAGCGCGTTCACCGCCCTGCCCAGAAAGTTCTTGCCGACGGGCACGCCCGCCGTCTTTTTCGTGCGGTGCACGGAGCTTCCCTCCGAGACCTGTTCGTCGTCTCCGAACAGAATACAGCCGACGCTGTCGCGTTTGAGATCCTGCACCATGCCGCGCACGCCCGAGGAGAACTCCACGATCTCCCCGTACGAGACGCGCCCAAGCCCCGTGACGGTAGCGACGCCGTCGCCGACGGAGACGACCGTGCCAAGCTCTTCCGAGACAGCTTTGGGCGACCATGCGCGCACCGCGTCGCCCAGCATGGGGATGACGTCGCCGTTCTTTTTGGGAACTTCGGTGAGCGCATCTTTGAGCTGACGGAACCTGCCGTTGACGCTCCAATCGTACACTTCCGCACCCACTTCGAGGCGGAATCCGCCCGGGAAGGCGTCGCTCTTCACGAAATCAAGCGCAACTTCACCGCCGTACTTTTTGCTCAGAAAGGCGCGGAAGCGTTCCTCCTGCACCTTTGAAGGAGGAGCCGCCGCGTATAATTTTGCGCGAATGGGTTCACTCATCTTTCTTCTCCGCTTGCGCGCCGTCGGCAGCGTCCAAGAACTGATCGAACGCTTCGGACGCAGTGTCCTCCAATACGATCTTCTCCACCGCGTCCGTCACGATGGAGGCGATCTCGGCGCGTGCCTCCTTTGTGGCTTGCGCCTTGATGCGAGCGGCGTCCTTGCGGGCGTCCGCTACGATGGTTCGTGCCAATTCGTCTGTTTCCCGGCGCATGCGCTCGCTGTACTCCGCCGTCTCCTTTTCGGCAAGTCGGCGTTTTTCGGCGATCTCGTCCTCTGCGCCTGCGAGTTTTTCCTCGTACGCGGCGCGTTTTTCCTCCGCTTCCGCGTTCTTTTTCTCGGCGTCGGCGTCCATCTTCTCGTAATGTTCTCTCCGTTTTTGCATAAAGGTACGCACGGGCTTGTAGAGAAGAAGCCACAGCCCCGCGAACAAAATGACAAAATTGAGAAGATGCAGCAAAATCTGCTGCCAGTCGATATTCAAAGGCATGACTGCCTCCTCTTACAGGACGAATATGACGAGAATCGCGACGATCAGCGCATAAATGATCGCCGTCTCGATAAATACAAGCCCGAGCATGAGCGTGGAACGGATCTTTCCCTCCGCCTCGGGCTGGCGTGCGATTGCCTCGGACGTCTTTGCCACGGCGATGCCCATGCCCGCTGCGCCCGCTCCCGCAGCAAGCCCGATGGCAATGCCGGCGGCAAGCGCCTTGAATCCTGCGGAACTATCCGCCGTATCCTGCGGCGCGGCGGTATCCGTCTCGGACGCCGCTTCCGCATCTGCGGTCTGCTCTGCGTCTACGTTCTCCGCCGCGACGGCGACCGTATTCATGACCTGCATATCTTTCTGCTCACTGCTCAGTCCCACTGCAAGCAGAACCGCCAGAATCACCGCCAGCACGACGCCGATCATGACGAACATTTTCTTTCTTCCAATCGTTTTCATACCGTTACCTCTGTTTCCGATTTGTTGTTTTGTTGTTTGCCGCGCGCCTTCCGCCTAAGTTTTGGCTTTTTTTCGTGCGGTTCGCTCACTTCGCCGTAGAAGAGCGAAGTCAGCATGGTGAGCACGTACGCCTGAATCACCGCGTGGAGCACCGTGAAGAGAATGCCGACGATGACGGGCAGCACGAACGAGAGCGCGAGATAGTAATACACAAGCTCCGTGACCAGCATCCCGCTCAGCAGAGCGCCGAACATACGGAAGCTCATCGAGATGGGCAGCGAGAACTCTTTGAGCGTCCGTCCCACGCCGCGCAGTCCGTTGGAGACGATTCCGCCCCCTAAGATGACGAGGTAGGAAAGACACCCCAGCGAGATCGCCCCGTTGATATCGGAGAGCGGCGCGGGCAGAATGACTGACTGCCCCGCCATGGACACCGCGGGCACGCCCACAAGCTCAAACAGCGTGCTGACAAAGATGTACGCGCCCGCCGCGAACACATACGCGCCGAGGAAATGATTCCTGTGCGGGCTGTTGGACTTTGCGAGTCCGTCGAACATCCCCACAGCCTGTTCCAGAAGCATCTGAAATTTCCCGGGAACGAACTTGAAACGCGGGATGACGAAGATGCGCACGATCGCCGCGAATACGAGAATGACGCCCGTTACCACGAACGCGGAGATCAGCCCGGGATTGACGGGCAGCCCGAACAGGGAAATTCTATCCCCTTCGTGCAGAACGGCGTCTTGCATCGCGTCCTGAATGGATCCCTCTTTCTGATACAGTCCGTCCGTCAGGACGATCCCGACGATCAGCGCGGCGATCACGGCGGCGACGACGGTGAGAAAAATACAAGTCTGTTTTTTTGTCATGCTCCCTCCGTAAAAATGCAACGCGAAATTATGCGCGGTCCGCTGAAACCGTTCCTATTATAACGCGCAAGGGGGCGCGTGTCAAACAATGAGCGGGCTTGCAGGCATTAAAAAAACGGATTTTATCAATCCGTTTTACTTATATATTCTATGAATTATCCCCTTTTTCGCGCACCTTTTTTGCAGAAACAGTCCCCTTCCCCGCCGAAAAACGATGGCGGGACGCCGACGCCGTCCACGCCTGCACGGCGGAACAGAATGCGCCGAGCGCCTCTTCTCCGCCGAAGTCAAACGCGAATTCCCTGCATGCGCCGCCGAACTCCGCCGTTACCTTTACGGGGAAATCGGGCGCGGGCATCTGTGCTGCGGCCCTGGCGTAGCCGCATTTGGAGAGCGCACGTTCCACCCTGCGCTCGAACCGATCCGCAGCCGCCTTTTCAAACGAGACCGCCGCAAATACGGGCAGCCCCTCGCGCGAAAGCCGCGCCCGCACGAACGCGTGCGCGTTCCCCGTCAGAAAGTATGCGGCAACGCTGTCCTCCAACCGCCTGACGCGATGGTAAAAATGCGGAAAGTCACGGGAAAACGCCGCTTCCATGTCATTCCCGAGCCGATAGGTCACTTCCATGCCCATATTATACTACGCCGCAAAAAAGATTTCAAGCAAAGCGCAAAATATTCCCGCGCGCCGCGGCGTTCACATTTTCACGGCGACTTTCATCACGCCGTCCGCCCGCCGCCCGAACAGATCGTACGCGCGGTCGAGTTCGGAAAACGCGAACGTGTGCGTGATGAGAGGCGCGGTATCGAGCTTTCCCTCCGCGACGAGCCGCATGATCTCGCCGCACTTGCATCCGTCCACGCCGCCCGTCTTGAAGGTAAGGTTCTTCCCGTACATATCGGGGAGCGGCAGGATCTGCGGCGCATCGTACAGCGCCGCGACGACAACGACGGCGTTGGGGCGCGCGCACTCCCAGCCGAGGCGGAAACTCTCCGCCGTACCCGCCGCCTCGATGACCGCGTCCGCGCCGCCGTGTCCGCTGTGTTCGCGCACGAACGCCGCCGCATCTTCGGGCGTGACGGTCAGAACGTCGGGATAATGCTCGCGCACAAAGCGCAGACGGGCGGGATCTTTCTCGCAGACGACGATACGCGCGGGCAATTTCAGCCGCGCGCACAGCATGGCGCAGATCCCCGTCGGTCCCGCGCCGATGACGAACGCGGTGTCTCCCTTTCCGATCTCGGCGATGTCTGCCGCCCAATACCCCGTCGCCAGAATGTCTCCGACGAAGAGCGCCTGCTCGTCGGAGACACCGTCGGGGATTTTTGTGAGACCCATGTCCGCGAACGGCACGCGGACAAACTCCGCCTGACCGCCATCAATGCGGCAGCCGAGCGCCCAGCCGCCGTCGCGGTCGGTGCAGTTGTTCACATATCCCCTGCGGCAGAAGAAACACTCGCCGCAGAACGTTTCCACGTTGACGGCGACGCGGTCTCCCCGCGCGAACGGGACCGCCGCGCCCGCCTCCTCCACCACGCCCACCATCTCATGCCCGACGGCGATCCCGGGGACGGCGCGCGGCACGGAGCCGTGCCTGATATGCAGATCGCTCGTGCAGATGCTCGCAAGCGTGACGCGCACCACCGCGTCGCGGTCGCCAAGCACGCGCGGCTTTGATTTTTCCGTGAATGCGAATTTCCCTTTTGAAAGATAGGTATATGCCTTCATGAGTTCTCCTCTTTGCGGCGTTCCGCCGCACGCTTTCGTCTGAGAGCAGGAAGGTGCCGTCTAACGCCACCGAGACGCCCCAGCCATATATTCATTATACCATCTTTTTCAAAGCGCTGCACGATTTATCTGCATAATCTCTAAGAGCGCAGCGACAGAATAGCGTATCGTTCGCCGCTGTATAAGGAAGCGGCGCGATCGCGTCACTGTCGACGCGCGAAGCGTTCGACTAAGAGCGTGCGCTGCGAGGCGCACGAAAAAAGAGAAGTGCCCTGCTTGGGTACTTCTCTTTTTTGGCTGCCCCTGGCAGACTCGAACTGTCGACACTGCGGTTAACAGCCGCATGCTCTACCGACTGAGCTAAGGGGCAATGAAAGGTGGCAACTACCTATCCTCCCGGGTCGTTAGACCAAGTACTTTGGGCGTAAGAGAGCTTAACTTCTGTGTT
>CALVMN010000023.1:0-28151 GCA_944346365.1 Candidatus Gallimonas merdigallinarum
CTCGGGCCCTTACCGTTTAATAAGCTCCCCCGGCTTTTCCTCACGCTCCTCGGCTGGCTTGAATCTTCTGCCAAAAAGGGGGGCTGATCCTCTGCGCGATCCGTTGTCGCGCTGCGGCAAGCCTCGGTCACTTACCGTTTAGTAAGCTCCCTCGGCTTTTCCTCACGCTCCTCGGCTGGCTTGAAGCTTCTGCCAAAAGGGGGGCTGATCCTCTGCGCGATCCGTTGTCGCGCTGCGGCAAGCCTCGGTCACTTACCGTTTAGTAGCCCCTCGGCTTTTCCTCACGCTCCTCGGCTGGCTTGAAGCTTCTGCCAAAAAAGGGGGCTGAGCTTCTGTGCGATCCGTTGTCGGAGTGTATCTTTCGTTGTCATAATGCATCTAAGGAGACTGAATATGGAAGCATTGGAAATTTTTCTTGCGTTTTTAAAGGCGTTTGCGGTCGGTGGGCTGATCTGCGCGATCGCGCAGCTCGTCATCAACTTTACCGATCTCACGGCGGGGAAGATCCTCGTCATCTTCATGCTTGCGGGTATCGCGCTCACGGCGCTCGGGATCTATCAGCCCCTCGTCGAGTGGGCGGGCGCGGGCGCGACCGTACCCATTTCGGGGTTCGGCTATCTGCTCGCGAACGGCGCGATGAAGGGCGCTCAGGAGGGACTGTTCGAGGCGCTCACGGGCGCGCTCGCGGCGGCAAGCGCGGGCGTGAGCGCGGCGGTCGTCTTTTCCTTCCTCGCCTCGCTCGTATTTAAATCGCATACCAAACATAACTGAGATTGCGGCGCGCGTGCGCCGCTTTTTCTTGCCTTTTTCCGTGAAATGCGGTATACTTGAAAATATTTTTCCGCATCGGAACGGGGCTGCGGATCGCTGCGCGCCTCGCCTGCGGAACGGGAGGAGGCGTTCATGAAAAAAATTGCCTGTATTGCCGCGGCAGCGTTCCTGACGGGCGTTTTTGCGCTTTCCGCCTGTACGGGAAGGGAGACGCTCCGCGCCAAGGACGAATACAACCGTTTCGGTTCGCAGATACGCTGGGTGTACTCCTCCGCAGAGGAGTTGGACGCGGACGCGCTCTGGGCGCAGATGACCGCCCGCACGGCGGAAATCGAATCGGGCATTTCCGTATCCGTTTCGGGCAGCGCGGCGGCGCGGTTCAACGAGGCGGCGGCGGGAACGGAGATCGCTGTCGATGAAACGGCGTATGGCATCTTGCGGACGGCGGCGGCAATGTATGCGGAGACGGGCGGCGCGTACAATCCCGCCGCGGGGCTTCTCGTCGATTTATGGGGCTTTTCTCCCCGCCACCGCGCCGTCGATTATCAGCCCGCGCTTCGCTACGACAGACAGAATTTCGAGGAAACGCTCCCCGATCAGAAGTTTATCGACGCGTTTTCCGCTCCCGCAATGACGGATTTTTCCGCAGCGGTCCTGTCGGAGACGGAGGGCGGCTATTCGATTATCAAACCCGCCGCAGCTGCTCCCGTAGACGGGAGAGATTACTCTATGCGGATCAGCCTTGACGGCATCGGCAAGGGCGCAAGCGTGGACGCGGCGGCGGAAATTCTCCGCGCGGCGGGCGTGAAATACGGCTACTATAACGCGGGCGGGAGCAGTCTCTGCGTTCTGGAAAATCCCTCGCGGCAGGACGGGATCTGGGAGATCACCGTCAATTCCCCGCGCGAGACGCTCGGCACGTCGTACGCAACGCTCTCCGTCAAAAATACGACGATCTCCACGAGCGGCGACTACGAGCAGTATTACGAGATCGGCGGAACGCGTTACAGCCACATTATCGGCAAGAACGGTCAGCCCGTCGGCGCGGGGAGCCATATCCTGTGCGCGACCGTCGTGGGCGGATCGGCGGCGGAAGGGGACGCCTGCGCGACCGCGCTTGTCGCCATGTCCGCGGCGGAGGCGCAGGAATACGCTTCGGCGCATTCCGATGCGTTTCGCGTCATGTTCGTCTGGTACGACGCGGAATCGGATGAATACGTTCTCTACACCAATCTTGACCAATCGCAATATACCGTCACCGCGTCTTTCGACGGCGTGGAGGCGTTCGCATGAAGTACGCCCGTCTGGTGCGCGGGGGGAAGTTTTTCCGCCTTGCCGATCTGCTCGTCTACGGGGCGGCGGTCCTGCTGATTGCCGCGCTCTTTCTGGCGGCTGCGCTGATCGGTGGAGAACGGGCGGAAGGGGTTCGCGTGGAGGTGGACGGAGAGACTGTCTACACTTACAAATTCGGCGCGGGCGGAGAGGTTTCGTCCGAATGGGCGGAGCGCGTTGCCGAGCGCGAGGAGGATGGGCTGATCCTCGTCACCGTACAGGTTTCGGAAGGGGAGTGGAACGAGATCGTCATTGACGACGGCGCGAAAACCGTGGTCATGCATGACGCGAATTGCAGCCGCCGCAGGGATTGCTGCGCCATGCAGCCTGTCGGCGAAGGCGGCGGCGTCATCGTATGTATTCCGCACGGACTGCGCATTCTGCCGCTTGCGGAGGAGGATTTTTCCCGTCCGTCCGTCGGTTGATATGTGGGTAAAATTGTCCACAATTGGCGGTTTTTCGCATGAAATTGCAAATCCGAACGAAAGTTTTGAAAAAAGTTATCCACAATTTTTTGCCGTTTCGACCTGTTTTTCCACAATTCGACATGCTTAACACCGCACAGAGGGGGAGAAACCCGTACCTCTTTTCCACAATGAGATTTTTTCTGTGGAAACGTAAAATTCCCCTTAAAATCCGTTGACAAACGGCATTTGAACAGGTATAATATCATGGTAATTGAGCAAAGGATGCACCGTTAGCTAAGCTGGATATAGCGTCGGTCTACGGAACCGAAGGCCAGGAGTTCGAATCTCTTACGGTGCACCAAAAGCACGGCAGGATTGTTGTCCTGCCGTGCTTTTATGTTGTTTGGCGACGATTCTGTCATCCTTGCCTTTTCCGAGAAGATATGCTATAATATTATTGATTTCACTTTCAAAAGTGATCTTTTGAAAGATATGATCGGGAAGGGGAACAAATGAGAGCGAGATATGACGCCGCCGTCATCGGGGGCGGGGTGATCGGCGCGCTTGCGGCGCGCGAACTGAGTAAATTTGAATTGTCCGTGGTCGTTCTGGAAGCCGCGGGCGATGTGGCGGCGGGGGCGTCCAAGGCGAACAGCGGCATTGTACACGCGGGCTTTGACGCCGTTTCGGGAACGCTGAAAGCGAAGTACAACGTTTTGGGAAACGCCATGATGGAGAGCGCCTGCCGCGAGCTTGGGGTGACGTTCAGGCACAACGGCTCGCTGGTCGTCGCGCACGGTGCGGAGGAAGAGGCACAGCTTCAAACGCTTCTTGCGCGCGGGCGCGAAAACGGCGTGGACGGGCTGGAACTTCTCACGCGGGAGCAGGTCTTGGAGAAAGAACCGCACGCGGCGGGCGGGGTGACGGCTGCGCTGTATGCGCCGACGGGCGGAATCGTCTGCCCGTACGGACTGACGATCGCCGCCATGGGAAACGCCATGGACAACGGCGCGGAACTTCTCTGCGGATTTGAAGTATGCGGCGCGCAAAAGGAGGAGGCGGGCTGGACGATTTTCTCCTCGGACGGCAGGCAGGTGACGGCGCGCGTCGTCGTCAACTGCGCGGGCGCGGGGGCGGAATGCGTCGCCGACCTCCTTGGAGGCGCGTCCTTCCGTATCGGACTGCGGCGCGGCGAATATATGCTGCTGGATAAGACCGCGGGCGGATACGTCTCGCACACGGTGTTCACCGTTCCGACCAAGGCGGGCAAGGGCGTGCTCGTCACGCCCACGGCAGACGGAAATCTGCTTGTGGGACCGACTTCCGTGGAGGACGAGGTGTATTCCACCGCCGTCCGCCGTCCCGCATACGACGAGATCAGGGAAAAGGCGCTCTCCATGATCGCGGATATTCCCTTCGGGCAGGTCATTACGTCCTTTGCGGGCGAACGCGCTTACAGCGACCGCCACGACTTTATTCTCGAATGGGGCGCGGAGGGCGTATATCACGCGGCAGGCATTGAATCGCCCGGGCTTACGTCCTCGCCCGCCATCGCCGCGAAGATCGCGAAAGAGGTCTCAAACGCGCTCGGGGCGAAGAAGAACGAGAGCTTTGATCCCGTCCGCCGCAGCGCGCATTGGTTCAGAGAACTTCCTCCTGAGGAAAAGAACAAGGTCATTGCCCGCGATCCCGCATACGGCAGAATCGTGTGCCGCTGCGAGGAGGTGACGCTGGGGGAAATCCTCGAAGCCATGCGGAGCAATCCTCCCGCAAGAACGCTGGACGGGGTGAAACTGCGCACGCGCGCGGGCATGGGCAGGTGTCAGAGCGGGTTTTGCCAGCCGAGCGTATTCAGCGAACTCATGAAGGAGTTCGGCATGAAGGCGGAAGAGGTCACGAAAAACGGCGGAAGATCCTACCTCATCACGGGAGGCGAATTGTGATGAAAAAGCAACTTGTCATCATCGGAGGCGGTCCCGCGGGACTAGCTGCCGCAGTCGCCGCGTATGATGTGGGCGTGCGGGATATGGTCGTGATCGAACGCGAGGAGCGTGCGGGCGGCATTTTAAAACAGTGTATCCACAACGGATTCGGACTGACGCGGTTCAAAGAGAGCATGACGGGTCCCGAATATGCGCAGCGCTTTCTGGACGAGGCGAACGCGCGGGGGATCGGGATCATGACGAACACGTTCGTCACCGATCTTTCGGGGGATAAAAAAGTCACATGCATGAACGAGCGCGGCGTATTCACGATCGAGGCGGGCGCGGTCATTCTTGCCATGGGCTGCCGCGAACGCAGCAAGGGCGCGCTGAACATTGCGGGGACCCGCCCCGCAGGGTTGTACTCCGCGGGTACGGCGCAGAAATACGTGAACATTTACGGGCATCTGCCCGGGAAGCGGGTTGTCATTCTCGGCTCGGGCGACATCGGACTGATCATGGCGCGCCGCATGACGTTGGAGGGCGCGGAGGTGGAATGCGTGTGCGAGATCATGGAGCATTCGAGCGGACTAAGGCGCAACATTGCGCAGTGCCTCGACGACTTCTGCATTCCGCTCTATCTGGAACATACGATCGTGGAGGTCAAAGGCAAAGAGCGCGTGGAGAGCGTCGTCATCGCGCAGGTGGATAAGGCAAAGAAACCCATTGCGGGAACGGAGCGCGAGATCGCCTGCGACACGGTGCTCTTCTCGGTGGGGCTGATCCCCGAGAACGAGCTTACCAAGCGCGCGGGGCTTTCGCTCGATCCGCGCACAAAGGGCTGCGTTGTAGACGGGAACAGAGAGACGGATATTTCGGGCATTTTCGCCTGCGGAAACGTGCTGCACGTACACGATCTTGTGGACTTTGTCTCGGAAGAGGCGGAAGTCGCGGGCAGGGCTGCGGCGGAGTATCTTATCCGTGGCGAAGGGGAGCGCGCATATCTCCCGACCGTGTCGGGTGAGAACGTGACGTACGTTCTGCCGCAGCGCGCGGAACAGGGAAAGGACGTCAAGCTGTACTTCCGCGTGCGGAGCGCATTCCGCGGCGCAATGATCCGTGTGGAGACGGGCAGCGCGGTGAAAACGTACAGGCGCATTGCGGTCGCCCCGGGCGAAATGGAGAACGTCACTATAAAAGCCGCCGATCTTGCGGATGCGCACGATATTAAAATCAGCGTTGTGCGGGAGGCATAACATGACAAGGAATTTTGTGTGTATCGAATGTCCGCGCGGCTGCGAACTGACGGCGGAGAAAACGGACGGCGGCGTTTCCGTCACGGGAAATTTCTGTCTGCGCGGGAAGAAATATGCCGAAGCGGAGATGACCTGCCCGCGGCGCATCGTCACGAGCACCGTGCGCGCGGCGCAAGGCATGATCCCCGTCAAGACGGACGGGGAGGTGAAGAAGGAGAAGATCTTCGACGTGATGGCGCGTATCCGCGCGCTGCGGATCGACCGCGACGTTTTGCAGGGCGAGACGCTTGTCGCCGATATCGACGGTGAGGGAACGCCTCTCATTACTACGGCGGCGTATCGGAACGAGGATTCAGAAAAACAGCAGGGTCAGGTAGCCTGTGCCGATGAGAACGGCGAGGAATGAAAAATTGTACAGCAGAAATCTGATCAGATAGCGTCCCGTTTCACCGGGGCACATACGGCGGAAGGTGTTCAGCGTGATCAGGCTTGCCAGCGAGGCGATGGGCGTTCCCAGCCCGCCTGCGTTGACGGCAATGAGCAGCGCGGGATAGTTTTCGGTAAATTTGGAAAGGAGAACGGACGTCGGCACGTTGGAGATGACCTGACAGGAGAGTACGCCGACGGCGAGCGGATCGAACGCAACGAACGCGCTGAGCGTCTCCGCCACGGCGGGGATGCGCGCAAGGTTTCCGGAAAAAATGAAGAAGGCGCAGAAGGTGAGGAGCAGGGAATAGTCGACGTGCAGGAGCGCGCGGAAGTCGAGCGCGAGCAGGGCGACGACGACTGCCAGAAGTCCCCAATAGTAGGGGAACACGCGGAACACAATGAGCAGGGAGAGCGCGAACAGCAGCGCATACACGACGGACCGCCATACGCACGGCGTCTTTTTGGGAACGCCCTGCAAAACCGCGGGTTCGGGTTTCACGAACAGGCATACGCCGAGGATCATCAGAAACGCCGCGGCGAACGGGAGGGCCATAATGGCAAAGAATTCTCCCGTCGGAATTGCGTAATAGGAATAGAGGTAGAGGTTCTGCGGATTCCCGAACGGCGTGAGCATTCCGCCGAGGTTTGCGGCGATGTTCTGCATGATGAAGATAAAGGCGGTCTGTTTTTTATTCCCGCACGATTCGAGGACGAAATATCCCAGCGGGAGGAAGGTGACGAGCGCCATATCGTTCGCCATGACCATCGACCCGAAGAAGGTGACGAACACGAGCGCAAGCGCGATGTTGCGCATATTTTTGAAGCGGCGCACGATGACGTCCGCGAGCCATATGAAAAAACGGATGTTTTTGAATGCGGCGACGACCGCCATCGTACAGAACAGGCAGGCAATGGTGCTCCAATCGAAATAGCCCGCATACTCCCTGTCGAACGGGACGAAGATGCAGGTCGCCGCCGCGGCGGCGACAGCCACGAGGAGTACGACGTTACTTTTGGCGAATTGCTCCGCCGTATGTAAGATGCGCCTTCCGCGCAGTTTCGTGCCTTCCATGATTTCTTCCTCTCAAATGACAACGGAGAGTATAGCACTGCTCATCGGAAAAAGCAAGCGGCGGCGAGGCAAAATCTCAGACAAATTTTGAATTTTTATGAAAAGGCGGAGGCTTTTGCCTCCGCCCGAATCATAATGCGGTTTACAGTACTTCCGCGCCGTCCGAAGAGACGCGGATACGGCTCTTCCAGAAGGCGGAAAGCCCCGTTTCGAGTGCGGCGAAGTCGGCGCAGGCGATCGTCTCCACGGCGGAGTGCATCGCGAGCTGCGGAATGCCGACGTCCGCGGTGAGGATACTTGCCTGTCCGATGCTGATCGTGCCGAGCGTTCCGCCGCTGCGCATATCCGAGCGGTTGCAGAAAGTCTGCAAAGGCGCGCCCGCGCGCGAGAATACCGTCCTGACCACGGCGGCTGCGAGCGCGTCCGTGGCGTATGCGCCGCCCGCATGCGATTTCAGCGCAACGCCCTTGCCGAGATACGCGCGGTCGGAGGGGTCGAACTTTGCGGTATAGTTGGGGTGGAATCCCTGCGCGTTATCGATGGAAATACAGAAGGAGGCTGCGAGCGCGGCGTAGTAATCCGCCTGCGTCAGCGACTGCGCCTGCGCAATGCGCGCGAGTACGGCGCGCAGGAAATCTCCGCCCGCGCCCTGCCGCGTGCGGCTCCCGATCTCCTCCGCGTCAAGGCAGGCGGCGACGCAAACGCCGTCGCAGGGCGTTTCCGCGAGCGTGTGCAGGGAAGCGTACGCGCTTGCCAGATCGTCCAGCCGCGGCGAGGAGAGGAACTCTCCGTCTGCGCCCCAGAAATAGGGTTTTTCCGCGCAGGCGGCGTACAGATCGTACGAGACGGGATCGCGGAGCAGATCGTAAAAATCCTTCTGCCCGAGCGTGAGCAGCGGCAGATTATCCTGCAAGTTGGGCGCGAATTTTTCGTTCACGTCGCGGTCGAGATGAATGGCGAGCGAGGGGAGCGAAACGAGAAAATCGCTCGCGAACGGAAGGGCGCGGAGCGCGCCGTTTTCCTCGCGCACGACGCGCCCCGCAAGGCGGAGCGGGCGGTCGAAAAAGGTGTGCCAGATGCCGCCGCCGTACGGTTCGGCGTTGAGCCGCGTGCAGTGACCGTCCGAAAGGGCGGGGTTCTCTTTGAGTTTCAGGCAGGGCGAATCGAGGTGGCTCGCCGCAATCTTAAAGCCCTTTTTCGCGTCACCGCATATGAACGCGATGACCGCGCTGCCGCCGCGTACGACGAAGTATTTTCCCTGCGGCTGCAAGTTCCACGGCGCGCCTTCTTCAAGCTCGCGGAATCCGTGCGCTTGCAGCAGTGCGCGCGCGTTTTCCGCGGCTTGGAACGCCGTGTATGAGGTTTCGAGAAAACGTAAAAAATCGTTTATAAAATTCCCCGTGCTGTTTTATGTACAGTGATACTGTAAGGGAGTAATACGAACCCGATCAAAAGCGGAAACTGTGCGCTCATACATTGTTGAACCCCTTGCCCGTGCCACACGGCACGCGCTGCGGGCTTCGCCTTGTCTGACCGCTCATCTTACCGCTTTTGATTGCTTCGCACCTTTGGCGAGCACCTTATTTCCTTCTCAAAATTCTTTTTAAAAGAATTTTGAGAAAAAGGAGCGGCAAACGCATAAGGCGCGGTGTTCGGCTTTGCCGAATCACCCGCAAAATACGTTTCTCCGCGACGCGATGACGCAGTAATACCGAGGTATTGCAAGGAAGATGAGCAAAAAGATGCCGAAAAGATTTCGCCAAAGGCGTGGTTCGTATTTTTCCCTTACAGTATAGCGCGGCAGCGAAAAAAAGGCAAGAGAAATCTGCTCCTTTTGCCGTGCAAATCGTGGCGCGGAGATCGACGATGAGAACGGACGGTGCAGAAAAATTTAAAAATACCCCTTGCAAAAGCCGTTTTCATGTGGTACAATGAGTTGGCTTGTTAAAAGGAGATGACACAATATGTGGTTTGACGAAAGCGTATTTTATCAGATTTATCCGCTCGGTTTCTGCGGCGCGGAGCGCGAAAACGACTTCGGCGAGACCCGCCGCCGCCTTGCAAAAATCGAGGCGGAGATTCCGCGCCTGAAAGATCTCGGCGTGGGGGCGGTGCTGTTCAATCCGCTTTTTGAGAGCGAGCGGCACGGGTATGACACGGTGGATTTTTATAAGATCGACCGCCGTCTCGGCACGAACGAGGAGTTCAAGGCGCTCGTCGGAAAGTTTCACGAGGCGGGGATCCGCGTCGTTCTGGACGGTGTGTTCAATCACGTCGGGCGGGCGTTCCCGCCCTTCCGCGAAGTGCTTGAAAAGCGGGAGGGGACGGATTACCGCTTCTGGTTCAACATCAACTTCCGGGGCAATTCCCGTTACAACGACGGGCTGGACTACGAGAATTGGGAGGGACACCCCGAACTTGTCAAACTGCGGCTGGACAATCAGGACGTGCAGAACTACCTCATGGACGCGGTGCGCTTCTGGATCGGCGAATTCGGCATCGACGGGCTTCGTCTGGACGTAAGCTATCTGCTTCCCCCGTGGTTCATGGAACTGCTGCGCCGCACGGTCAACGAGTGCAAGAGCGAGTTTTTCCTCGTCGGCGAGGTCATTCACAACAACAATTTTCAGCAGAACGTCTGCCCCGAACGGCTGGATTCCATCACCAATTACGAGGGATTCCGCAGCATGATCTCGGCGTTCAACTCGGGAAATCTCTTTGAGATCGAACATTCGATGAGCCGTCTTTTCGCCGATACGCCGTGGGCGCTCTTCAAGGGAAAACACCTTTTAAACTTTGCGGACAATCACGACGTCGAGCGCGCCTGCACCGCGCTGAAAAACAAGGCGGATCTTCTCAACCTCTATACGCTGCTCATGACCATGCCGGGCATTCCGTGCATTTATTACGGTTCGGAGTTCGGCATCGAGGGAGATAAATCCGACCTCGACTATAAGCTCCGCCCCTGCATCGACGACGTGGACAAGACGGCGCACCCCGAATTCGCTTTGCATATCCGCAAACTTGCCCAGATCAGGAAGGATTGCCCCGCGCTCAGTTACGGCTCATACGCGAAGGCGACCTGCATGAATACGAATTTCTCCTTCGTGCGGGAGTGGAACGGGGAGAAGATCATCGTCGCCGTCAACATCGGCGACGGCGACTGCACCGTGCGCGTGGAGGAGGCGGAAGGGGTCAACCTGCTTGACGGGCAGGTGCGCAACCTCAACGATATTTATCTTCCGCCGCATACCGCGTGCGTGTATAAAAAGAACTGACCGCCCGTCTGACGGCGATAAAAAAGTATGCTGCGCGGCGTCCGTTTCCGGACGCCGCGCAGCGTATTGTACGGATAAATGATCGAACGGAAAGTCAGATCTGTTTCACGAACGCTCTTCTGCGCTTGTGCTGGACGCATTCAAAACTTTTCCACATATTGTGAATGCTGTAATTGTCTTCGAGGTTGAGATTGGTTTCCAGATATTCCGCCGTGCCCTCGGTGAGCATCCGCATGATCTCGTCGATCATCACGAGACTCGCGCCGCGGTATGCGGGGACGACGCCTACCAGCGCAAGATCGATGATCTTCGGCTTTTTCACCGATTTGAGAATGCGGAAGATCGTGGGCAGTGTCAGGTGTCCGTTCGATTTTTTTACCGCCATGGCGATGGAGGGGAAGCACAGTCCGAAACAGACGGGATGCTCGTCCTTGTCGAGCAGCATGGCGATATGTTTTACGTCGATGATGATGCGGAAATTTTTGATGAGTTCCTTTTTCATCTTCTCCGTAAAGGGAACAGTGCCGTAAATTTCGGCGTAAGTGTCGTCGAGCAGGCGGAAGAAATCGTCTTGATACCGTCTGATGAACTCGCGGGAATTTTTGGCGTCGCTCATGTGCAGGTCGTAGCGTTTGAGCACCTTCTCGCGCAGTTCCTTAATGCGGGTGTCGGGCGTTTTGGGGGGATAGAGCTTGTGCTCGATCCAATCAACTTCCTTCTCATAGCCGAGGTTTTCGATGAGCTTCTGATAATAGGGATAGTTGTACTGTTCCTCGAAGGTGGAAAGCTCCTCAAAGCCTTCGATGAGCAGTCCTTCGCGTTCGAGGTCGGAAAACCCGAGCGGACCGACGACTTCCTCCATGCCCTTGCTCTTCGCCCACGCCTCGACCGCGCCGAAGAGGGCGTTTGCAACTTCCTGATCGTCGATGCAGTCGAACCGCGTAAAGCGGACGCGCTTTTGTTTCCACTTTTCGTTGCTTTTGTAGTGCAGAATGCCCGAGATGCGTCCGACGATTTTTCCGTCGCGGTACGCGAGGTAGTAGACCGCCTCGGAATCGTCGTAATAGTGGTAATCGGCGCGGAAGATCTTCATTTCGTCGGCATACAGCGGCGGAACGAAGTACGGGTTTCCCTTGTAAAGTTTCAGCGGAAATTCCACGAATGCCTTGCGCTGTCTGCGCGTGGCAACCTCTTTGATTTCAATCATTTTTTCTTTTCTCTCCAATACTTGTTCATTGCTCAGTATAGTGGAAAGCGGGAAAATTGTCAAGAAAACGAAACGGAATTTGTCGGATGAAGTTTGTTTTTGTCGGTTCGGCGTTGACATTTCGCTCCGCGCGTATTATAATTATTTCAAATGATTGAAGAATTTACCGTAACCGTTCCCGCTCCTGCGGGAGAGGAGGCGCGCGTCGCTTCCGTCTATGTGCCAAAGACGTCCGAGGCCTGCCCCGTCGTGTACCTGTTCGACGGTCAGACGGCGTTTTTTGACGGGCGTTCTCCCTACGGCGGAAGTCTGCGCCTCGGGGAATTTCTCGATGAGCATTCCGTTTCCGTCATCGTCGCGGCGGTCGCCTGCGATATGCGCAATCGGCTGACGGAGTATTCTCCCTTTGCCTTTTCCATTGGCGGGAAGTTTGCCTCCGAAGGGAAGGGGAAGGTCTATATGGACTGGCTGACGGGAACGTTCAAACCGCTGATCGACGGGCGGTTTAACACGCTTCCCGACCGCGCGCACACCTATATTATGGGCAGTTCGATGGGCGGACTGATGACCATGTACGCCCTCGCCGACTACGCGCAGGTGTTTTCGCGCGGGGTCGCAATGTCGCCCGCCGTGTGGGTGGACGCGGAAAGGAGCGCTTCGCTCGTCCGTCGCTTTCCTGCCGACGCGCGTATCTATCTCGATTACGGCACGGGGGAGTTCAGCGCGGTCTTTCCCGACCAGCGGCGCGCGCTCGGCACACTCAGAGACGCGTTGGAAGAATGGGGCGGCGGATACGAATTTCACATGATCGGGGGTGCGAAACACACCGAATCCGCATGGCGCAAACGCCTTCCCGCGGCGTTCTCCTTTCTCGGGTTCGACGTGCGCTGAGAACGGGATACAGAGATGAAAATTGCGGCGGACGGACGTCCGCACGGGGGTATGATATGAAAAACTTTATCTTTCTTTCTCCGAACTTTCCGGAGAGCTATTGGCGGTTCTGCGCCGCGCTCGGAAAGCGCGGAATGAACGTGCTCGGGATCGGCGACTGCCCGTACGACGAACTTAGAGCGGAGCTGAAAACCGCGCTCACAGAGTATTATAAAGTAAACTCGTTGGGAAATTACGACGAAGTCTACCGCGCCGTCGCCTTTTTCGCGTTCAAATACGGCAGGATCGATTGGTTGGAGAGCAACAACGAGTATTGGCTGGAACAGAACGCGCGGCTGCGCGACGACTTCAACATATCCACGGGGTTCCGCTCCGCAGATATGCCGCCCGTCAAGTTCAAATCGAAAATGAAGGCGCGCTACGAGGCTGCGGGCATTCCCGTGGCGCGCTACCGCATGGCGGACGATCTTCCCGCCTGCCTTGCCTTTTTGAAGGAGGTCGGGCGCGCCGTCGTCAAGCCGGATAACGGCGTGGGGGCGAACGCGACCTACCGCATCGAGAGCGAAGCCGCGCTCAAGGCGTTTTTTGCCGAGGGACATACGGGCTATATCATGGAGGAATTTATCGACGGGACGATCTGCTCTTACGACGCGATCATCGACGGCGCGGGGCAGCCCGTATTCGAGACGGGCAACGTGACTCCCGGGTCGCTGATGGACGTCGTCAACGAGCGCGAGGAAAGCTGCTTCTATATCGTGAAAGAACTTCCCGACGAGGTGCGCGCAAAGGGCAGGGCGGCGGTGAAGTCCTTCGGCGTAAAGAGCCGTTTCGTGCACTTTGAATTTTTCCGCCTGAATGCGGACTGTCATCTCGGGAAGAAGGGCGCGATCGTCGCGCTCGAAGTGAATATGCGCCCGTCGGGCGGCTGTTCTCCCGATATGATGAACTACGCCAACAGTGCGGACGTGTACGAGATCTGGGCGGATATGATCGCGGGCATACAGCCGCAGAGCGGCAATGCGGAAAAATCCTTCTGCGCGTTCATCGGGCGGCGGAACGGGCGCGCCTATGCGCTTTCGCACGAGGAAATTCTGAAAAAGTACGGCGCACATCTGCGCGAATACGGCGAAGTGGACGCGGCGCTCGCGCCCGCGATGGGGGATTACCGCTATATTGCCTGCTTTGCGACCGAATCCGAAGTGTACGCGTTTTTCAAAGATCTTTCGCGCTGAGCGCGGGGCGGCGTCCGCCGCCCTTTTTTTTTGTCGGAAGAAAGTTGTTCGCTATTCCGAACTTTTTTGCAAAAATGCCGTTCAAACAGTTGACAGCGTGAAAACTTCGTGATAGAATATGATCGTAGTTCGCCAAGACGAACAATTTTTTCAGAAGATAAGTTCGCATATGCGAACAACGTCGCGGAAGGCGGCGTCAAAGGAGATTGCGTATGCCGTTGGTACTTGCGCCCATCGGGCGGGAAGTCAGGATCGTGAAGATCGTTGCGGACGAAAAGACGAAAAAGCACCTTGCGAACCTTGGGATTTTAGTCGACGCAACGGTGACCGTGCTGTCCTCTGCGGGAGGAAGCACCGTCTGCCGCGTGAAGGAGGGCAGGCTCGCTCTCGACAGGAACGTTGCCGCGCACATTTACGTCGCGTAACGGATACGGTAGGGGAACAGTACGCAGAGTTTCCGCTTTGGGCGGGTTCGTATTGCTCCCTTACGGTAAAAAACGGTATCTATTTTCTTGGAGGTACATAGAAGTATTATGCAAAAGTTGTTGGAGGAGTTCGTCCCCGGCGAAAAGGGCGTCATCGTCGCCGTCGCGGGGGAGGGACGCGTCAGAAGGCGGCTGTTCGATATGGGCGTAACGCCCGGGGCGGAAGTCGTGATGCGCAAGAAGGCGCCGCTCGGCGATCCCATCGAGATCACCCTGCGCGGCTATGAGCTGACGCTCCGTAAGACGGAGGCGGCATGCGTTACAATGGAGGTAAAGAAGAAATGAAGCAGTTTGCCTTAGCGGGGAACCCCAACTGCGGGAAAACCACGCTCTTCAATCTCCTCACGGGGTCTACGGCGTACGTCGGGAACTGGCCCGGGGTCACCGTCGATAAAAAGGTCGGCACGTACAAAAAGGGCGCGGAGCCCGTGCAGATCGTCGATCTGCCCGGCATCTATTCGCTGTCTCCCTACACGCCCGAAGAGGTCATCTCGCGGAACTTTATTCTCGAAGAAAAGCCCGCGTGCGTCATCAACATTGTAGACGCGACCAACCTCGAACGCAATCTCTACCTTACCACGCAGCTCATGGAGATCGACGTCCCGCTCATCATCGCGCTCAACATGATGGACGCGGTGGAAAAGTCGGGCGACGTCATCGACGCAAAGCTGCTGGAAGAGAAGATCGGGCTTCCCGTCGTCAAGATCTCGGCGCTCAAAGGCACGGGCATCAAGGAACTGATGGACAGAGCCATCTCCATTTCTCAGAAGCCGAGAGAGGGGGTCACCGTCCTCAGAGATTCTGCCATCGCGCACCTCGTGCAGGACGTGAACATCGCGCTGCGCGCGCAGAACGTCGAAGCGCCGCTCTTCCACGCGGTGAAGCTCTCCGAAACGGACGAGATCGAAACGCAGATGCACCCCGAACTCGTCAAGATGGTGGACGAATTCAAATCCACGTTCAAGGACGATACGTTCGGGAACGATCTCGAAGCGGTCGTCGCGGACGCGCGATACAAGTATATCTCGGCGAACTATTCCACCGCATATACGCACAAGGGCGCGAAGGGGGAGAAGCTCACCAAGAGCGACAAGGCGGATAAGGTGCTCACGCACCGCATCTGGGGCATTCCCATCTTCATTGTCATTCTCTTCGTCATCTTCCACCTGACGTTCTCGGAGGATTTCCTCTATATCAGCGCGATCGCGGGCGGACTTCCCTCGCTGGAAGAGCTCGGCATGGACACGGAGAACGCGGGCGTTACGCTCCTTGCGTGTTTCTACGACGGGGCGGTATTCTCACCGGGCGTCATACTGACGAATCTCTTGAACTGGCTGCTCGAATGGATCAACGTGCTTGCGGAAATGGCTTGCGCCAACGCGCCCGCATGGGTCGGCAGCTTTGTGGTCGACGGCATTCTGGGCGGCGTGTTCGCGGTGCTCGGGTTCATTCCCCAGATCCTCACGCTCTTCCTGTTCTTCTCCATTCTCGAAGATACCGGTTACATGGCGCGTATCGCGTTCATTCTCGACCGTATCTTCCGCAAGTTCGGTCTCTCCGGCAGAGCGTTCATGCCCATGGTCATGGGCTTCGGCTGCTCGCTGCCTGCGATGATCAACACCCGTACGCTTGCCGACGATAAGGAGCGCACCTCCACCGTACGCGTCATTCCATTCTTCTCGTGCGGCGCCAAACTGCCCATTCTGACCGCTGTCGCGGGCGCGGTCGTCGCATACTTCGGCGTGGGGAACGCGGACGTCATCACCATGTGCATGTACCTGCTGGGTATCTGCACGGCGATCGTCACCGTCATTCTCATGCGCTCGACGACGATGCGCGGCGAAGTGCCTCCCTTCATCATGGAGCTTCCCGCATATCACGCGCCCCGCTTCCAGAGCCTGATGGTGCATCTGTGGGATAAGACGAAGCACTATGTCAAGAAGGCGTTCACGATTATCCTCGCCTCGACCATCGTCATCTGGTTCCTTTCGAGCTTTAATTGGAGCTGGCAGTTCCTCATCAATGAGGACGGCGATAATCTCCGCATGAACGAGAGTATCCTCGGCTCGCTCGGTATGCTCATTCAGCCGCTCTTCACGCCGCTCGGCTTCGGCTCGCAGCTCGGCGTTGAGTTCGGGTGGGTGTTCGCCGTCGCCGCTATCACGGGACTTGTGGCGAAGGAGAACGTCATTGCAACGTTCGGTTCGCTTGCGGCGGTCATTGCGGGTTCGCTCATCTCCACTGAGGACGGCGTCTCGGAAGTCGCCGCCATGATCCAAGGGACGGGGATCGGGATCCCGGGGCTTATCTCCTTCATCGCGTTCAATATGCTCACCATTCCCTGCTTCGCGGCGTGCGCGACGGCACGGGCGGAACTTCCCAAGGGCAAGTTCAAATGGACGCTCCTGTTCTGGCTGGCAACAAGCTACGTCATCTCCATGGCGATCTATCTCATCGGTTCGTGGTGGTGGACGTGTTTCATCTTCATTGCAGCCGCGGCGGCAGCCGTTGCGTTCATCGTGCTCTGGAATAAGAAGCACCCCATGAAGAAAGAGACGGTCTCCGCAACGGTCGGGTTGGACGAAGCCGCGCTCGATGAAGCGGCGGTCACCCGAGAGGAGGAGAAATGAGCTGGTGGGAGATCCTCATCATCATTGCGGCTTGCGCGTTCGTCGTCGGGGTCATCGCGGCGTCGGTGATCCGCAAGAAACAGGGCAAGACGGGCTGCGGGTGTGACTGCGGCGGCTGTTCGGGATGTTCCGGCTGCTCCGCATGTACGCCGCGCACGGAAACCCCCCCGCATGATGAAAATCATAAATAGTTTACACGACAATCTCCATAAATCTTCGGAAAAGGGGAATCCCGTGCGGATTCCTCTTTTTCGCGCCGCGGAATGCAGAACAGATGAACGCGCCAAACAAAAACTGCATAAAAATACACAGGTCGGTGCAAAAATGGGCGAAAATCCGTTTTTGCATGAATAATATTCCAAATGAATAATATTCCAACGGCGGACGATCGCTTGACATTTTACGGCGTCGTTTGGTATAATATAAAATAATTTTGTCAGGCTTTGCCGAAGAAGGGAACATGATCTATTACAACAACAAATCCAATCTTTTGGAAGACATCAAGTATCATTACGAATTGCAGGACGTGGCGGAACCCGAGCTCTACCGCGAACTGTACGATTATGAATCCATCCCCAAGATCGCGTTCAACAACCGCCATGTGCCGATCAATATGCCCGATGAGATCTGGATGACGGATACGACCTTCCGCGACGGACAGCAGTCGACCTCGCCCTTTACGGTGAAGCAGATCGTCGATTTATACAAGCTCATGTCCCGTCTCGGCGGTCCGAAGGGACTTGTCCGTCAGTCCGAGTTCTTTATCTATTCCAAAAAGGATAAAGACGCGCTGCACGCCTGTCAGGATACGGGGCTGAAATTCCCCGAGATCACCACCTGGATCCGCGCCAACGCAAAGGACTTCGAGCTCGTAAAAGAGGCGGGCGTTGCCGAAACGGGCATTCTCGTAAGCTGCTCGGATTATCATATCTTCAGAAAAATGCACTTAACGCGCCGTCAGGCGCTCGACCAGTACCTCGGCATCGTCAAGAGCGCGCTCTCGATCGGGATCCGCCCGCGCTGCCATTTCGAGGACATCACGCGCGCAGATTTCTACGGGTTCGTCGTGCCGTTCGCAATGGAGCTGATGCGTCTTTCGGAGGAGAGCGGCATTCCCGTCAAGATCCGTATGTGCGATACGATGGGGTTCGGCGTATCCTTCCCCGGGGCGTCGCTCCCCCGCAGCGTGCAGGGGATCGTCTACGGACTGCACCACTATGCGGGCGTGCCGCACGAACTGTTGGAGTGGCACGGGCACAACGATTTTTACAAGGTCGTCTCCAACGCCTCCACGGCGTGGCTGTACGGGGCTTCCGCCGTCAACTGCTCTCTGCTCGGCATCGGCGAGCGCACGGGCAACTGCCCGCTCGAAGCGATGGCGGTCGAGTACGCGGGCTTCCGCGGCACGATGGACGGCATGGACTTTACCGCCATCACCGAGATCGCCGATTACTTTGAAAAGGAGATCAATTACAACATTCCGCCCAAGACGCCGTTTGTGGGGCGCGCGTTCAATTCTACCCGCGCGGGCATTCACGCGGACGGACTTTTGAAGGACGAAGAGATCTATAACATTTTCGATACGGCGAAAATTCTCAACCGTCCCGCGCGCGTCTCCGTCAATAAGACGAGCGGGCTTGCGGGGATCGCCTTTTGGATCAACGACTATTATAAGCTCCCCGAAGAGCACCGCATTTCCAAGAACGATCCGCTCGTCGTGAAGATGAAAGAGCGCATCGATGCGGAATACGAAGAGGGGCGCAACAGTTCGTTCGGCGACGACGAGCTTGTCAATCTCATCTACGCCATCGATTCCCACCGTATCCGCGAGCTGGAAGCGTTCAGCCAATAATCGTCATACAATGTCATCGTTTGCGCCGCCTCCGGAAGAGTGCGGCGCGAAATTTTTTGCGGAGTATTGACATTTCCTTCCATACGGGCTATAATAGAAATATAAAAAATATGGAGGCTTTGTATGGGAAACGATTCCGGTTGGAAACAAAAACTCTCGGGCGTGTTCGATATTATCGGCGAGATCCTCGCCGTGATCTACGTTATCGTATTCGCTCTGCTCCTCATCGACGCGCAGTGGCCGTTTATCAGCAACGTGGAATGGCTGTATAACACGTTTAAGGTCATCTGGATGTACGGCGGGTTCGTCATTGCGGCGATCGTCGGGTTGGAGGCAATGGTAAAACGCAACATCCTGTTCTTCCTCATCTTTGTGGTTCTGCTTGCGGTTTGCGTGATTTTCACCTTCTTCCCCGATACCTATGCCAACCTGCTCGGGTTTGCGTCCTGAACTGATTGCGTGAATCTTCCCCCGTCCTCCCGGACGGGGCTTTTTGCGTGTTTGTGGCAAATTTTCCGTTTCCTCTTGTAATTTGCCGTAAAGTATGGTAGGATGATTTTATAACAAACGGGAAGAGGGAAAGGATGAGAGAGCGAACGGACGCCCCCGCGCGCGGGAAAAATACGATCTGGCGGAAAATTTGGCGTCTGATCCGGGCGTCGGTTCTGCCTGTTCTGGTGTCGGGCGCGGTGCGCGCGCTGGCGATTTATATCTTTGTCACGCCGAACGATTTCGCGCCGGGCGGCGTCAACGGCATTGCCGTTCTGTTGGAAGAGGGGACGGGGTGGAACTCGGGCATCTTCCTCATCATGCTCAATGTGCCTCTCTTTTTCGTGGCGTTCTTCCTGTTGGGGAAGTACGGCGCGGTCATATCCACGCTTTCCATGCTGCTGACCTCGGGACTGCTGATCGTTTTCGGCTATATTCCTGCAATGGAGCAGATCTGTTACCAGCCGGAGAACAATCATATTCTGGCGGCGGTTGCCGGCGGCGTCCTGTTGGGCGTTGCGCTCGCGATCACGCTTAAAAGCTGCGGAACGAGCGGCGGCACCACGGTTCTGGCATCTCTTGTCAATAAAAAGTTTCGCAATCTCAGTGTGAGCGGCTTGACCGCCGTATTCGACGCCTGCGTCGTGTTTGCGTCGTTCTTCGTCTACAATCAGGGAATGGGGTTTACGGCGAAGCTCGAACCCGTTCTGCTCGCGCTCGTCTCGCTCTTCGTGACGAGTAAAGTTTGCGACGTCATCTTGCAGGGATTCAAAGCGGCGTATCGATTTGAGATCATCACCAACCATCCTGAGGAGATCGCGGCGGAGATCATGGAACGTCTGCATCACGGCGTAACGGAAGTCAACGCTACGGGGATGTATTCGCATGAGGATAAGGCGCTGCTCGTCTGCATTATCCGCAAACGGCAGATCGGCGAGTTGCAGCGGATCCTGAAACGCTATCCCGAGACGTTCGCCTCATTCACGTCGGCGTCCGAAGTATACGGGAAGTTTATAAAATAATATTGCGGAAAGCGCTCCGCGCGGCGCAGCGTTCGGGACTTCGGCGCGGAAAATCGCAATCAGACAGAAAAGGGGGAAAGAAATATGGCGGATTTCGGCTGGGCGTTTCTCGGCTGCGGAAACATTGCGGAACAGGTTGCGGAGCAGCTTTCCGAGGAGCGGGGAATGCGGATCGTCTCCTGCTGGAACAGAACGCCCGCGCGGGCGCGGGAGTTTGCCGGTCGGTTCGGCGGCGGCGCGTGCGCTTCGGCGGAGGAAGCCGTACTCGCCGACGGGGTGAACGCCGCCTATATCGCCGTTACAGCGGATAAGCATGCGGACTATATTCGTCTGTGCCTTTCCCGCGGTGTTCCCGTCCTGTGCGAAAAGCCGTTTACGGTCAATGTTGCCGAGGCGGAGCAGGCGTTCTCGCTCGCAAAAGAGAGGGGGATATATCTTGCCGAAGCCATGTGGACGTGGTATAACGCGCCCGCGCGCACGGTGCGCGATTGGGTGCGGTCGGGGAAAATCGGAAAGGTGGTCCGCGTGACGGCAAAATATGCCGAACGGTATATCGATATTCCGCGCTTTCTTTCGCCCGAACTGTTGGGCGGCGCGCTGGTCGATATCGGGGTGTATCCGCTCCGCTATGCCTATGAACTGTTCGGAATGCCCCGCGTCGTCGTCTGCCGCGGAGAGCTGCGCGGCGGCGTGGACGTCGCGGAGGATATTGTTCTCGATTACGGCGATTTTCGGGCGGAGATCTTCGTTTCGATCGAAGACCCGCAGGGAGAGGAGTTCGTCATCGAGGGAACGAAGGGCGCGATCCGCGTTCCGTACTTCCACATGGCGCGCGAAGCGTATCTGACGGGCGGCGAAAACGCGCATTTTGAGGATGATTCTCCGAAATACGGCGTGGAATTCCGTCGCGTTGCGGAGGAGATCGCCGCGGGATGCGCGCAGAGCGCGTTCTGTCCGCCGCAGGCGACGCTCGACACGATGAAACTGCTCGACGAATGCCGCCGTCAGCTCGGGCTGGTCTACCCCTGCGAAAAATGACCGTCGTGAGGGCGGCGGGAATCGTCCTGACGATTGCCGCGGAAAACTCATTTTTACAGCAAAAAACGGAGCGGAAAATCCGCTCCGTTTCTTTTGGTGACCCCTTTGAGGTTAAAGGCGAACTATTTACTTCCTCAAACGTTACCGTTTTGCTCTGGCCTTTGTAATTGTATGTAACGACGAAATGGTCGTCGTACAAATAAATGCTGTTTACAAAGCCGTCAATAAGCCGCTGCTTGCCTTCCTGCGTGGAGATGTCTATCTTGCGGAAGTTGTGGAGCGCAAACAATATCTGCTCCTTGGTGAGCACCGGGTTACGCATCTGCGCCTCGAACAGCTCTATTTCAAGATTTCTCTTGCGCTCTTCCAACTCGTCCAGCGCCTTCTTTGTCGCAGAAGAGTAAATGCCCTGTGTGATCGCCTCCACAAGATTGTTCAGTTTGATCTCCACGCCCGTGAGCTGTATCTGAATGGAAGCTGCCGCATTGTCCTCTTGCTGCTGCAATTCATAGACGCGGTCGGCAAGTTCTTCTACTACCTCGTCGCTTGAAAGCAATTCCTTTATCTCGTCCAGCACAAGCTCTTCCAGCCATTCCTTTCGGACGGACTTTTTGTCGCACTTGCCCTGTTTCGCGTGATTGCACTTATAATATCGGTACTGCCGAGAAGTATGGCTCGTCCCGATAACGCCCGTCATCATTGCACCGCACTTTCCGCAGAAGAGGCGCGTCGTCAGCAGATAGTCGTCTTCGCTCCTGTGCATGGCAGGGGCCTTTTTATTGCGCGCCATGCGCTGCTGCACGCTGTTGAAAGTCGCCTCGTCGATGATCGCGGGAATGGCGTTGGGGATGATGATGTCGCCAAACTTATACTCGCCGATATACTTGCGGTTAGTGAGAATACGAAAGACGGCGTTGTACTTCATTGCAAAGCCCTTGTGCTTGATGCCACGCTCGTTGAGATGTTTGGCAATGTCATTTACGCGCATACCATCGAGATAGAGCGTAAAAATTTCCTTAACGACGGGCGCAAGTGTTTCGTCTATCTGATAGTGGTCGGTATCGTCCACATAATAGCCGAATGGAGGGCGCACGCCGTTGCTCTTTGCTTTGAGCGCGTTTTCCGTCATCCCGCGCTTTACCTTTTCGGAAAGCTCGGCTGAATAGTACTCGGCATAGCCTTCGAGGATAGATTCAAGCAAAATGCCGTCCGCCCCCTGCGAGATACTTTCTTTGGCGGAGATGACGCGCACACCGTTCTTTTTAAGCACGTTCTTATAGTAAGCAGAATCATAACGGTTACGGGCAAATCGGTCAAGCTTCCAGACAATGATGCAGTCGAACATACGCTTGTAGCTATCTTTAATCATCTTCTGAAAGTTGGGGCGGTTGTCCGTCTTGGCAGACTGCGCCCTGTCTATGTAGTTGCCGATGACCTCAATATTGTTGAAGTTGGCGTAGTCCATACACTCGCGGAACTGCCCTTCAATACTCGCCTCATTCTGTTTTTCAGATGAAAACCTTGCATATATTACTGCTTTCATGATTATTTCCTTAAAACGGGATATCATCGTCATCGTCAAATGACTGAACCGCATATGTTGGAACCGTGTCCAGCCCTAACAACCCTTTAGCCCTATTTAATAATTGGTCGTATGTAATAATATTGATTTGATTATATGCTGCATTCAGTATTCTAAACGCTTCGTATTGTTTGTCATTCCAATCATTAGACCTACCATAGACAAGCATACATTTAGGCTTTACAGTACGAACACCACCAACACGGTCTCTGAAATCATCCGAGTCTGCTTTTCGTTCAACACGATAAATATAATTTAGACATTGTGTAATTGCCGCAACAAGACCAGCTGAAGGTCTATAATTGCCATGTGAATCTGGCTCTGTCCAAAACCTTAAATCAGGCTTTTTAATTTCGACCAGATCCAAAAAACCATCAACTGATTGCATTATGTAATCTGCAATATGATGCTCATCTA
Organism: Candidatus Gallimonas merdigallinarum; assembly: GCA_944346365.1. Classification (GTDB taxonomy): domain Bacteria; phylum Bacillota; class Clostridia; order Christensenellales; family Borkfalkiaceae; genus Gallimonas; species Gallimonas merdigallinarum_A. The sequence goes on from CALVMN010000023.1 coordinate 23,313, forward strand.
TTGTCCTTTCGGTTAATATTTTTATATAGTCCGAACCTAAAATCCACTTTTGCTGTCCAAACCAATCTTGCCAAAACGATTCAGAATTGTCCAAGGAAATGTTCCTTTCAAACTCCTGTATAACGGTCTTCCTTTCAGCCGCCGTTATAGCAATGCTTAAATTAGATGTGAGGACACCAGATTCGTAAAGTTTATCAACCATATCTTCATCTGAAAGCCCCAGTTCCGTTACTTGGCGTAAAATCATTGACAAGTTATCGTCTGAAAGAGAAATATATGAATTTTCGCCTAGGCTTAATGGCGCATAATTCTCTTGAACATATGCGATTAGGTTATCAATTTGCTCATTTGATAAAGTTATAGTTTTGTCTGGCTTTTCAAATATCCATCCCCTTGAATCTTTCGTATTATGTGATATTTTAAGAGAGATTATATAATCGTCCGTTGTCTTATGTCTGTTTCTAAAAAAGACAGCGGTAGTCTTGCTCCGTGGGCCTTCCTTTAAAGTAGTTGATTGAATATACTCCTGTCCATCCTGCGTCTTTTTTACAATTTTCCAGCCTTTTATCTTATCATTCATTTAACACTTCCTTAAATTCTATCCCCGTAGGGCAGCGATTTAGTGTAGCTTTCCATAAATTCAAAATCAGGTATAAATCCATTTTGGGAATATTTCTTTTCAACATCAACCAAACACTTTCCTTCTTGCGTCATCTTAACTGGCAGCCTAATTGTTTCATTAAGATATTTATCTTCCGTAACCTTCCTTCCATATGTATATTTGAATTTATTTGCCATAAGTAATGTTTTAAGAAACAAATAAACGTAGGGTGTTCTCCACGAACTATCCTTCAACAGCAAGATTTTCGCAGAATCGCCAACCACACAACCAAAATTTTGGTAAGATACATATCCCGCAGAGCCACTTCGTGCAACTGTTAGACAAGGCTGTTCTGTATAAGTATAACCATTATCGATACAATATTGTTTATTTATCTTACCAAGAATCCCATTATTTTCCTCTCCGCTTTGTACCGCACAAAAATCACCTGGGTTCTCATCAATCTCTTCCTTAGTAATAAATTTTCCATTATAAATTTCAAAAATATCACCAACAGAAAATTCTTGCCATAGCCCAATATTTAATGCTTGTGCGGTGTTTTTCTTTGTCGTTGAAACTGGCTCATAATTAAGAGATTTTATATAGGATTCCATAAAAGCCCAATCCGGATCTCCGAGGTCTGTTGATGGAAGTTTTATTTTCATGCGTCCTATTTCCGAACTATAAACCGCTCGCCCATAAGAGAATTTGTATTGTTCTTTTTTGATAATACTCGATACAAACATGCCAGCATAAGGGGTCATATTAAATTTAGGATATAATATATTAACTCGTCCATGACTGACAGCATAGAAATCCCTGTCTTGATAAAATGCATTACAGAACATGTCAACAGTTATTGAGTTTGCTTTAAAAATTTGCGCTTTTCCATCACCAGCCTTATCGATATAGCCAACTACCCCATTATTTGATGCTCCAGACGAAACAAGAGGTACTTCACCAGGGTCACAGTCATCTATCTTCAAGTCTCCAGCAGATAAAATAACTTCAAAATAATCAGAAATCTTAAATTCTTTCCATTCGTTAATTTTTAGATTCATATACGTTACCTTCTTTTATTAGATAAGCAAGATAATCATTAATCGTCTGTTGAAAATCGGCTTGAGTCAATTTTGTATAATCTGTTTCCATATAAGCCTCGCAGAGCCATTCGTCATTGCCATTAACTCTATGAGTTGCCGAGATACCAGGTTTGGCCACTCTATTCCTGTAAAGCTCTATCCAGTATTTTTCAATCTCAACCCATCTGCTTTTACCTGTTGCCGTATCAATTTGTTCCACTCGACCAAGATTCTTTTTCTTTTTGAAACCATCATCCTTAAAATACCCAAAGAAGGTATCGGGATTGGAAATATCGCTATGCTTGGTACCAATCTTAAATACCATACAGCAAGCCGACGCACTTGCGCCAGGATAGAAGATTTCATTGGGTAAGGTAAATACGGCGTCAAGCGTATTTTCTCTCAATATCTCTTCTTTGAGTCTTGCAATCTCGCCACTTGTTCCAATTGCGCATGAAACAGGCAACAATACTGCTAATTTTGCATTATGATTGACCGCATTAAGAGTATCTGCGATATATTTAACAAAATATAATCCTTTTGACGGGTCTTCTTTTTTATTTTTTGGCCAAGTTGCAACATATGATTTCGGCAAATGGATGCGTTGACCGTTGTATGGGGGATTCATTAAAATAACATTAGGCTTGGCTTCTTGTATCCAACTTTTAAGGTCAAAACAACTTCCTTTGCGTATATTTGAGTTTCCGTCGGAATGTATTAACATATTTGTTGTTGCTAACCCATATATGTTTTCATCGAACTCTATTCCATATATCTGATGCTTTCTCACATGATCCTGTTCTTCCGCTGTCGCACAGTCATCCAAAGCCTGCGTCATTGCTCTTACAAGAAATGACCCACTTCCGCAGCACGGGTCTAACACAACAGAATGTTTATTGACTCCTGTTACTTTTGCCATAAAGTCTGTGATATGATCTGGAGTGAATGCTTGGTTCTTGTCGGATTTACCTACATATTTATTAAATGTAACAAAGAACAGATTGAGTAAATCTTGTCCTGATGTACTCTTATCATTGATAAACGGGAGGATGGTCTGCTCGATGCTTGTTAGTATCTCTCGTAACGCCTCAACTTTCAAGATTCGAATGTACTGATTCTCAAGTACGTTTCTGTTTAATAATACCAATTTTTCTGCTTTATTTAAATCATCATTGAGCAAATCTTCAAGCACCTCTTTGATTCGAGTGCGAATTTGCGCGGCCGTCAAAGACGGATTAGAATAGTCCAATCCTTTTTTCAATGCTAATAAGCAAGTACCCACAAACTGGCTACGCAATTTTTCGGGAATACTATGGCGATGTAACAGGTTATTCAATTCCCCTGTGTTTTTCATTATTTTTTCTTTATCATTTACTTTCGATGTCCAAAGATCTACATATTCATCCATAGAACGAATTGCCGTTTCTTTTGGCATTAAATCATTTTCAGAAATTACCCCACGCCATACCTTGATATTATCATTTGCGGTGTTGGCAAGAATAGCAATAATTTTATTTCCTGTAAGGGATTTTTCATATTCGACATATGCGGAAAGTTGTTTCTCATCCGATTTTGTGAAGTTGACTTTTGTTTCAACTAATACAGAAACATTCTCTTTTACGAAACGAATATCCAGCTTTTCAAACTTTCCTCCAGAACCATTTTGAATTGGAACAAATGTCAACGCAGCTTCTGAATAGGCTTTCGGATAGCTGAACTCTTCGTTTTCAATATTGGTTGTCAAATATTGCCTTCCTATTTTAGAAATAATGTCAGTTCGAATCATCGTTTTCTCCTTTCAATAAGACTATATCACAGTAATTATGACAAATATGGTCATATATAAAAAATTTCTTTTTATAAATCTAAACTATTTTGGTCGAGCAAGAAGTTGATGAGCCCCATTGTGACGATGCCTTCCTCGTCGGTCTGCGGGCGAATGTTTTCCTTGACAATGACGAGTTTTTTGAAGGAATCGCCCACTTTGATGAGCGAACGCTTCTCCTGCCGCAGTTTTTCTTCCGTGGGCATTTCATAGGCCGACTGAATGTAATACTTCTTGCTGCCCTTGTTGGCGACGAAGTCAATTTCAAGTTGCTTCAACTTGCGTTTACCGTCGATCGTCTCCTTACTCTCCACAACGCCTACGTCGACCGAATAGCCGCGCACTTTCAGCTCGTTGAAGATGACGTTCTCCATAATGTGGTTTTCTTCTACCTGCCTGAAATTGAGGCGGGCATTGCGCAACCCAACGTCCGCCATGTAATATTTGAGCGGCGTTTCAAAGTACTTTTTGCCTTTGACATCGTAGCGCTTCGCGCTGTCGAAGAGGAAGGCGTCGGTGAGATAGCCGAGGTAGTTCTTTGCCGTGACGTCACTTATCGACTTGCCCTTGATGCTTTTGAGCGTGTCGGAAATCTTTTTGGGATTGGTGAGCGAGCCGATGGCAGAACACAGGAAATCGACGATAGAGTCCATCTCGTCGGGATATTGAACGTGGTTGCGCTCGACTATGTCGGAGAGATAGACTTTTGACATGAGCGTTTTCAGGTATTCGATTTTCTGCTCCTCGGTATTGCGTTCGAAGAGGGCAGGCATACCGCCATAGAGGTGATATTCATCCCAGGCATCGTATTTGTCGCCGCCTTTGGCGGAGTAAAACTCGCTGAATGACAGAGGATAGACTCTTACTTCGTCGCCCCTGCCGCGGAATTCGGTTAAAATATCGCTCGACAAAAACTTTGAATTGCTGCCCGTAACATACACGTCGAGATTTTTTTTGTATAGATAACTATTCAGAACAGCTTCAAAAGAACCGAGCTGCTGCACCTCGTCCAAAAGCAGATAATACTTTCCGTCGTCGGTCAATTTGCTCTTGATATAGGCAGAGAACTTGTGCGGGTCAACTTTGCGCTTGTTCTCTGCGAGGTCAAGCATGTTCTCCCCGATTTTTTCGAGGTCGTCCTCCGAATCAAAGGCAAACTTGATAATATGTCCCTTGTCAATGCCCTGCTGTAAGAGGTATTCACCGAAAATATCAAAGAGCAGCACCGATTTACCGCAGCGGCGAATGCCTGTGATGACCTTGATTGAACCGTTATTCATTCTGTCGATAAGCCTTTGTAAGTACAAATCACGCTTAATCATAGCAGCCTC
>CALVMN010000024.1:0-27625 GCA_944346365.1 Candidatus Gallimonas merdigallinarum
TGGCGCAGAAGACGAGATTCGAACTCGTGCTACCGGTAAAGGTACTACTCCCTTAGCAGGGGAGCCCCTTGAGCCTCTTGGGTACTTCTGCATTTTCGGCTCATCGATTTTGCAATGCCATATCAATATACCATAAACGGCGCGGCTTGTCAAAGCATATTTTCCTGAAATCGCAAAAAAATCGCAAAAAAATATCGTTCACGTCTTGCGGGGGCGCGCAAAGTATGGTAAAATGGAAACACTATATGAGGGTGAATCAAAAGGAGATATGTTTATGAATATTTGGCATGATATCGATAAAAAGCGCATCACGCCGAAAAGTTTTGAAGCGCTCATCGAGATCCCAAAGGGAAGCAAGACCAAATACGAGCTGGACAAGGAGACCGGTCTTTTGAAGATCGACCGCGTTCTGTATACCTCGACGGTCTATCCCTCCAACTACGGGTTTATCCCGCGGACGCTTGCCGACGACGGCGACCCGCTCGACGTATTGGTGCTGTGCAACGAGGCGATCTATCCGATGACGCTCGTCAACTGCTATCCGATCGGGGTCATCAAGATGATCGACAGCGGCGCGCTGGACGAGAAGATCATCGCCATTCCGTTCAAAGACCCTACCTACAACGGGTATTACGACATTCAGGAACTCCCTAAGCATATCTTTGAGGAAATGATGCACTTCTTCGAGGTGTATAAGACGCTCGAACACAAGAAGACGACCGTCCGCGAAATCGCGCACCGCGAGGACGCGATCGAGATCATCAAAAAGTGCATCAAGGTTTATGAGGATAAGTTCGGAGGGGAAGCATGAAGGAAGAAACAAAAAAAGAGGCGCAGGAGCCTTGCACGAAGATCGTGTTTTTCGGCGACTCCATCACGGAGTCGGGGCGCAACCACATGGACGGCGCGGATCTCGGCGTGGGATACGTGAAGATCGCTGCGGGGAAGCTCAGGCTCCTCTATCCCGATACGAAATTCTGCTTTGTCAACCGCGGCAACGGCGGCGAGCGCACGGCGGATCTTTTACAGCGCGTGGAAAAGGACGTCGTGGCGGAACATCCCGATTACGTCGTGCTGGAAACGGGTATCAACGACGTGTGGTGCCGTTTCTCGCGCGGGGAGGAGGTCACGCCCGAGGCGTTCCGCGCCAATTACGAGGCGCTGGTGGACGCCATCTCCAAGACGGGCGCAAAGCTCTTCCTCATTCAGCCCTACGCGCTGAAAATGGGGGATAAACAGCGGTTCCGCCCCTTCCTGAACAGATTCAACGAGATCATCCGCGACATCGCCAGGGAGCGGGGACTGACGCTCATTCCCGTGGACGAGATCTTTACGGGCGTCACGCAGGACATCGACCCCGCGCAGTTCTCGACGGACGGCGTGCATCCCACGCACCGCGGCTGCCGTTATATCGCCGATCTGCTCATCAAGGAGCTGAAAAAGTGTCTGGAATAAGGCGGCTGCTCGTCGTTGTGGATATGCAGCGCGACTTCGTGGACGGCGCGCTCGGCTCGGAGGCGGCGCGGAAGATCGTGCCCGCCGTGCAGAAGCTCGTTGCGGAGGCGGACGAAGTCGTCTACACGCAGGACACGCACGAGGAAAACTATCTCGATACGCACGAGGGGAAATTCCTTCCCGTTCCGCACTGTATCCGCGGCACGGAAGGGCATGAAATATTGCCCGAGGTGTTCCGCGCAGGCGCGCGCGTCTTTGAAAAGAGCACGTTCGGGAGCGCCTCGCTTGCGGGGTATGCCGTCTGGTACGACGAGATCACGCTGTGCGGCGTATGCACGGACATCTGCGTTGTGAGCAACGCACTTCTTATCCGCGCGTTTGCGCCCGAGGCGGGCGTGCGCGTCGCGGCGTCCGCCTGTGCGGGAACGTCGCCCGAAGCGCATCAGGCGGCGCTTCTCACCATGAAGAGCTGTCAGATAGAAATCATCTGAAAAGGGGGAAAACAATGGGTCTGTTCGATTCGATCAAAAAGGGAATTGCCGATCTGCTCGGAAAAGCCAAGGACGAGGCGGTCGAGACGGCGGTCGACGCCGCCAGGGACAAGGCGAACGACGCGGTCGACGCCGCCAGGGACAAGGTGAACGACGCGATCGATAACGCCAAAGACGCCGCCCGCGAGAAGTCGGAAGAGCGCAAACAGGAAAAAGAGCGCGCCGCCGAGGCGGAACGGAAGGCGCACGAGGAGGCGCGCGTATGTTCGCAGTGCGGCAGACGCGCCGCGCCCGAGGAAAAGTTCTGCCCCGAGTGCGGCGGAAAGATCGTGGAAAAATTCCGCGTATGTTCCAAGTGCGGAAAGCGCGCGGAAGATGCGGAGAAGTTCTGCACCGAGTGCGGCGGCGAGATCGTCGAAAAGGTCGAAGAAATCAAAAATTAACTTTGAAATCGCAGAGGGGGCTGTGCCGCGCGGAAGGGCGGCAGGCTTTCTTTTGCTTGGGAGTTCGTATGGAAAAAACAAACGCGATGCGTCTTCTGGAACGCGTCGGCGCGCCCTATACGGTGCATATCTATGCGGGCGGCGCGCTTTCCGGCACGGAGGTGGCGGCGGCGCTCGGCGAGGACGCCGCGCGCGTCTATAAAACGCTCGTCACGGTCGGATCGCCGCGGAAATATTACGTGTTCGTCATTCCCGTCGGGGCGGAGCTGGATCTGAAAAAGGCGGCGAAGGCGGCGGGGGAGAAGTCGGTGGAGATGCTCCCGCAGAAGGAGCTGTTCCCGCTCACGGGATACGTCCACGGCGGCTGTTCGCCGCTCGGCATGAAGAAGGCGTTCCCGACCTTTGTCCACGAAACTGCCGAGGGACAGACGATCTTTTTCAGCGGCGGAAAGGTCGGCGTGCAGATCGAAGCCGCTTTTGCGGACCTTGCAAAGGCGGTCCGTTGTACGCTCTGCGACCTGACGCGCGCGTAAAACCGCGCCGCCATGTCCGCGGCGGCGGAATATTTTCGAAAAAACGGCGGGGGTATGTCCGAGGCGGACATGCACCCCGCTTTTTTGTTTGCGGCGGGCATGGCGCGGCGCGTTATTCGTCTTTCAGTCCCAGAATATAGTCCGCCGAGAGGTCAAGTTCCTTGCACAGCCGCGCGAGCGCGTTATGCGGCGGCGGTGAGTTTTACGGCGAGCACCGTCATGTCGTCGTCGCTTCCCTCGGCGCGGGAGAGCGCGTTTTGCAGGATATTCTCCGCCAATGCCTGCGGATTGAGCGGGCGGAGTTCGCTGAGATACGCGCACAGGTCCGCCGATGAGCCGAACGCGGACGTGATGCCGTCGCTCATGAATACGAGAAAATCGTCCTCTTTGAGCGCGACGCGCATCGTCGCGGGGTGGACGGCTTCGAGCATTCCGATGGGCAGCGATTCTCCTTCCAGAATTTTCAGCTCGTCGCCCGAGATGAGGAATCCCGCGGGCGAGCCGATCTTCACCACGTCCGCGTACCCCGTATCGAGGTTGACGGCGGCGAGGTCGAGGCAGGAGAACGTCTCGTCCGCCGAAAAGGCGATCAGGCTGTTTACGGTGGAGAGCACCGTTTCGGAGGGCATTTTCGCCTTGTAAAAGCTCTCCAAGAGGGAGAGCGTGCGGGCGGAGACGTCGCGCGCCTGTTCGCCGCTGCCCATGCCGTCCGAGAGGGCGACGAGGAACCGCCGCTCGTCGATGCGGAGAATGGAGTGCGTGTCGCCGCTTTGCAGTTCGCCCTGTTTGGGGCGCGCGGCGATCCCGAACGCCGCGTCGAATTTCGGCTTGCGGCGGAACACGAAGCAGGCGCGCTCCGTCGTGAGGGGGATCTTTTCCGCAAGCGCAAGGGGAACGCCCAGCGTCTCGCTTGCCGTGCGGCAGACCGCCTTTGCGTCGGCACGCTCTTCCAGCGTCATGCTCACCGTGTAGTCGTCGCCCTCGCCGTAGGTAAAGATCTCCGAACTTAAAATGCCGCGCTCCTGCAAGGCGCGGGCGAGCGCGCCCTCCTCTTCGGAAAAGGCGTACGCCTCGCTCTGCGCGAGGGCGATGTCCTTTAAAATTTCGCTCACGCCGTGCGCCTGCTGCGCCAGCAGCCTGCGCCCCTCGCGCGCCGCCTGCATCTGCGCCGCGAAACGGCTGTATTCCGCAAGCTCTTTGTTGAGCGCAAACAACAGCCCCGCGGCGTTCCCGCACGAGCGGGCAAGCTCGGCGGGCAGGTCGATGAGGTTGACTTTTCCCTTCGCCATTCCCACGCGGACGAGCCGCCCGAAACTCTCCTGCGCGCCGTTTTCGCGGCACGCCTTTTCGTTGCGGCAGTTTTTGCAGAGCGTGGAGACGAGCTTTTCGCGGATACGGCGTTCGGAATCGTCCTCGCCGCCGTCCGTCAGGAAGGCGCATTCGATCTCGCGGAAGAGCGCGGCGACTTCGTAGAGCTGTTCGCCCACGGCGCGGCGGCTGCGGTTGACGGCGATGCGCGGCAGGGCGCGTTCGCGGTAGAAGAGCAGACTGTGCCGCGTGCGGCGGAGCCATTTTTCGGGAAGGGCGCACACGAGGACGGCGGGCAGCGCGCAGGCGAGCACGGCGAGCGCGATCGTGAGCGCGTCGGCGGCGTATGTGCCCGCAAACCACTGTTCCGCAAGGTAGACGGCAAAGACCGCCAAAGCGGAGGCGGCGCGGCCGTAGGGAGCGAATAGGAGGGTGACGCAGCCGAACGCGGCGTAAACGGCGGCGGGGATCGCGCTCACCTGAACGGCGCACAGCGGCAGGGAGAGCACGACGGCGAACGGAACGATGGAGGCGCGCCCCACGAGCGCGGCGGCGCTCAGCAGGGCAAGCACGGAGACCGCGGTGAAGGCGATCCCGCCCAGCGCGTTATAAAGCCCCATGCCGAGAATGAGCCATACAAGCCCGAGCGCGGCGAACTCCGCGCCCGAAAGGCGGCATCGGAATACGCGCGTAAAAATTGCGCGCATCGCGCATTCCGTCAGGACGGACAAAAGAACGATCGCGGCGGCGATGATCGCTTTCTGCGCGAGAATGGGCATGGGGAAGACGGCGTATCCCGCGTGCGGGAACAGGAACACGAACGGGAGCTGCGCGACGGCGGCGTAGGCGACGCGCTCATATCCCGCGCGGCGGCGGAATCGGGCGTACAGCGCAGATACGAGCAGCAGAAGCGCCGCCTGCGCAATACAGCACAGCGACCCTTCGAGGGAGAGGAACGCGGCGGAGGCAATCGCATAGGCGGCTGCGCTTGCAAACAGATTGCGCCCGCAGGCAAGGGCGGCGTAAAAGACGGCGAAGGAGAGCGGCTCCTTCTGCGGCAGGGCGAAATTGAAAAAGAGCATACTTGCCGCCAGCGCGCAAAAGACGAGAACGCTCTTTGCGGCGGGCAGGCGCAGGGGAATGCGGCGCATGGGTCACCTCGCGGATTTTTTCATTTATTATAGCCGCGCCCGCCGCGCCCGCGCGCGCGAAGAAAGGGGAAAGATGGGAAGATAGCGCGAAGGAGCGGCTCCGACGCGGCGTTGCCGCTTGTGCTCCCGCTTGTTCGGCGCGGCATTTTCGCTTTTTTCCCGCGCCAAAAAATTTTTAAAATTTTTTTCCGAAAACTATTGACAAGCGGAAAACCCGTGGTATAATAAAGGTACAAAAAGAAAATAACTTTCATGAAATGTTATTCAATCACAAGGAAGGACGGTCCGATGAACAGGTAACTGCCGAAAGGCAAATCAACCGAGACGAGCGGATGGGAAAATCCGCCGATCACAGGGGAGACACAGCGAGGCAGTAAGTCTTCCGAAAAATTCAGGAAAGGGAGGTGCGCTATGTTCAGATTCATTTCCCAAGGATTGAAGATTTCGTAGAAGGAGGTCAGACCAATGTACAATTCCAACCGAGGGGCGGAGCTTTAAATCGACTTCTGATCATACCGCGGCATCGTACGCTTGCCGCATGGGCAATCAGCCCGACATAGATAAAGTGGAGTCGAGAAAATCCCTCTCCCCGCCAATCAACTCTCGGCAAACGGAGAACGTGCTCTGAGGAACGGGAAGCAACGGCGTGCGACCGGTAACGCCTGCGCGGAACGGAAATCGGCAGCCGTACGGGAAGATGCAACCGGTGGCATCGGAACGCGCGGAAGCAGGAGCGCGCCGCACGCAGAGCCGCGAACGGCGGACGGCAGACAGGGACTCTGCCCGACATCACAACTGAATACTCAATCTGCAAACACTCCCCCGTGCGGCTGCGCGGGGGTAACTTTTTGCTGCGCTGCGTATTTACGCAGAAAAAAGCGCCGCGGATCCCGCGGCGCTGAACCTGATTTATCGCAATCCTTCAATGCGGACCCGTATCTCCGTTCCGATCTGCGAAAGGGCGGTATCCTTCCATTTTCCGTACGCGGCGGCGGAGCGACGGTACAGGGTGCGGCGCAGGTTGAAGAGGTCGCATTCGGACTGCGCGCACCGCTCCCAGAGCGCGGAGATCGCCCCGCGCAGCGCCGATTCGGCGGCGGAAAGCTCCTCCTCCGTCACGCTGTCTTTCGCCACGTTCTCAAGGGAAGAGGGTGCGTCCCGTCCCGCAAGGCGCACTTTCAGATCGACGGAGAGCGTCGCTTGGAGCGTCGGCTCTTCCGCGAGCGAAACGGAGCCGTCGTTTCTGAGCACGGCAAGCGTGATGCCGTCCGAGGGGAGCGTCCCGCCGTAGACGTTGCCTTTCAGCAGGCTGAACGCGAACGTCTCCGCTTCCGTGAGCACGTCCGTCATCCTCCCCTGCGAAAAAACAGCCGTCTGTTCCGCGCTGAAAATCATTTCCTGCCCGCCCTGTCCGCCCGCCGCACTCTGTCCGCCCGCTGCGTTTTGTCCGCCCGAGCCGCCCTGCGCGCCGTTCTGACTTGTCATATGCACATAGGGCATATATCCGCTCGCGCTCCTGCCGTAGTATCCGATCGCGAATTCGCGGAGCGTCGTCGTCATCACCCGTCCCGACTTTTTCGCCGCGTCCGAAAAGAGTTTTTCCAACGCGAGGGAGGAGGCGTCGTCGATGGCGCTCGTCGCTTTGAGCGTATCGGCGGCAGTCCCTTCGCACACGGCGAGCAGGCAGGAGTCGGGCGCGTACTCGTTGCGCAGGAAGAAGTCGAGCGCGTCAAAGGCGTTCTCCCGCGCCGCCTCTTCGCCGAGCAGGACGAGGTCGCAGAACACGAGTTTCGGCACCCAGCCCGTCTTGGCGTAGATCGCGGAGATACAGTCGGAGACGGTCGCGCCCTGCCCCTCGATCTCCACGCTCGACGTCCCGCCCGTCGTGCGGTCGCTTCCCTTGGGCACGGCGATCTGCGCCGTGAGCGAAAATCCGTCCGCCGTGCGGTCGATGCCCGCGGCGAGAATGATCGCCGTTTTCTGAATATCCACCAGCCCGAAATCGTTGGAAAAAAAGGTGATCGCAACGATCGCCGCCAGAATGATCCACAGTTTCATGGGGAAAGAGCGCAAAAAGCGTTTAGCGCGCATGGCGTTCCCTCCTTTTATTTAAGACGGGCGAGAGCGCGAGCAGCAGCAGGGGCGCGCCCGCGGCAAATACGGGAAAGATCCAGAACGCCCGCTGCGTGATCGCCGAAACGGTTGCCGACGGCACGAAGTTGAACGCGAGCATGAGCGCGAGGAGCGCGGCGTTGAACGCGGTCGAGAGCGTGGGCGCAAGGACGCGGCGATGCCCGAACGCGTCCGTCAGGGCGTCCACCGCCGCCTGTACGGGCATCGCCGTATAGAACGCCATCACGAACGCGATCGCAAAGATAAAGAGGTAGTCGATTCGCCCCAGCGCGGTAATGCCCGAAAAGTATTTGCTCATGTGCGCGAAGGCGAAGAGCTGCGTCACGGCGATCTCCGCAAAGATCCCGTAATATACGGCGAAGAAAAAGAGGAGCAGGACGCCGCCGCCCAGATAGCACAGCGCGCCCTTCCATGCAAGCCCCTTGCGGTAGGGGAATTTCCCGACGAGGGGAAGAAGGAGCGCCGCGTCGAAAAACCAGCCCGCCGTGTAGGCGACGCCCCGTCCGAATCCGCCCGCGCCCGCCGCGCCGACGGGCAGGAGCGCGCCGAAATCGGCGTTCCCGACGGATAAAAGAAGCACGCCCAGAATCCCGACGAGGAAGAGAGGCGCAAGCATATCCCACACCCTGCCCAGCGAGGCGAGCGGCTTGGCGCAGAGATACGCCGCGAACAGGAAGAAGGGCGCGAACGCGACGTACGAGGGCAGCGTGTCGTAGAAGATGCTCTGCACGAGAATTTTCTGTTCCACGAGCGGGACGAACGCGGCGAAGAGCAGGAACGCCGCAAACAAAACGCACGCCGCTTTGGCGAAAAATCCCCCGACCATGTCCGAGAGCATACCGTACACGGTGCGCCCGTTTCGGGCAAGGAGCAGGACGGCGAACACGAGCGCGGACTGCGCGAGGATTTGCAGGGCGACGGGCAGGAGCAGGTCGTTTGCCGCCTGCGCGACGAGCTGCGAGGGCATGAGCACGAGTTTTCCCGCGGGCGCGACGGCGGCGAGGAAGAAACAGATCTGCCTTGCGGAGAGTTTCATTTTTGCCTCCTTTGATTGGGACTTCCGAGCGCGGCGGGGCGCGTTTTCAACGATGCGAGGTTATATTTTAAGAGCGCGTCACGAAGGTCGCGGCGCGTCAGGGGCGCGAAGGGCGCGGCGAGCGGCACGCCGTAGTTCTCCGTCGAGACGAGATAGATGAGGACGAACCCCGAGAGCAGGAGGATCGCGTACGTTCCCACGCTCCCCGCCACGAGCAGCATCGCGAGCCGCAGAACGCTCGTCTCCTCGATGAGGTTGGGAACGGCGTAAAGCCCGATCCCGCTGAACGCCACAATGATGATGGCGGGCGTGGAGACGAAACCCGCGCTCACCGCCGTCTCGCCCAGCACCAGCGCGCCCACGACCGAGAGCGCCATGCCCACGTATTTGGGCATTCGGATGCTCGCCTCGTTTAAAACTTCCAGCACGAGCAGCACGAGCAGCATTTCCAGCGAGGGCGAAAGGGGGATATCCTGAATGCTCCCCGCGATCGTCAAAAGCAGTTTTACGGGCAGAAGCTGCAATTTGAAGAGCTGCGAGGCAATGTAGAACGCGGGCAGATAGATCGCGACGAGCAGGGCGAACAGCCGCAGAAAGCGCGTAAACGTGGCGCGTGCGGCGGGAACGAAATAATCTTCGCTCGATTGGAAGTCCTCCACCAGCATATACGGCAGCGTGAGCGCGATGGGCGAACCGTCCGCGATGACGCCGACCCGCCCCTCCGCGATCTTGGCGCAGAAGATATCCGGCTTCTCCGTCGTCCCGACCTGTTTCACGAGCGAATAGGGTCGGCCGGAGAGAAAGCGCGCAAGATACGAGGAATCGGGCACGTTGTCAATGTCGATGGCGGAGAGCTTTTCCTTGACTCCGTCCACCGCGCTCTGTACGCTCGTCCCTTCCAGCCAGCATACGGCAACGGCGGTCTGCGACCGCCTCCCCACCGTCAGGAACTCGATTTTCAGTTCGCCCGTTTTCAGCCGCTTGCGCACGAGCGCGGTGTTGAGCTTCACGTCCTCCACGAACCCCTCGCGCGGACCCTTGATCGCCACGTCCGTCGGCGGCTCCGCAACGGCGCGCGACGGTACTTTTTTCGTTCCCGCGATCAGCCCCTCGTCCATGCCCTCCCACAGGAGGACGGGATTGCCCGCCAGAACCTCCGCGGCAAGTTTTCCGAGCGCGCGCTCGGTGCGCACTTCGGGCGCGGTAACGTGCGCGGCGATCTCTTTCGCGCGCGCCTCCCCGCGGTACTCCATGAGCGGGCGGAACACCTGCTCGCCCAACAGGTCTTTGTCCGTGATCGCGTCGGCAAAAAAGCAGACGTACTGCCGCCCCGTCCCGTCGGAGAAGGAGAATTGCAGGATGTCCTGCGCGGGCAGGAGCTTTTTCATTGCCGCGGCGGTTGCGTCAAGTTTTTCGTTCACGTTTTTCATACACGGGCAGTATGAGAAAGCGCGCAAAAAAAATTCCCGCGCCCTGAACGGGTGCGGGAACCTTTTGTACGGGAAAAGTCCGTCTCTCGGGCTGTCGCGCTGTGTAACATGAGTGTACCATGTATGTTACATGGTTTTCACGTTATGTAACACGCTGTGTACCCAATGTGTTACAAAATGTAACACGAAACGTAACGCGCGCGGGAAGGTTACGCCGCCTTCGCCTTGTCGCCAAAGACGTTTTCGACCATCGTCGCCGCCGCGGAACGCGCTTCGTCGCCAAGCGCGGGCGCAAACCGTGCGATGGTCTCCGAAACGAACGCGCCGAACGCCTCCTTCGTCATCGCCTTGTAACCGTCCGAGAGCGCCTTTGCCGCCTCCGTCGCCGTTTCGGCGGAGACGAACGTTTTCAGGAGCGTCCGCACCGTCTCTTCGGCAGAACTTTCCGCCGCGTCCGTCGGGGCGTTCTCCGCGCTCCCCGTGTTCTCCGCCGCTGCCGCGTTCGCCGTATTCCCTGCGGCGGACTGCTTCACGCGCAGAAACTGTTCGTAAACCACATAGTACAGCGTCGCCGCGCAGCCGCAGGCGAATCCGCCCTCGAACGTCGCCGCAAGGTCGCTCGTAAGCGGTGCGGCGGAAAGCTCCGCCAGGCATCGGAACGCCGCGAAAACGATCGTGCCGAGCGCAAATGGCAGGAACACGAACAGCTTTTTGGGCGCGTTTTTCAGCGCCGTCTTTTTGAGCACGGAAACGGCGATGGTCACCGCCAGCCCGAGCACGAGCACGTCGCCGCCGAACAGGCGGAACGCGCTTATATACTGCAAAATCGTCATACATCACTCCTTTTTCCCGTCGCCCGATCAGTATAGCGCGCATTTCTTCGGGAATGGGCGTTTCATGACGTATTTTTTGCCGCTGATGGAAAATACTGCTTTCGCGCCCGGGTTCTCGGCAGGATTCGGCGGGCGCGCGGGCTCAGGAACGGATTGCGGAGAAGTTTTCACAGAACAGTGTGAAAACTTCTGTAAAAAATGAAAATTCCGTGCGGAAAATTCCCGAGAACTCTTGACGAACGGACAAAATAAGATTATAATGTAAATATTCTCATAACTATATATAAGGGGTAATGTGCAATGAAGAGAAAAAGCATCTTAAAAGCGCTGCTTCTCACGGTCCTCATGTGCTGTCTCACCTTTGCGCTCGTAGCCTGCGGCGGGAAGCACACCGTCACGTTCAACTACGGCGTTGACGGCAACGGCGACGGTGAGGTCGACGTGGTCACGGTCGAAGTCGGCGACGGCAGTCTGCTTGAAGAGCCTGACAACGTTCCCGCGCGCGAAGGCTACACCTTCGTCGGCTGGGGAACGGATAACGGCATGTGGAATTTCGCGGAAGATACCGTCACGGCGGATATTACGCTCAACGCGCGCTGGGCAGCAGGCGATCCCGTCGATCCCGGTACGCCCGGCACGACGGTCTATGTGAATTATGACCTGGGCATAGGCGCGGCGAAACCCGATTCCGATTCCGATTCCGATTCCGATTCCGTGCCAAATCGTTGGTCCGGCGCGCCCGGCACGACGATCAAACTTCCCGACGAGCCCGACGCGGATACGGGCTGGGAGTTCACGGGCTGGCTCGTCACGGGCGAGACGGAACTTCGTGCGGCGGGGAGCGACTATACCGTAACCGGTACGGTCATGATCACCGCGCAGTGGAAGTCCGTTGCTTACACGCAGTATACTTGGCGAATGACGAAAGAGCCGAGCACGTCGGAAACGGGTGTCGCAACGGGTAAGCCCGTGGTGGGGGGGGGGTAAGGATATAACGGTTGACCTTCCCATGCTTCCTGCGGACGAAAGCGGCTATGCGGAGGTTCCCACGGCAGGAATGTACAATCATGTGATCACGAAAGCGACCTGCACGGAGAGCGCGAAGAAAACGCTGTATTACACCATTCCGCATACGCAGACAAACGAATCTGATAAATTGCTGATCAACGTGCAGTCCATTCCGGGCGAACCGGCAACGGGACATCTGTACAAGGCATGGACGGTGAGGCAGCAGCCTTCCGCAAGCACTACGGGTACTGCGACGGCGACCTGTGCGCACGACGGCTGCGGCAATACGCTTACAATCACGCTGCCCGAGTTGGATACGGCAGACGTCTACACTGTAACAGGCAATGCCGCTACCTGCGAAACGCAGGGCGAGCAGGAATATACCTACACGATTCCGGACGAAGCTCTCAAAGATAACAACGTGAACGCGGCGGAAGGCACTGTCAAAGAACTTTCTTTCACGGTCACGACCCCCGCAACGGGACATAAGATCGAGATCGAGGTTCAGCCTTCCGACGCGACGGAAGATGATACCGTTACGACCACCACGCTCAAAGCGACCTGCGCAAACAGCGGCTGCGATCAGGATTGGGATACCGCGCCCGCACAGGCAACGGTCACGTTCGACCTCGGCAGCGGAAACGTGCAGAACGGCGTTACGTTGGCAAAAGAGGATGTTACGTTCGATCCGGAAACGCAGCAGTTTACCGTTACGCTTCCCGGCAAAGATGCAATGACCCTGATCGACGGAACGATCTTCACAGGGTGGACGGTAGGCGGTACGGATTACGCCGCAGGCGGCACGATTTCGGTTGCCGCGCGCGGCATGGTTGCCGTAACGGGCAACTTTATGGAGCACACGCATAACTACGGTGGGGTTGTTTTTGAGCACTCGGGCAAGTATGCGGGCATGTTCGTTGCAAAGTGCGACGTGGACGGCTGCCCCGAGCCGATCGTCATCGTTGCCACTACGGACGGCACGTTCAATCCCGTGTTGAAGGACGGCACGAGCGTTCCCATCGGTCATCTGCTTTCGGCGGCCGATTTCACGGTAGAAGTCGTTTACAAGTATCAGATCGATTGGGAAGGGCATAAGATCGGAGAGACCTTAACGATCACGCCCGCAACGGAAGATTATGCGGAATATTTCTCCGACAATCTCTATAAGCTGAGCACGGAGGCTTGGGCAAACGGCTTGCAGGCGACATTCGAGTTCAAGGTCGACAGCAAGATGATTGCAAGCGGCACAGCGACGTTCGACGTCGTTCCCGCCGCCGACGATATTTTCGGCGCAGATACCGGCGTGCAGATTCTGTACAACAAAGCAGGCGACGCAAGCGGCCTTGCCGTTCCGGCATTGGATAATGTTTCTACCACAAGCGGCATTGCATTCTCCTTCTGGCTGGATTCCGAAGAGATTAACGACTGGAATGCAGTTATCGTGCAGGTGGCTTCGGGCGGAAATATGATTACACTGCCGAATCTCGGCTCCACGGCGGGAAACGTGTGGCCGGGAGCAGACCAATTCAAGAACAACGCTGTCTATTCCATGTATCTTTACAATAACTGCTTTGTGACTGTGTCCATCAATGTCAGCGGCGGTCAGGTTGAGTCGGTCGTATTCTACCGCAACGGCGTTGAAGTTGTAAATTACGCAGGAACTCTCGTTCAGGAGAAAAATGTATCGGTTGCAACGATTGCCGGGGCGATTCTCTCGCAGATTGCAAGCGACGGATTTACGTTTGCGGGTGGAAACCAATATTCCGACCTCGCCGCGTCT
This sequence comes from Candidatus Gallimonas merdigallinarum, assembly GCA_944346365.1. GTDB lineage: Bacteria > Bacillota > Clostridia > Christensenellales > Borkfalkiaceae > Gallimonas > Gallimonas merdigallinarum_A. Next base: position 13,602 of record CALVMN010000024.1, read on the forward strand.
AATCTCCTTGTAACGACCCAGCTTGATAATACCGCCGCAGAAGCTGTCTACGATTGGTATGAGCCCAAGTATATGACGAGTGACGCGGCGTTGCGTCAGACGGTTGAGACGACGTTGGGCGAAGACGTCACGATATATACTGTTGATGCTGATGCAGCAAGCGCAGCCGTATATACCGCCGGTACGTTTAAAGATCTTGAAAAGAACGGACTGACGATCATGTTCTATATTCCGGAGAATGGCTCAATGGTAGAGACAGAGATTGAGGGTACTAAGCAACCCGCAGCCAGCGATTGGGCGCCGGTTATCACGAGTAACGGGTATACCGTCGGCGACGGTTGCTTGGATGCGAATGTGACGACAAGCGGAACGCTTACAGGCTGGAACCGATTTGAGACGGCTGCGACGCAGGGACCGGCAGCAAGTAGTCCCAATCCATGGGAAACTTTCAACACGGGCGGTTGTACGATTACGGTCACGATCACCAAAACGGAAGGGATTCTCATGTATAAAAACGGTGAATTGGCTTTCACGCACGCGGCAGACGGAGCAGCCTCTACCGGAACAGGTACTGTGGGAACATTTGTTGAATGTCTGTTCAGTGCGCTTGAAACCAGCGGCGGACGTGTTGCAGGCGCTACCGCAACCAACACGTATCTTTGGGCTGAGGACCTTGTCGTTACCAGCGCACTCACGGAAAATCAGGTCAAAGCGCTGTACAACGCTGTGCATCCCGCATCTTAATCCAAATTATTTGCGGAAATTTTGCGAAACAAAAAAAATCTTCCCGTTTGGGAAGATTTTTTTGTTTTCACGGCGAAATGCGGAGGGAATAAAAGGCGCGGGAAAGTTTTTTCCAAGAAATGTCATAATTTTTGTTGACATTTTCGGAACGCTCATGATATAATGCGCAAGTTCGGTCACAAAGTGAACACTTCCGCCGTATCGCCGAACAAACTTTATCGGCGGAACGCCCGTTCCTCGTCGGCGCAAAAATGCGCCGCCTGCGGGCAAGAAATTGCCGCTGAAATGGCAATTTCTCAGTTCGGCGTGCGCGCACAGCGCACCGCGCTGTTGCGCATAACGCACCTCTCACCCTTACACAGGGGAGGTTGTGCGCACTCTTTTTTTCGGGTCGTTGAGAGCATAAGCAGAGCTTATCTTTTGTATAAAAAACGGGTATATTGATAAGCTGTGAAAATATTTGACGGATAATTTCGCGAGGTATATACTGAAAATTACTTCCGCTTCCCGCCGTATTCCGTGCGGGGGCGTGCGGGCGGCTGTCATGCGCGAAGGGCGCAGGAGCGCGCCGTCCGCAGGAAAATCCGGAATTTTTATGCAAGGGAGAGCGACCATGAGAGAAGGAGAATTTCGCGATCCGTCGGGCTGCGCCATTTCGGGCATCATCGACCGCAGCGGCAGGCGCATGAGCGGCGCGTGCATGATCGATTCCATCGCCACCATGCACGACCGTTCCAACGGGCTGGGCGGCGGATTCGCGGGGTACGGCATTTATCCCGAATTCAAGGATTATTACGCCTTTCACCTCTTTTACGACGACGTGATTTCCAAGAAAAATACGGAAGATTTCATTCAGCGGCATTTCGATATCGCCTTTCAGTCCGCCATTCCCACGCGCGAGACGAAGGGCATCGGCGACGCGCCCATTCTCTTCCGTTACTTCGTCCTGCCCGACGCGCGCAAATTGGAGTCGCGCGAACTCGACGAGGAGGAGTACGTCGTGCGCTGCGTCAACCGCATCAATACCGAGATCAGGGGCGCGTTTGTCTTTTCCTGCGGCAAGAACATGGGCATTTTCAAGGCGGTCGGCTATCCCGAGGACGTGGGCAGGTTTTACCGCCTCGACGAATACGAGGGCTACGCGTGGACGTGCCACGGCAGATACCCCACGAACACGCCGGGCTGGTGGGGCGGCGCGCACCCCTTCGGACTGCTGGATTATTCCATCGTGCATAACGGGGAGATCTCCTCGTACGATGCAAACCGCCGCTATATCGAAATGTTCGGCTATAAGTGCAATTTGCAGACGGATACCGAGGTCATCACCTATATTGTGGATTATCTCCGCCGCAAGCAGAAACTTACGCTGCAAGAGGTCGCAAAGGTGATCGCCGCGTCCTTCTGGTCGACGATCGAGCGCAAGCCCGCCGAGGAGCGCGCGCAGGAAGAGCTGCTGCGCAAAATGTTCCCGTCTCTCCTCATCACGGGTCCGTTCTCCATCATCTTCGGCTATACGGGCGGACTGATGGCGCTCAACGACCGCCTCAAACTGCGCTCCATGGTCGTTGCGGAGCGCGGCGACAGGGCGTATATCGCCTCGGAGGAGTGCGCGATCCGCGTCATCGAGCCGGAGCCGGACTATGTGCGCGCCCCGCGCGGCGGCGAACCCGTCATTTTTGAGCTGTACGGAGGTGTCAGATAATGGATCCTCTGTTTATCTATCCCGAGTACGAAGTCGTGCGCGACTACGACCGCTGCATCTCCTGCCGCGTCTGCGAACGGCAGTGCGCCAACGAGGTGCACCGTTTCGACGAGCGCGCGAACAGAATGCTTGCCGACAGCACGAAGTGCGTCAACTGTCACCGCTGCGTGTGCGTCTGCCCGACGCACGCTCTGAAAATCGTGAAATCGGACGATACGTATAAGCGCAACGCCAACTGGGAGTGCGGCACGATCAACGAAGTGTACCGTCAGGCGGGCACGGGCGGCGTGCTGCTCTCCTCCATGGGCAACCCCAAGCCCTATCCCGTCTATTGGGATAAACTGCTCGTCAACGCGTCGCAGGTCACCAACCCGTCCATCGATCCTCTCCGCGAACCGATGGAGACGAGAGTGTACCTCGGCAAAAAGACGGTGAAGATCGAGCGCGACGAAAATGGGCGCATCAAAGACAATATGTCTCCGCAGCTCACGCTCTCCACGCCCATCATGTTTTCGGCAATGAGCTACGGCTCGATCTCCTACAACGCGCACGAGAGCCTCGCGCGCGCCGCCGAGGAGCTGGGCATTTACTACAATACGGGCGAGGGCGGACTGCACCGCGATTTCTATCGGTACGGCAAAGACACCATCGTGCAGGTGGCGTCGGGGCGGTTCGGCGTGTTCCGCAGGTATCTGGAAAGCGCCGCCGCCATCGAGATCAAGATGGGGCAGGGCGCAAAGCCGGGCATCGGCGGGCATCTGCCGGGCGCGAAGATCACGGACGAGGTCTCCGACACGCGCATGATCCCCAAGGGCGTGGACGCCATTTCTCCCGCGCCGCACCACGATATTTATTCGATCGAAGATCTGCGTCAGCTCATTTTCTCCCTGAAAGAGGCGACGGCGTACAAAAAACCCGTCATCGTCAAGATCGCGGCGGTGCATAACGTGGCGGCGATCGCCTCGGGCATTGCGCGCAGCGGGGCGGACATCATCGCCATCGACGGCTACCGCGGCGGCACGGGCGCGGCGCCCACCCGCATCCGCGACAACGTGGGCATTCCCATCGAGCTTGCTCTGGCGTCGGTCGATCAGCGTCTGCGCGAGGAGGGCATCCGCGACAACGTCTCCATCGTCGTGGGCGGATCCGTCCGTTCGAGCGGCGACCTCGTCAAAGCCATCGCGCTGGGCGCGGACGCGTGCTATATCGGTACGGCTGCGCTGCTCGCGCTTGGGTGTCACCTCTGCCGCACCTGCCACGAGGGCAAGTGCAATTGGGGGATCGCGACGCAGCGGCCCGAACTCGTCAAGCGGCTCAATCCCGACGTGGGCTATCGGCGGCTCGTCAACCTCGTCACCGCATGGACGCACGAACTGCAAGAGATGATGGGCGGCATGGGCATCAACTCCATCGAGGCGCTGCGCGGCAACCGTCTCATGCTCCGCGGGATCGGGCTGACGGAGAAGGAACTTTCCATTCTGGGCGTGCGCCATGCCGGCGAGTGAGCCGCGCTCTAAACATTGAAAAGGAGGCAATAAGATGCACATTCAGGCAGGCGGGCTGGATTACCGCAATCTCAACGAGATCGTGCGTTCTTCTTCCGACCGCGAGGTCGTCATCGAGGGGTGCATGGGGCAGCGATATATCGGCGCGGGGCTTTCGGGGCGGGAGATCCGCATTCACGGAACGCCCGGGAACGCGCTCGGCGCGTACCTCGACGGCTGCGACGTGTACGTGGACGGAAACGCGCAGGACGCCGTCGGCGATACGATGAACGCGGGGCGCATCATTGTCAACGGGAACGCGGGCGACGCGGTGGGGTACGCCATGCGCGGCGGGAAAATTTTTATCCGCGGCGACGCGGGTTACCGCGTGGGCATTCACATGAAGGCGTACCGCGAGCGGAGACCCGCCATTGTGGTCGGCGGGGTCGTCGGGTCCTTTCTCGGCGAATATCAGGCGGGCGGCGTCATTGCCGTGCTCGATTTAAACCGCGACCCGCTCGGCATCGTCGGGAATTTCTGCGGTACGGGCATGCACGGCGGCGAGATGTATCTGCGCTGTTCCGAGATCCCCGCCGCGCTCCCCGCGCAGGTCAGGGCGGAGCAGGTCGGTCTGCTGCAAGACGGCGAGGTCGCCGACCTTCTGCGCGAGTACTGCGCCGCGTTCGGGCTGAATCCCGCGCAGGTGCTCTCCGAGCCGTTCGTGCGCCTCACGCCGGATTCCGGCAATCCATACCGGCAGTTGTATACGAATAACTAGGTGAGTTCGCAAATTTCTTTTCGAACTGACGTCGTCACGGCGGAGCGCACTCTGCGGGTGATTCGGCATAGCCGAACACCACGCTTAAAACGCTCGCCGCTCCTCTTCGCAAAAAATCTTTCTGCAAAATCTTTTTTGCGAGTGCTGCGGTATGACAATGTCGTGATTTTGGCGGCAAAGCTGTTTTTGCGGCAGACGGCAAAAAAACGTTGACAATTCGATCGGAAACGCCTATAATGAATTTACAGGCAATCAAGCGGAAGAGACGTGCATTTTCCGTCTGCCCACAGAGAGAGGACGCCGCAGGCTGAAAGCGTCTCATGCAGACCGTGCACGGTATTCCCCCGCCAGCCGCTCCGCCGAACGGAACTTCAAGCGAAGCCGTATCCTGCGTTAAGGGGAAGGAGGCGCGCGTTTGCGCGCGAAAATAGGTGGTACCGCGACAACGTTCGCCCTATGCGTTTTGCATAGGGTTTTTATTTTTGTAAGGAGCAGAGTATGGACAAGCATTTGGAAGAGATCTTGCAGGAGGCGGTCGAGGCGATCGCGGCGGCGCCGGACAGCCGCGCGCTGTACGAAGTCAAGATGCGCTTTCTCGGGCGCATGGGGCGCGTCGCCGCGCTCTATAAAAAGCTCAAAGAGCTTCCGCCCGAAGAACGCCCCGCGTTCGGACAGCAGATCAACGATTTAAGGCGCATCATCGAAGAGCGCGCCGCCGAGCTGGACGCGAAACTGCGCGAAAACGAAATGGGCGCCCGTCTCGCGACCGAGCGGGTGGACGTCACCATGCCCGGGCGGCGGACAAGGCAGGGCGCGCTGCACCCCGTCACCCGCGTGAGAAATCAGCTCATTGATATTTTTGCGGGCATGGGATTCGAGATCTTTGAAGGACCTGAGATCGAGAACGATTACTACAACTTCACGGCGCTCAACACGCCCGCCGATCACCCCGCCCGCGATATGCAGGATACCTTCTACGTGGCGGACGGGATCTTGCTCCGCACGCAGACGAGCGCGGGGCAGATACGGCTCATGGAAAAGAAGAAACCGCCCATCAAGATGCTTTCGCCCGGGCGCGTGTTCCGTTCGGACGACGACGCGACGCATTCGCCCATGTTCCACCAGATGGAGGGGCTTGTCGTCGATAAGCACGTCACGCTGTGCGACTTGCAGGGTATGCTCGACGAGTTCGCCCGCGTCATGTTCTCCGAGTCGAGCAGAACGCGCCTGCGCCCGTCCTATTTCCCGTTTACGGAGCCTTCTGTGGAGGTGGACGTCTCCTGCCACGCCTGCGGCGGCAAGGGCTGTTCGCTGTGCAAGGGAACGGGCTGGATCGAGGTTCTCGGCGCGGGCATGGTCAACCGTCACGTGCTCGAAAACTGCGGCATCGACCCCGACGAATATTCGGGCTTTGCGTTCGGCATGGGCATCGAGCGCATCGCCATGCTCAAATACGGCATCAACAACATCAAACTGCTCACCGAAAACGACGTGCGCTTTCTGGAACAATTTAAATGAGTAAGTTCACACTTTTTCTTTCAAACTGACGTCGTCGCGGCGGAGCGCACCCTGCGGGCGGTTCGGCTGCGCCGAACGCCGCGCTTAAAACGCTCGCCGCTCCTCTTCGCAAAAAATCTTTCTGCGAAATCTTTTTTGCGAGAGCTGTGGTACGACAATGTCGTGAGTTTGAGAGACAACCCGCGGGCGCGCCTGCGGCTGACCGCGTGTTTTCTCTCGGCGGCGATAAATAGCAACAGTTTAGCATCGCCGCCTTCACGCTTTCCCCGTAAGCGCAGGTATGCGCAAATGCGGGGCGCGGGCGGAGGCGTAGCCTCCTTGCGCGAGTGATTTAATAGCTTTCGGGAGTTAAAATTTGTTGCAAAAGGCGTCACTTGTTATGCCTTTTGCAACACGATTTGCCGCTTACGCGGCTTCTGCGGAAAAGTGAGCCGCCGCGAGCTATACTGTTGCCAAACAGCGGCGGCGAGGAAAACCAAACACAAAGCGCAAGCGACTGTTGGGTTTTCCTGAATCTCACGGAATTTCTTTTTGTCAGTTCAAAAAGAAATTCGTGAAACATAGAGGAGTTTATTATGGTAGTACCTTTCAGCTGGTTAAAAGATTATGTGGATATCGACGTGTCTGCCGAGGAATTGCAGGCGAAGCTCTTCTCCTGCGGATTCGAGGTGGAGAACCTGACCTATCTTGGCAAAGACGTGACGGGCGTCGTCACGGGGCGCATCACCAAAACGGAGAAACACCCCGACGCGGACAGGCTCACCGTCTGCACGGTGGACTGCGGCAGCCACGGCGTCAAACAGATCTGCACGGCGGCGACAAACGTCTTTGCGGGCGCGATCGTGCCTTGCGCGCTCGACGGCGCGACCGTCCTGCACGAGGGCGGCATTCAGAAGATCAAGACGGGCAAGCTCCGCGGCGTCGCGAGCGAGGGTATGTTCTGCTCGGGCGAAGAGCTGGGCATCAACAACGATTGGTACGACGGCGCGGAAACGTACGGCATTCTCATTCTCGATGAGAATACGCCCGTCGGAGAGGATATCCGCCCCGTCGTCGGGCTGGACGATTGGCTGTTCGACATCGCCGTCACTGCCAACCGCCCCGACTGTCAGAGCGTGTTCGGGATCGCGCGCGAAGTCGCCGCGATCCTCAAAAAGCCGCTCCGCGCGCCCGCGACCGACTATACCGCGGTAAAGACGGACGTCCGCATTCCCGTCACGGTGGAAGAGCCTGCGCTCTGCCCCCGCTATGTGGGGCATTATGTGGCGGACGTGAAGATCGGCGTTTCACCCCGCTGGATGCGCCGCCGCCTTGCGCTGTGCGGACTGCGCTCTGTCTCTGACGTTGTGGACATCACCAACTTCGTCCTGCTCGAACTCGGGCAGCCCATGCACGCGTTCGACAGGAACTTCCTTGCAGGCGGAAAAATCGTCGTCCGCCGCGCGCGCGAAGGGGAGAAGATCGTCACGCTCGACGAAAAGGAATTTACGCTCACGCCCGAAAACCTCCTTATCTGCGACGGCGAGAAGGGCGTCGCCCTTGCGGGCATCATGGGCGGTCTCAACAGCGAGATCAAGCCCGATACCTCGGCGGTGTTCTTCGAGGCGGCGAAGTTCGCGCGCGACAGCGTACGCAAGACCTCGCGCGCGCTCGGGCAGCGTTCCGACTCCTCCGCCCGCTTTGAAAAGGGCGTGGACGCGTACACCTGCGAATTTGCCATGAACAGGGCGCTCCATCTCGTACAGGAGCTGGGCTGCGGCAAGCCGACCGCGTACCGCGCCGACGTCAACGCCGAGAGCCTTACCCCCCGCACCGTGGAGACGGATTACCGCCGCATCGACGAGCTGCTGGGCGTCGAAGTCCCGCACGACGAAATGCGCGCCATTCTCGAACGGCTCGGATTCGGCGTGACGGAAAAAGAGGGGGGCATGTCCGTGACGGTGCCGCTGTGGCGCGACGACGTCGAGGACTATCCCGACCTTGCCGAGGAGATCATCCGTTCCTACGGCTACGAACATATCAGGCCGACCTTCCTTGCGGCGGCGACGGTCACACGCGGCGGACTCGATCCCGCGCAGAAGGCGGAGGCGAAGTGCAAGAACGTCTTTGCGGGCGAAGGGTTCATGGAGGCGTGCAACTACTCCTTCTATTCGCCCAAGGATTTCGATCTGCTGCGCCTGCCTGCGGACGCGCCCGAGCGCAGAGCCGTGAAAATTCTCAATCCCATCGGCGAGGACCTCTCCGTCATGCGCACCATTCTCGCGCCGAGCATGATTGCGAACGTCGTGCGCAACGTGCGCCGCGGCAACGACGCGGGCAGGCTCTTCGAGCTTGCGAACGTCTATCTTCCCGAGGAACTGCCCCTGCGGGAGCTGCCCGCCGAGCGCAAACACCTCGTGCTCGCGCTGTGGGGCGAAGGGGATTTCTTCGACGTCAAGGGCGCGGTCGAGGCGTTCGCCGAAGCGTTCGGACTGCGGCTCGTGTTCGAGCGCGCGGAAAAACCTTTCCTGCACCCCGGGGTCACCGCCGCCGTGAAGATGGGCGAGAAGGAAGCGGGCTGGCTGGGCGAACTGCACCCCGCCATCGCCGCGGAACTCGCGCTCGAAAAGAAGGTGTACCTCGCCGAGCTGGACTACGCGGCGATGGAGCGTAAGTTCGCCGCGGACATCACCTATAAACCCATTCCGAAGTTCCCCGCCGTGGTGCGCGACCTCGCCGTCGTGGTGGACGAGGACGTGACGTGCGCCCGGCTCACGGACTGCATTCTGCGCGCGTGCAAGGCGGCGAAGAAGGCGGAACTGTTCGACGTATTCCGCGGACCCCGCCTCGGCGTTGGCAAAAAGAGCATGGCGATGCACATCACCTTCGTTCCCGAAGGGGATAAGCCGATCGCGCCCGAAAACGCCGACGCGTTCTTCAAAAAGATCCTCTCTTCGCTCGAAAAGAATTTCGGCGCGTCTCTGCGCTGATTTGTACGCCCCGCTGCCTTCGCCGCGGGGCGTTTTTGCAAAAACAACCGTCAGTTGATAAAAAATCAACGAATGGTTTGCAAAATTCAACGTCCCGTCGCTGGAAATCGGGCGTAAATCAAGGTATACTGTAAGGGAAAAATACGAACCACGCCTTTGGCGGCATCTTTTTGCTCATCTTCCTTGCAATACGCTTGTATAGCTGCGTCATCGCGTCACGGCGAAACGAATTTTGCGGGTGATTCGGCAAAGCCGAACACCGCGCCTTATGCGTTTGCCGCTCCTTTTTCTCAAAATTCTTTCAAAAAGAATTTTGAGAAGGAAATAAGGTGAACGCCAAAGGTGCGTAGCAATCAAAAGCGGCAAGATGGGCGGTCAGACAAGGCGAAGCCCGCAGCGCGTGCCGTGTGGCACGGGCAAAGGCTTCAACAATGTATGAGCGCACAGTTTCCGCTTTTGATCGGGTTCGTATTACTCCCTTACAGTATACTGTAAGGGAAAAATACGGCGCAGGGCGTCGGAAGGAGAACGGTATGAACACACTCGGTCAGCGCATTGCATATTATCGGAAGGCGGCGAATCTCACGCAGGCGGAGCTCGCGGAGGCTTGCTCGGTCACGGCGCAGGCGGTCAGCAAATGGGAGAACGACCTCACCGCGCCCGACATTTCCCTTTTGCCCAAACTTGCGGAACTCTTTCATATCACCACGGACGAACTTCTGGGGGCGCAGAAGCATACGGTCGCCGCGGTCGATCCCGAGGCGGTGGATCCGAGCAAAATGCTCCTCCGTATCCGCGTTCTGAGCGGCGACGGGGATAAGGTGAATATCAATCTGCCGCTTGCGCTCGCGGAACTGCTCCTCAGCGACGGGAATCTCAACCTGTTCAGTTCGGATAAGGGCGGCGACGCCATGAAAAATATCGATTTCAAACAGATCTTTGCGCTTGTCAGGCAGGGCGTCGTCGGTAAGCTCATGGAAGTGCAGAGCGCGGACGGCGACGTGGTGGAGATCCGGATCGAATGAAGCTCAGAGTCCGTGCGGGAAAATTCCGCCTTTCGCTCCGTCTGCCGACGGGGCTGTGCCTTCGGGCGATCGCAAAGTGGGGCTGCAAAGAGGACGCGGAGCTTGCGGCGTTTCTGCGCGCGCACCGCGCAAAGATCATGCGGATCGTAAAAGAGGCGCGCCGCACGCACCGCAGGCTGGAACTCCTGCACGTCGTGAGTGCAGACGGCGAGGAGGTCAGCATCACTCTTTGACGGAAACCGGAAAGAAGCGTTTCTGCGCGGCGCGCGGGGGCTCCCCGCGCGCCGCGCATTGTGTTCTCGGCAAATTCGCATACAAAATATTGTGTTCAAAAAATAAATTTAACACAATATTTGGTATTTGCGGAAAAATATTTTTCGACTTTTTGCGCGTGTATCCTTGACAAGGCGCGCAAGCTGTGTTATGATAGAGGCGCTCTCAGAAGCACACCCCTGCGGCAACTGACGAAGAGCGGAGCACCGCATGGAACCGCAGGGAATCAACGCCGTTCGTCTGGGCAATTTTTATCCGTCGGGTAAAAATTGCCTTTTTTGACCCCGCGAACGCGGCGGGAGGGAGGCGCGGAATGTACGGTCGCATTCATTCTTACGAATCGTTCGGTACGGTCGACGGACCGGGCATCCGTTTCGTGGTGTTCATGCAGGGCTGTCCCATGCGCTGCAAGTACTGCCACAATCCCGATACGTGGAACGCGGACGGCGGGCGGGAAGTCGCGGCGGAGGAAGTCGCCGCCGAGGCGCTCAAATACAAGAGCTATTTCGCGGAGAGGGGCGGCGTGACCGTCTCGGGCGGAGAGCCGCTCATGCAGCTCGATTTTCTCATCGAACTTTTCACCCTTCTCAAACGGAAAAATATCCACACCTGTGTGGACACGTCGGGAATCTGTTTCGACGGGAACGATCCCCGTTACGAACGGCTGCTCGCCCTGACCGATTTGTTTCTGCTCGATGTCAAGCACATCGGCGAGGAGGCGCACCGCGAACTCACGGGCAGGAGCAACGAAAAGCCGCTCGCATTTGCAAGGTATCTCAACGCGCATAAAAAACCCATGTGGATCCGCCACGTGCTCGTGCCCGGACTGACGGACGACGACAGCGCGCTGCGCGAACTGCGCGCCTTCCTCGATACGCTGGAATGCGTCGAGCGCGTCGAGGTGCTGCCCTATCACACGATGGGGGTGCAGAAGTACCGCGCTTTGGGCAGGGCGTACCCGCTCGAAGGCGTGCAGCCGCCGTCGCCCGAGCGGGTGGACAACGCCAAGCGCATTCTCGGCGCGGGGAAGTACGCCCCGAAGAGATAAGGAGAAGAGTATGAAATACGAACTTCTGGAAGTCAGCGGCGAATCGTGCGCGAACTGCCTTACGCTGCTCCCCGTCGTGAACAGGCTGGCGGCGGCGCGCGGCATTCCCGTCCGCCATCTCGAACTCACGCAGGAGACGGCGGCAAAGGCGCAGGCATTGCAGATCGAGCGCGTTCCCACGCTCATCGTCTACCGCGACGGCGCGGAGATCGCGCGGTGTACGGGCTATCAGCCCGAGGAGATCCTCGAAGTCTGGCTGGACGCCAAGACGGGGGAATAAGCGGAACATACAGGTGACAAAATAAATATACGGGAGGAACTTATGGAAAATCGTGCATGGCGCGCGTTCGAGCGCGGCAAGTGGTGCAGCGACGTAGACGTGCGCGACTTCATTCAACGCAATTATACGCCTTACGAGGGCGACGGCGCGTTCCTTGCGCCCGCCACCGAGGCGACGAAACAGCTCTGGGCGCAGGTGATGGAGCTTACCAAGGAGGAGCGCGCCCGCGGCGGCGTCTATGACGCCGATACCGAGATCGTCTCGCAGGTAGCGAGCCACAAGGCGGGCTACTTCAACAAAGATCTGGAAAAGATCGTCGGAATGCAGACGGACAAGCCCTTCAAGCGTTCTTTGCAGCCCTTCGGCGGCATCCGCATGGCGGAAGAGGCGCTCAAAATGTACGGCTACGAACTCAGCCCCCGCGTCAAGGAAATTTTCACCAAATACCGCAAGACGCATAACGACGGCGTGTTCGACGCGTACACGCCCGAGATGCGCCTTGCCCGTCACGCGCATATCCTGACGGGCTTGCCCGATACCTACGGGCGCGGGCGCATCGTCGGCGACTACCGCCGCGTCGCGCTGTACGGCGTGGACTTCCTCATTAAGAAAAAGGAAGAGGACAAGAGCCTTCTGGACGGCGATATGCTGCCCGACAAGATCCGCGACCGCGAGGAGATCGCCGAGCAGATCAAGGCGCTCAAAGCGCTCAAAGCGATGGCGGCGGAGTATGGCTTCGATATTTCCCGCCCCGCGGAGACGGCGCAGGAAGCCATTCAGTGGCTGTATTTCGGCTATCTCGGCGCGATCAAAGATCAGAACGGCGCGGCGATGAGCATCGGCAGAAATTCCACCTTCCTCGATATTTATATCCAGCGCGACCTCGACGAGGGAACGCTCACCGAGGAGGCGGCGCAGGAGCTGATCGACCATTTCGTCATGAAACTGCGCGTGGTCAAGTTCATGCGTATCAGGGAATACAACGAGCTGTTCAGCGGCGATCCCACGTGGGTCACCGAATCCATCGGCGGCATGGGAACGGACGGCAGAACGCTTGTCACCAAGAACAGTTTTCGTATTCTGCACACGCTTGTCAACCTCGGACCCGCGCCCGAACCCAACCTCACGGTGCTGTGGTCCAAACGGCTGCCCAAGGCGTTCAAAGAGTTCTGCGCCGAGATCTCCATTCAGACGTCCGCCATTCAGTACGAGAGCGACGATCTGATGCGCCCCGAGATGGGGGACGATTACTGTATCGCCTGCTGCGTTTCGAGTATGCGCGTCGGCAAAGATATGCAGTTCTTCGGCGCGCGCGCCAACCTTGCAAAGTGCCTTCTGTACGCCGTCAACGGCGGCAAAGACGAGCTGGATAAGGATAAGAACGGCAAGCCGTTGCAGGTCTCGCCGCACTTCGCGCCCATTCTCGGCGACGGTCCGCTCGACTACGCCGAGGTCGTCGAAAAGTACACCGAGATGATGCGCTGGCTCGCGGGGCTGTACGTGAATACGCTCAACGTCATTCACTATATGCACGATAAATACAGCTACGAGGCGCTCGAAATGGCGCTGCACGACAGCGAGGTGCGCCGCTTCTTCGCCACAGGCATTGCGGGGCTCTCCTGCGCGGCGGACAGTCTTTCCGCGATCAGGTACGCCAAGGTCTATCCCATCCGCAGCGCGGACGGCATCGTCACCGATTTCAGGATCGAGGGCGACTATCCCAAGTACGGCAACAACGACGACCGCGCCGACGAGATCGCCGTCTGGCTCGTCAAAACGTTTATGAACATGGTCAGATCGCACACCACATACCGCAATTCCGTGCCTACCATGTCCATTCTCACCATCACGAGCAACGTGGTTTACGGTAAAAAGACGGGCAACACGCCCGACGGCCGCCGTGCGGGTGAACCGCTCGCGCCCGGGGCGAACCCCATGCACGGGCGCGACAGCCACGGCGCGCTCGCGTCGCTCGAATCGGTCGCGAAACTTCCCTACGATTTCGCCCGCGACGGAATTTCCAACACCTTTTCCGTCACGCCGCAGTCGCTGGGGAAGGAGGAGTAAAAATATTCACGAATTTCTTTTTGAACTGACGTCGTCGCGGCGGAGCGCACCCTGCGGGTGGTTCGGCTGCGCCGAACGCCGCGCTTAAAACGCTCGCCGCTCCTCTTCGCAAAAAATCTTTCTGTGAAATCTTTTT
>CALVMN010000025.1:0-26009 GCA_944346365.1 Candidatus Gallimonas merdigallinarum
GGTTTTAGTTCATGGATTACAGAATTTCTCTCTCGTAGATGGGGAACGCTTCACAGAGCGCTTTCACCTTTCCGGAGACGTCGGCAACGGCTGCCTCGCGGCTTTCGATGATTTCCGTGACGAGGTCGGCGATCTGAACGGCTTCCGTCTCCTTCATGCCGCGCGCCGTAATGGACGGCGTTCCGATGCGCACGCCGCTCGTGATGAACGGCGACGTCGTCTCGAACGGAATGGTGTTCTTGTTCGCCGTAATGTGCGCACGGTCGAGAAGCGCTTCCAGCTCCTTGCCCGTAAGCCCCTCTTTTCTGAGATCGACGAGCATCAGGTGGTTATCCGTGCCGCCCGAAACAAGACGCACGCCGTTGTTGGTGAAGCGGTCCGCCATTGCCGCGGCGTTCTTCACGATCTGCTGCTGATAGACCTTGAACTCGGGCGAAAGCGCCTCCTTGAAGGCAACCGCCTTTGCCGCGATCACGTGCATCAGAGGTCCGCCCTGCGTCCCGGGAAAAACCGCCTTGTCGATCGCTTTGGCGTACTGTTCCTTGCACATGATGACGCCGCCGCGCGGTCCGCGCAGGGTCTTGTGCGTGGTCGTCGTAACGAAATCGGCAACGGGTACGGGATTGGGATGAAGCCCCGCCGCCACAAGTCCCGCGATATGGGCAATATCGACCATCATGAGCGCGCCGACCTTATCGCAGATCTCGCGGATGCGCTTGAAGTCGAGAATGCGGGGGTATGCGCTCGCGCCCGAGACGATCATCTTCGGCTTGCATTTCAGCGCGATCTTCTCCATTTCATCGTAGTCGATGGTCTCCGTCTCGGCGGACACGCCGTAAGGAACGATATTGAAGTAGCTCCCCGAAATATTGACGGGCGAACCGTGCGTGAGGTGACCGCCGTGCGAAAGGTTCATACCCATGATCGTATCGCCCGGTTTGAGCATCGCGAAATAGACCGCAAAGTTCGCCTGCGCGCCCGAATGCGGCTGCACGTTGGCATGATCGCACCCGAAAATCTCTTTGAGTCTGTCGCGCGCGAGGTTCTCAACGACGTCGACAAATTCGCAGCCGCCGTAGTAGCGCTTGCCGGGATAGCCCTCCGCATACTTGTTGGTGAGGTGGCTGCCCATCGCCGCCATAACGGCGGGCGAGACGATGTTTTCGCTCGCGATGAGTTCGAGATTTCCTCTCTGGCGCGCGAGTTCCTGCTCCATCGCCATGCAGACTTCGGGGTCGGTATTTCTGACAGTGGTAAGATCGATCATGCGTTTCTCCCGTATTTGATGTGTTTTTCAGTATTATAACAGAATCGGCACGAGATTGCAAGAAAATGTTCGGTTTTTTCCTCAGCATATGATAAAAATGTGCGCGCCGCCCGAAAATTCGGGCGGCGCGCACGAAACGTCTTACAGATAACGTCTTACAGATTTTGTTCGAGGAAAGATTTCAGCGCAGCGGCGGGGACATAGCCGAGGCTGTTCGCCGCAGGTTCGCCGTTCTTGAACACGATGACGTTTGGAATGGACATGATACCGTACTTCTGCGCAACGTCGCCGTTGGCGTCCACGTCCACTTTCACGAAAACCGCCTTTCCGGCGAATTCGCCCGCCACCTCGTCGAGGACGGGCGCAAGCATACGGCACGGACCGCACCAGCTCGCCCAGAAGTCGCACACGACGGTATTCGTTTTGATGAGTTCTTCAAGCTCTGCGCCCGAAACTTCTTTCACGTTCTTTGCCATAATTATAATCTCCTTTGTATATAGTTTGCCAATTCTTCAAATTTTACACATTCCGAGGAGGAAGCGCGCATATCCTTGACCTGCGCCGCGCCCTCGGCAAGTTCGCGTTCGCCCAGCACCGCCACGAAACGCGCGCCCGTCTTATCCGCATACTTGAACTGCGACTTGACGGAACGCTCCATCAGATCGACCTCGCAGGAGATCCCCTCTCTGCGCAGTTCTTCGGCAAGCAGGAACGCCTTTTCGCGCGACGGCGCGTCCATACCCGCGAGGTAACACGCGGCGCCCGTGTCCGCGGGCGGCATACAGTTTTCCGCCTCCATGACCATCAGAAGCCGCTCCATGCCCGCCGCGAATCCCACCGCAGGCACGCTCTTGCCGTCCATCTGTTCGAGGAGCGTATCGTACCGCCCGCCCCCGAGCACCGTTCCCTGCGCGCCCGCCGCCGCAGAGACGAACTCGAACACGGTACGGCTGTAATAGTCCAGCCCGCGCACGATGGACGGGTTGACCGTGAATCCGACGCCCGCTTTTAAGAGCAGATTTTTCACCGATTCGAAGTGCGCGCGGCAGTCGCCGCAGAGATATTCGAGCATACGCGGCGCGCCCGCCGCGATCGCCTTACACCCCTCTTCCTTGCAGTCGAGAATACGCATGGGGTTCTTTTCAAAGCGCGAACGGCAGTCGCCGCACATTTCGCCGATATGGGGCGCGAAATATGCTTTCAGCGCCTCGTGATAGCGTGCGCGGCAGTGCTTGCAGCCGATGGAATTGATCTGCAATGCGACTTCCTTCAGTCCCAGCTTTTTTAAGAACGTATCGGCAAGGGAAATGATCTCCGCGTCCGCCGCTGCGCCCGCCGCACCGTACAGTTCACAGCCGAACTGATGAAACTCGCGCAGTCGCCCCGCCTGCGGACGCTCGTAGCGGAATGCCGAAATGAGATAGTACGCCTTGAATGGCAGAACGCCGCCCGCAAGTCCGTGTTCGAGGAAAGCGCGCGCAACGCCCGCCGTCCCCTCGGGACGGAGCGTAACGGAGCGACCGCCCTTATCAAGGAAGGTGTACATTTCTTTGTTGACGATGTCCGTCGTATCGCCCACGCCGCGGGCGAACAGCTCGGTATGCTCAAAGACGGGCGTACGGATCTCTTTGAACGCGTACGCCTGCGCAACGGAGCGCGCCGCGTCTTCCAGCTTGTGCCACGCATATACCTGCGACGGCAGTACGTCTTTACAGCCTTTGGGAATCTGAATCATGGTAAATTCCTTACGTCTATTTTCTTAAAAATTTGAGAACTTGTTATAAATCACATGAAAAGCCTTCGCTTGTTATGGCTTTTCATTTCGCGGAAACTCCGCTATCAATCACTCGCGCAAGCAGGGTTTCCCTGCTTAAAAATGGTTGCAAAAGGCGTCACTGCGTTATGCCTTTTGCGCCCCTATGTGCCGCTCACGCGGCTTTTGCGGAAAGAGTGAAGGCGGCGTGCTATACTGTTGCCATTTATCGCCGCCGAGAGGTGAGCGCGTACGTTATGCCGACAGCCCCTGTGGGACTTCGGCGTATGCGCGAACTGAGAAATTGCCATATCAAGGGCAATTTCGTGACCGAAACCGCGCTTCCCATTGGCGCGGTTGAGACAAACCAGCGGTCAGCCGCAGGCGCACCCGCGGGTTGTCTCTCAATCTCACGACTTTTTCTTTCATCAGTTTGAAAGAAAAAGTGTGAACCCCTTACAAAACATATTTCTTCAAATCGCGGTCTTTCGTGATTTTGGCGAGGTGCTCTTCCACGTACTTTCTGTCGATCTCCACCGTGACGACGGGGTAGTCGCCGCCGCCCGCGTTGAACGAAATATCTTCGAGCAGAAATTCCATAACGGTGTGCAGACGGCGCGCGCCGATATCCTCGCTCGTGAGGTTGATCTCTTCGGAGATCTCAGCGATCGCCTCGATCGCGTCGGGCGTGAATTTCAGATCGATATGATCGACCGCAAGGAGCAGCGCGTACTGCTGCGTGATGGAGTGCTCAGTATTGGTGAGGATATTCACGAAGTCCTCTTTGGTCAGCGAGGAAAGCTCGACGGAGACGGGGAAACGCCCTTGCAGCTCGGGAATGAGGTCCTCGACGCGCGCAACGTGGAACGCGCCCGCCGCAATAAAGAGCATATAGTCCGTTTTGACGGGACCGTACTTCGTCATGACGGTGCTGCCCTCGACGATGGGCAGAATATCGCGCTGGACGCCCTCGCGCGAGACGTCCGCCCCGCCCGTGTTGCCCTTTGCGGCGATCTTATCGATCTCGTCGATGAAGATAATGCCGTCGTTCTCGGCGCGGCGGAGCGCTTCGTCCTTGACTGCGTCGTCGTCGATGAGTTTTTCCGCTTCCTCGGCGATAAAAATCTTCATCGCCTCGCTCACGGTGATCTTGCGTTTTTTCTTCTTTTTGGGGAGCATATCGCCGAAGATCGAGCCGAGATTGATGGCTGCGCCCCCGGGGACAAGCTCCATGTTCTTCGGCTCGTCCTGCACTTCCGTCTCGATGACGAGTTTATCGAACGTGCCTTTGCGGAGGGAATCGAGGAGGTTTGCCTCGAACACTTCGCGCGCCGTCTCGCCGCGGTCGTTCTTCTTGACCTCGGCAAGGATCTTGACCATTTTCTGTTCCGCCGTTTCCGTCGCTTTTACGGAGACTTCCGCCGTCTTTTCGTCCTTTACAAGGCGGACGGCGCACTCCACGAGGTCGCGCACCATGCCTTCAACGTCCTTGCCGACGTAACCGACTTCGGTGTATTTGGTCGCTTCGACCTTGATGAACGGAGCTTTGACGAGCTTGGCGAGCCGACGTGCGATCTCCGTTTTACCCACACCCGTGGGACCTTTCATAATGATATTTTTGGGCGTGATCTCGTCGCGCAGTTCTTTGGAGAGCTGCGAACGGCGGTAACGGTTGCGCAGCGCGATGGCGACGGCTTTTTTCGCCTCGTCCTGCCCGATAATATGTTTATTGAGCTCGTTTACGATCTGTCTGGGGGATAAATCCATAGTTATTTCTCCTTATCTTTATTCACACTTTTTCTTTCAAACTGATGAAATAAAAAGTCGTGAGACTGGGGGCGCA
The DNA here is from genome assembly GCA_944346365.1 of Candidatus Gallimonas merdigallinarum. Taxonomy (GTDB): domain Bacteria; phylum Bacillota; class Clostridia; order Christensenellales; family Borkfalkiaceae; genus Gallimonas; species Gallimonas merdigallinarum_A. The sequence continues at coordinate 4,864 of CALVMN010000025.1, forward strand.
AAAGGCATAACAAGTGACGCCTTTTGCAACGAATTATAGCAAGACAACCCTTCCGTCGCAGCTTTGCTGCGCCACCCTCTTGGCGGCACCAATGTAGTGTGCCGCCTGCGGGCACGGAATTGCCGCTGATAAAGGCAATTCCTTAGTTCGCCATGCGCGCACAGCGCACTGCGCCGGTGCGCATTATGCATGGCTCACCCTTGCACAGGGAGGACAAAAACTCCTACCGTCACGGCTTTGCCGTGACACCTCCCTCTCGGAGGGAGGCAAGCTGTATCTTGCGCCAGCGGGTTGTCTCTCACCCTCACGGAATTATTGTACCGCAGCACTCGCAAAAAAGATTTCAAAGAAAGATTTTTTGCGAAGAGGAGCGGCGAGCGTTTTAAGCGTGGTGTTCGGCTGCGCCGAACCACCCGCAGGGGGCGCTCCGCCGCGACGACGTCAGTTCGCGGAAAAAAGTGTGAACCCTTTTACACCGTTTCGCAGATGATGTGATCGTTCGTATAGACGCAGATCTCGCTTGCGATTTTCAGCGACTTGCGCGCGATTTCCTCTGCGGAAAAATCGGTGTTCTGCGCAAGCGCGCGCGCCGCGGCGAGCGCGTAGTTGCCGCCGCTCCCGATGGCGCAGATGCCCTCGTCAGGTTCAATCACTTCGCCCGTTCCCGAGAGGATCAGAAGCGTATCCTTGTCCGCCGTGATCATCATCGCGTCCAGCTTCCTGCCGATCTTATCGCTCCGCCACATATCGGCAAGCTCCACCGCAGAGCGCATGAGGTTGCCCGCAAACTTGTTAAGCATTCCCTCAAAGCGTTCGGAGAGCGCAAACGCGTCCGTCACAGAGCCTGCAAAGCCCAGAATGACCTTGCCGCCGTAAATGCGGCGCACCTTGATCGCCGTGTTCTTAAAGACGACCGACTCGCCCATCGTGACCTGTCCGTCGCCTGCGATCGCCGTAACGCCGTCCTTCTTGACGGCGCAGATGGTCGTACCGCGAAATTCCATATTGTTCCTCCTTTATTCATCGAGCGAAGCGCGGAAGAGTTCGATCTCTTTCAGCGCACGCTCCGCCATCAGACGTTTTTTCTCTTTTTTATCCTTGATCTCCAACCCGCTTAAAATGCCGTAATTGGCGTTCATGGGCTGGAAATGTTTGTTCGGGGCTGCGATATATCGCGAGAGCGCGCCGCACACGCACGCCGCAGACGGCACGACGGGCGTTTTTCCGCGCAATTTTGCAAGATAATGGATCGCCGCGAGCAGTCCGCTCATCGCGCTCTCCACGTACCCCTCCACGCCCGTGATCTGCCCCGCAAAGAAGAGCATGGGCGAATCCTTGGCGGAAAAATCGGCGTTGAGAACGTTGGGCGCGTCTAAAAACGTGTTGCGGTGCATGACGCCGTACCGCTCGTATTCGGCGTTTTTCAGCGCGGGAATAATGGAAAACACCCGCTTCTGCTCGCCGAATTTAAGATTGGTCTGGCAGCCGACCAGCCCCAAAAGCGTTCCCTCTTCGTTCTCGCGGCGGAGCTGCAAGACGGCGTAAGGACGTTTTCCCTCCCCGTCCGCCAGCCCCACGGGCTTGAACGTACCGAAACGCAGCGCGTCTTTCCCGCGGGACGCCATGACCTCAACAGGCATACAGCCCTCGAAGATCTCCCGCTTTTCAAAGTCGCGGAGCGTCACCTTTTCGGCGGCGAGAAGTTCCCGAACGAACAGCTCGTACTCCGCCTTGTTCATGGGGCAGTTAATATAGTCGCCCGTACCCCTGCCGTAGCGGTCGCCCGTAAAGGTGTGCGCGCGGTCCACGCTCTCGGCGGTGACGACGGGCGCGGTCGCATCGTAGAAGTGCAGCGCGCCGCCGAACCGCGCGGCGATCGCCTCGTACAGCGCGCCGTCCGTCAGCGGACCCGTGGCGACGATTCCATCCGCGGGGAGTTCGGTCTCCTCGCGGCAGACAACGTGAATGTTCGGGTGCGCGCTGATTTTTTGCGTGACGTATGCGGAAAAGCGGTCTCTGTCCACCGCGAGCGCACCGCCCGCGGGAACGCGCGTATCCCCCGCCACCGCCATCGTGACCGATCCCAGACGGCGCAGTTCCTCTTTCAAAAGCCCGCAGGCGTTCCCGAACACGTCGCCGCTTTTGAGGGAATTGGAACAGACGAGCTCGCAGAACGCGTCGCTTTGGTGCGCGGGCGAACGGCGCAGCGGTTTCTGCTCGATAAGCTCCACTTCCTCCCCGCGCCCGGCGAGATACCACGCCGCTTCGCACCCCGCAAGCCCCGCGCCGATGACCTTAATCATCTTTGCTTTCCGTCTTCTCCTTCTGTTCCTGCCCGGGAGCGGGAATGCGGTAATGGCACTCCTTGTTGGAACAGCGGATGCCGCCGCGCGCGGTTTTCACGAGCGCGCCGCCGCATTCGGGGCATTTTTCTCCCGTCGGCTCGTCCCAGCTGCGGAAATCGCAGGCGGGATAGCCGCTGCAGCCGTAATAGAACTTGCCCGTCTTGGTGCGGAGCTTTTTGGTCGGCTTGCCGCAGACGGGGCATTTCCCCTCAAACACGGCGGGCTGCGCAGTCTCCCCGAACGGGAGCGTGGATTTGCATGCGGGATAATTGGGGCAGGCAAGGAATTTACCGAACCGTCCGCTCTTGACGACCATCATCGCGCCGCACTTGGGGCATGGCGTATCAGTAGTCTCGATTCCCCCTTCGCTCACGATGTTGGAGCAGGCGGGATAGTTGGAACAGGCGAGATAGGTGCCGTATTTGCCGTTCTTGCGCACCATAGGATGCCCGCACTTGGGGCACTTGACGTCCGTCAGTTCGTCGCCGTCCGTCTTGGCAAAGCGGAGTTTCTCCGCAAAGGGCGGATAGAACGCCGCGATGACGGAGCGCCAGTCTTTGCCGCCGTCCTCGATCTCGTCCAGCTTGGACTCCATGTCCGCCGTAAAGCCGACGTCCATGACGTCGGGGAAATATTTGACGAGGAGATCGGTAATGCGGTAAGCGACCTCCGTGGGTTTCATATACTTGCCCTCTTTTTCGACGTACTTGCGCTTGTTAAGCACGGAGATGATCGTTGCGTACGTCGAGGGACGGCCGATGCCCTTGTCCTCCATCGTCTTGACGAGGGAAGCGTCGGTATAGCGCACGGGGGGCTTCGTGAATTTTTGCTCGGGCTTGACGGAGAGGCAGGTAAGCGGATCGCCTTCCGCAAGGGGCGGGAGCAGTCCCTTCGTCTCCTCTTCCTCGCCCGCGCCCGCGGGTTTGGATTCCTGCCATACGGCGGTGTAGCCCGCAAAGCGGAGCGCCCTGCCGCTCGCTTTGAGCGTATAGTCGCCGTTCGCGATCTCGATCTGCATCGCGTCATACAGCGCTTCCGTCATCTGAGAGGCGATAAAGCGCTCGTAAATGAGTTTATAGACGTTGTAGTGCTTTCTGTCGAGCAGTTTTTTGACCGATTCGGGCGTGCGCGTCAGATCGATGGGACGGATCGCCTCGTGCGCGTCCTGCGCGCCCTTTTTGGAGGCGTAGAAATTGGGCTTTTCGGGGAGATATTCCTTGCCGTAATTCGCCTCGATATACTGCCTTGCCGCCGCCTGTGCGTCCGACGAGACGCGCGTGGAGTCGGTACGGATATAGGTGACGAACGCGACGTGACCAAGCCCCTCTACGTCGATACCCTCATAGAGGTGCTGCGCCATGAGCATGGTCTCGGGCGCGGTCATGCCGAGTTTGTTGGAAGCGTCCTGTTGCAGCGTGCTCGTGGTGAACGGCGCGGGCGCGTGGGATTTTGCGACCGACTTTTTGACAGCTGCGACGGCGTATCTGCCCGCCGCCAGCGCGGAGAGCGCGGCGTCCGCCTGCTCCTTGTTGCCGATCTTGCACTTTTTGCCCTTGTATTTTTCCAGCGCAGCCTTGAAGGGCGAGAACTTTTTCGCCTCGTCCTGCAATTCGACGCTTATCGTCCAATACTCTTCCGGTCTGAACGCCTGAATCTCCCGTTCGCGCTCGACGACGAGCTTGAGCGCGACGGACTGCACGCGTCCCGCCGAAAGGCCGTTGCCGATCTTATCGTTTAAAAGGGGCGAGAGCTTGTAACCCACGAGGCGGTCGAGCACGCGGCGCGCCTGCTGCGCGTCCACGAGGTTATAGTCGATCGTGCGCGGGTGTTCGAGGGCAGCCTCTACCGCCTTGGGCGAGATCTCATTGAACTCAATGCGGTTTTTGCCCTGCGTGTCCAGCCCGAGCACCGTCTGCAAATGCCACGAAATGGCTTCGCCCTCGCGGTCGGGGTCGGTTGCGAGATATACTTTATCCGCCTTTTTGGATTCCTCCGAGAGGCGTTTGATGATCGCCTCCTTCCCGGGGGAATTGACGTAGCGCGGCTCGTAGTTGTTGTCTACGGCGACGCCGAGCTGTTTGGGCGGAAGATCGCGGATATGCCCGCCCGAAGCGTCTACCTGATATTTCCCCTTCAGATAGCGAGAGATGGTTTTTGCCTTGCTCGGCGACTCTACAATGATGAGATCCATAGCACTCCTTTTGCGGACGGATCCGTCCGATTGTCTCTATTATCAATCCAGCGGGGCGTAACGGTTGCCGCCCGATCTGACGGCAAGTCCTTTGAGTTCGAGCGAGGAAAGATGCGCCTGCGCCTCAAACACGGGCATTCCCGCCCGCTCAGCGACGATTGCCGCGTGCAGTTCGCCCTCCGCCTTTAAGACGGCGAGAACGCGCGCCTCGCCCGCAGTCAGGCTGACTGCCTGTTTCTCCTCGATCTCCATGCCGAACGCGGCGAAGATATCTTCCGCGCCCGTACACAAATACGCGCCCTTTTTTATAAGTTCGTTGCATCCGACGCCCTGCGCCGCGCCCACGTTGTGCGGAAGCGCAAAGACCTCCCTTCCGCAGTCGAGCGCGCAGTTCGCCGTGATGAGCGCGCCGCTCTTCCTGCCTGCGGCAAGGACCAGCACGCCCTCGGAAAGCCCCGCAAGCAGACGGTTGCGCGCATGAAAAGAGTATTTCTGCACGCCCGCCGCAGGCGGATACTCCGTAAGAAGCAATCCCCTTTTTGCGACTTCACGTTTGAGCTGCGCGTGCGACGCGGGATAGCATATATCCAGTCCGTTGGGCAGTACGCAGACGAGCTTTCCCGACGGCAGCGCGCCCGCAATGGCGGCGCTGTCTCCGCCCTCGGCGAATCCCGTTACAACGGTAAATTTCCGCGAAATCTCCTCGGATATTTTCCTGCCCGTCTTTTCCGCCCACGGCGGAAGAATGCGCGATCCGACGATGCAAAATTTCCGTTCGCTTAAAAGCGATCTGTTTCCCGCGCCGTACAGGACGAGCGGCGGGTCGTACGCATAGCGGAGCGCGGCGGGATAGTCCTCGCTTGCCGCCGTGACGGCAAAGTACCCCTTTTCGGAAAGCTCCGCGCAGAGCGCGTCCGCCTCCCGTTCGCGGGTCGCGCGATTACCTTTATATACACGCTTTTGCCCGTCTTGTATCACCGACGCGGAAATTTTTTCAAAATCGGAGAGAAGCCGCGCGGGATCGCCCGCCGCACGGAGCAGCGCGGCGCGCGTGCGTTCGTCGTATCCCGAGCCGGCGCACAGCCAAAGAATTGCCCGTTCCGCGCGGGAATATTCCTTCTCCAAGCCGTCTCCCTCCTCCTTTTGCGTATTCACAGATTATCCCAACTGATCGTAAATGCGGTAGGAAACCGCCTCAAAAACGTGCGCAGGCAGAATCTCTTCGCTCGCCGCAAGGTCGGCGATCGTCCGCGCGACTTTGATGATGCGGCTCCTTGCGCGGGCGGAGAGTTTCATTCTCTCGAACGCCGCGCGAAGAATTTCCTCGCTCTCGCGGGTGAGCGTGCAGAACGCGTCGAGTTCGCGTTCCCCCATTTCGGCGTTGACCTTCACGCCCTGTCCCTCGAATCGGGTGCGCTGAATGCGGCGCGCCACGTTCACACGCTCTTTGACCTCCGCCGAGCTTTCCCGCCGTTCGGAGGAAGCCAGCTCGTCGTAGGCGACGCTGTCCACTTCCACCTGCAAATCGATGCGGTCGAGCAGCGGACCGGAGATCTTGCGGCGGTACCGTCTGATCTCCGCGGGCGTACAGGTACACACGCGGTCGGCTGAGCCGTAGTTGCCGCAGGGGCAGGGATTCATGCTCGCGCAGAGCATGAACCGCGCGGGGAACGTCACGCTCCCGTTCGCGCGGGAGACGGTGATTTTGCCGTCCTCCAAGGGCTGACGCAGCGCTTCGAGCGCGGAACGCTGATACTCCGGAAGCTCGTCCAGAAAGAGTACTCCGCCGTGCGCCAGCGAGATCTCCCCCGGGCGCAGCACGCGGTTGCCGCCGCCGCACATGGCAACGACCGTCGCAGTGTGATGCGGCGTGCGGAAGGGGCGTTCTGAAACGATACCCTCCTCCCCCAGCGTTCCCGCCACGGAGTGGATCTTGGTGATTTCAAGCGCCTCCTCAAAGGAGAGATCGGGCATCACGGTGGGCAGACAGCGCGCAAGCATCGTCTTGCCCGTCCCGGGCGGTCCCACAAGGAGCAGATTATGCCCGCCCGCAACGGCGATTTCGAGCGCGCGCCGCGCAACGGGCTGTCCCTTGACGTATTTTAGATCCGCGCCGCCCTCTCTGTCCGCACCGTGCGGCAAGAAGGTCTGCGTCTTTAAGGGCGATATGCGCGCGGTGTTCGTGAGATGGCGCACGACTTCCGCAAGCGTTGCGGCGGGATAGATCTCCGCCCCGCCCAGAAAGCTCGCCTCCCGCGCGTTCGCCGCGGGTACGACGAAACGGGAAAAGCCGTGTCCCTTCGCCGAAATGAGAATGGGCAAAAGTCCCGCAATGGGGCGCAGGTCGCCGTTGAGCGCAAGTTCGCCTAAAAAGACGACGCCGTCCGTCTCCGCGCCGACGAGCTGTTCGCTCGCCTTCAACAGACTGATCGCGACGGCGAGGTCGAAAGACGCGCCCTCTTTCCGAAGGTCCGCGGGCGCAAAGTTGATGGTGATTTTATTCATCGGGAAGGAAAGCCCGCTGTTTTTGAGCGCGGAACGCACGCGTTCCTTGGATTCCTTGACCGCCGTATCGGGCAATCCGACCATTTCGTAGGCGGGAATGCCGCGGTTGACATCCGTCTCCACTTCGACGGGAACGCCTTCCAGCCCGTTGAGGGCGTAACAGACGATTTTCGCGACCATGCCTTCCTCCCGGCCGATCAGCCGAACAGCCGCGCGATGAGCGGCGCGGGCAGCGGCAGTCCCGTTGCAAACGCGAAGTAAAGCGCGAACATGGCTACGAGCAGACCGAGCGCCACCCACAGGCAGACGCGCACGACTTTCCCGAACCGTCCCTCTCTCTCCGAGAGCGCAGCCGCTCCGCTCGAGACGAGCGCAAAGGCGAAGAGGTAGAGCAGGACCACGAACGCGTACGCCTCCCGGGCTGTTATGGCGGCGATCGCCGAAAGGAGCGCGCCGACGAGCGGAACGGTGAGTTCGCGCGTGATCTTACGCTCCGTCTTGCCCCATTCCTTCGTCCGCACAAGGCAGATGATGCTCCAGATGCAGTAACCGACGGCAAAGACGAGCGCGAGCAGGCAGACGGGGTTGACGAACGCGCCCCATACGGAGGCGTACGCCTCGCCGCCCGTGCGGGAGATCACGGCGAAGATGTTCCATGCCGATCCCTGCGGAACGCCCGCGTTCACGCCGACAAATCCGCCCGCGAACACCTTCCACATCAGCGAAAAAATATTGCGTGAAGGTGCGGCGGGGTTATCGTACAATTTGACGTATGCAAAGTACGAGGGAAGGATCGCGAGCAGCGCGATGACGAGCGCACCGATGACGAAGCTCGCCGCGAACGATGCGATCGCCGCCGCGTTTTTGTAGCGGTATTCGGAGACGACTTCCGCCACCATGCGCTTTGCGGGGGAGGGCGTCTCCTTCTCTTCCGCCTGCGCGGACGCGGATTCCTCCGTCTCCGCCGCGGCGATCGCCTTATCGAGATAGTATCTCCGTGCGCGGTATTGGCGCACCATGCCCGCGGCGAAGAGCAGCGCAACGCCGATCACGGGGATGACGAACGCGCCGTGTACGCACACCGCGCACGCCGCCGAAAGTCCCGAAAGGATGAGCGGAAGCGCGGAGACAAAACCTGCATTTTTCATGCCGCGCGCATAGAAACGGTGGCAAAGATTTACGGACGCGAGCAGGAAGAATACGCCGATCATGAGCGGCGTACCCAGCCCGCCGAAGGAGAGCGTCATGCCCGCAAGCGCAAATAAGATCGCAAAGATCATGCCCGCCTTGTCGCTGCCCGCGTACTGCCGCACGAAGGACGCGCCGACGAGCAGCGCGCCGAACGCGGCGAGCATGGGGAAGAACCGAAGCCCGAAGGGACTCATGCCGAAAATCGCCGTGCCGAGCGCGAGAATATCCACGCCGAGCGAACCGTAGACGCGTTCACCCTCGTAGATATTGCCCTCTCCGTAGGCGTTGCCGAGGCGCATTTCCGTGATGGTGGCAAGCACCGTGCGTTCGCCCGCCGAATAGGAATTGAAGCGGTAATCGGACAAAGAAGGCATATGGTTCTGCCTGTCCAGCAACGCGCCCGCAGCGGAAGCCGCTTCCTCGGCGGTCTGTCCCACGAGCGGCGTTGCGGAATATACTTCCGCAGGCACGAGACAAAGCTCCCCCGTTCCCTTGTCGTCCGCGTCGAGCTTTTCGCCCAAAAACGCGACTTCGTTGACGAGCATATTGCAGGTGTTTGCAGTGAGCCTGACGTACGAATAGGTGCCTACAATCCACTTTTCGCCGACAGAGGCAAACTCGCCCCACGAAAAGAGATGTTCCGTTTCAACGTCCTCCGCAACCTCCTCTGCGGCGAAGTTCTCCACCACCATGTCTGCGCGGCGGGAAGAAGTATTGAAGGAGCTGGATGCGCTCGACGACCAATCGATGCGGAGCGTCGCGTTCTTCCCGACGCTCTGATACACCGCGCCCACGTTCGCGTAGACGGCGACCACGCGCAGTTTGGTCGTCTCCGTCTGTCCGTCCGTCTCCTCCGTCAGGTCGGAAAGACGGAATATTACGGAAGGCGTATCTGCGTCCGACTCCCTCTTTGCTTTCAGCTCGAACGCGCCGCCCGTCGTGCGGAAGGAACCGAGAAATGCCAGACCGATGACGAGAAACGCCAGCGCGATAAAGAGCGTGACGCGGTAAAATACGCTGTATTTGTGCTGTTTTCCGTTGCTTTGCATGTGCGTTTTATTCCCTATTATTATAGTATCGTTCCCTATTGTAACCGATAAACACAAAATTGTAAACGATTTTTCCGTAATTTTCCGAAAATTTCTCCCTCCCCCTCCGCGGACGGAACGGCAGCTTCCGCGGACGCGTTCCCGCTTTGCGGAAAAGGAGCGATCCCGCTCATGAAAAATTCCCGTGCAGTCTGCACGGGAATTTCCTTGTATTTTCGATTTGGCTTATACGATGCCGTGCGCCATCATCGCGTTGGCAACCTTGATGAAGCCCGCAATGTTCGCGCCCGCAACATAGTTGCCCTCGCAACCGTATTCCTTTGCCGCAGCGTCCATGTTGTGGTAGATATTGACCATGATGTCTTTGAGTTTTTTGTCGACCTCTTCAAACGTCCAGAAGAGACGGCCGCTCGACTGCGCCATTTCAAGCGCGCTCGTCGCAACGCCGCCGGCGTTCGCCGCCTTCGCGGGAAGGAATACGACGCCCGCCTTCTGGAACACCTCGATGCCTTCGAGGTTGGTGGGCATATTCGCACCCTCGGCAACGTACTTCACGCCGTTCTTGACGAGGATACGCGCAGATTCGCCGTCGATCTCGTTCTGCGTTGCGCAGGGAAGCGCGATGTCGCAGGGGATCGTCCAGATGCCCTTGCAGCCCTCGTGGTATTCCGCGCCCTTCACGCGCTCCGCATACACCTTGATGCGCGCGCGCTCCACTTCCTTGATCTGCTTGACAACGTCGAGCTTGATGCCCTCTTTGTCGTAGATATAGCCGTTGGAATCGTACAGAGCGACGACTTTCGCGCCGAGCTGCTGCGCTTTCTCGGTGGCGTAGATCGCAACGTTGCCCGAGCCGGAGACGACGACCGTCTTGCCCTTGAAACTGTCGCCGCGCGCTTTGAGCGCCTCCGCCGTGATATAGACAAGCCCGTAGCCCGTCGCCTCGGTGCGCACAAGGCTGCCGCCGTAGGAAAGCCCTCTGCCCGTAAGCACGCCGACGTGCTCGTCGCGGATGCGCTTGTACTGTCCGAAGAGATAGCCGATCTCTCTGCCGCCGACGCCGATGTCGCCCGCGGGAACGTCGGTATCCTGCCCGATATGGCGCTGTAATTCGGTCATGAAGCTCTGGCAGAATTTCATGATCTCGTTATCGCTCTTGCCCTTGGGATCGAAATCGCTGCCGCCCTTGCCGCCGCCGATGGGCAGACCCGTAAGGCTGTTTTTGAGGATCTGTTCCAGCCCGAGGAACTTGATGATGGAAAGGTTGACGGAGGGATGGAAACGAAGTCCGCCCTTGTAGGGACCGATCGCGCTGTTGAACTGCACGCGGTAGCCCTTGTTGACGTGAACCTTGCCCGCGTCGTCCACCCACGGCACGCGGAACATGATCACACGCTCAGGCTCGACGAATCGCTCCAACAGAGCCGCCTTCTCATACTCGGGGTGCTTTGCGACGACAGGACGAAGCCCGCCAAGGATCTCCGTTGCCGCCTGATGAAACTCGGGTTCATTGGGGTTCTTTGCTTTGAGTTCTTCGAGAACTCTTTCGACGTAATCCATTTGCTCTCTCCTTCGCCGCAGTCGGCGGCTTTCATGTATTTGCATTGCTTATTATATCAAATTTAAAAACAGTTGGCAAAGGCTTGACGGGCTTTTCTCCGCCCGAAAATACTTTGAATTTCTTATATGAGGTATAAGCAAAACAAATAGATCGAATTGCGGGCGGTGCGACGGGCAAAACGAAAGAGGCGCCGCGGCGCCCCTTTGAACGTGCTTATTCCCAAGATCATCCGGAGATATAGTACCCTCTCGCGTCGTACAGCGCGGGACCGGCTTCGATGGTCTTCCATGCGCCGCCGCCCTCCTGATATTCGGCGACCGCGTACCAATAGTACTGCCTTCCGCCGTTGTTTGCGACCGCCGTCAGCGTCGTACCCATATTCAGATCGTTTGAATTTGCAGTCGCTTGCAGCTGCATATTGTGATAGTCCGTGCTCGCGATCGGCGAAGAATAGAGCGAGACCACCACATTCACCGTCGAAGGGAAGAGCGTGAATTCGTTTTTGACCGTCGCGTAAATATTTCCGCGTCCGTCGCCGCCCGAAATGCTCAGCGTAAGATGCGCAAAAAGCCTCGGGGAGACGCTCTCCGCCTGTACCGAAACGGCGCCTTCCGTCTCGGCGTTCTCCGCCGCGCCTGCGCGGCAAGTCAGCCCGGGGATCAGCAAAGCGACGAACAGCGCCGCCGCCAACAGTCCGAATGCAGCTTTCTTTGCGATTTTGCTCATCTGTAAAAACCTCCTCAATGTTTGCTGTTCCGTATCATAAGCGATCCCGATAAGAGACAGCCTGTCTGCAAAAGTGCGCCGAGGAACCAAGGCTCAAATGCGGAAGGAGCGGGATTGCCAATACATTTCGCCCCTGTCCCTCGTTGCACCCTGTCGGATTCGCGGACGCGCCGCCGTCTGCGGATAGCGCCCGCTCTTCGGACGCAGACGCCTCAGAGACTTCAACCGACGTCCCGTCCGTCTCCGTATTATAGCACATTCGCGCGGCGCAACAGGAAATTTATCTTAACATATCCTGTCACTTTTTATTAACATTCGGCTTTTCTGCGGGATTTTTTCTTTGAATAAGCCCTTCTTTTCTTAAAAAAGTCCTTTGAGCGCGGGGTAGAACTTGGTAAAATGGCGATAGCGCGCTCCGTACCGTGCGGCGGTCTCCGCGTCGGGACAAACGGTTTCTTTTACGCGGACGATGGCGGAGACAGCCTCCTGCACGTCCGCATATTCTCCGCATCCCACCATCGCCAGCATCGCCGCGCCGTATGCGGGTCCCTGCTCCGTCTGCGGGATCTCCACGGGCAGATCCATCACGTTTGCCACGATTTTGCGCCACAGCGGGCTCTTCGCCCCGCCGCCGCACAGCTTCGTCCGCGCGATCGCTGCCCCGTTCCGCTTCGCCACCTCCAAGCAGTCGCGCAGCGCGAACGCCACCCCTTCCAGCACGGCGAGCGTCATCCGACCGCGCGTGGTATCGGGACGCATTCCGATGAACGCGCCGCGCGCCGTCACGTCGTTGTGCGGACTGCGCTCTCCCATGAGATAGGGCAGAAAATACACATCGTTTTTGCCGAGTTCTTTTTCCAGCCCAGCCTGCTCTTTCGCATAATCCTGCGTCTGCAAGATCCCGTCCGTCCACCACGCGTTGCAGCTTGCCGCCGACAGGATACACCCCATCAGATGCCATCCGCCGTCCGCATGACAGAAGGAATGCAACGCGTTGACCTTGTCCGCTTTATATTCGGCGGACGATACGAACAGCGTGCCGCTCGTGCCCAAGGAGATATTGCAGCCGCCCGCGCCGACGACGCCCGTTCCGACCGCAGCCGCGGCGTTGTCCCCTGCGCCCGCAATGATTCTGACGTCTTTCAGCCCCAGCATGTCCGCGATCTCAGGTTTCAGCATGCCGACAACTTCGTAGCTTTCATGCAGTTTCGGAAGCTGCGCCTCGGACATGGCTGTCACCTTTAACATCTCGGGCGACCAGCGGCGGTGCGCCACGTCCAGAAGGAGCATCCCGCCCGCGTCCGAAAGATCGGTGCAGAACGCGCCCGAAAGACGGTAGGCAAGGTAATCCTTCGGGAGCATGATCTTTGCGATTTTTTTGAAATTCTCAGGCTCGTGCGCCTTCATCCAAAGGAGCTTGGGCGCGGTAAATCCCGCAAAGGCAATGTTGCCCGTCCATGCGGAGAGCTTGTCTTTGCCGACGACTTCGTTTAAGTACTTCGTCTCCTCTTCCGTCCTGCCGTCGTTCCAGAGAATACAGGGGCGGATGACGCTGCCCTGCGCGTCGAGCGCGACAAGCCCGTGCATCTGTCCGCCGAAGGAGATGCCTTTGACGGCGGATTTATCCTGTCCCGCGAGCAGTTCTTTCAGCCCGCGCAGCGCCGCCGCGTACCAATCTTCGGGGTTCTGTTCGCTCCATCCGCTCTGCGGGTAAAAGACGGGATAGGTCTGCGCGTTCTCCGCGAGGATCGTCCCGTCTGCGGCGACGAGCAGGAACTTCGCCCCGCTCGTGCCGAGATCGATCCCGATATATGTATTTTTCATACTCTGAAAGGATTTTCAGTCGGATATTTATCCGTCGCGGGGCGGTTGAATCCGATCTCGCCCGCGGCAACCCCGATGTATTTGAACACCTCGAAGAGCGCTTTGCCGAAATGTCCGAACGCGACCGCGCCGTGGTGCGGATATCCGCCCTCGACGAGCACGTGGCGGTAGAACCGCTTCATTTCGGGGATCGCGAAGATACCGATCGACCCGAACGAACGCGTTGCGACGGGCAGCACCTCGCCCTGCGCAACATAGGCGCGGAGCCGATTGTCCGACGTCGATTGCAGGCGGAAGAACGTGATCTTCCCGGGAACAATGTCCCCTTCCAGCGTTCCCTGCGTCACCTCTTCGGGCAGAGACCGCGCCATGATGAGCTGATACTTCATCGTGGGATTGCACAGTTTCCCCGCGCACGTATTGCCGCAGTGGAAGCCCATAAAGGTATCCGTAAACTGATAATCGAATTTGCCCGCAATGTCGGCATTGTACATTTCCTTGGGGAGGGTGTTGTTGATGTCGAGGAGCGTCACCGCGTCCTCGCTCACTGCCGTGCCGATGAACTCGGAGAGCGCGCCGTAGATATCCACCTCGCAGCTCACGGGAATGCCGCGCCCCGTAAGGCGGCTGTTCACATAGCAGGGCACGAACCCGAACTGCGTCTGGAACGCGGGCCAGCATTTGCCCGCAACGGCGACATACTCGCGGCTGCCCTTGTGCGCCTCGATCCAATCGAGAAGGGTCAGCTCGTACTGCGCCAGCTTGGGCAGAATCGCGGGCTTCCTGTTTCCCGCTCCCAGCTCCTTTTCCATATCCGCAACCACTTCGGGAATGCGCCTGTCATTATCGTGTTTGTGGAACGCCTCGAAGAGATCAAGCTCGCTGTTTTCCTCGATCTCCACGCCGAGATTATACAGCTGCTGAATGGGCGCGTTGCACGCGAGGAAGTTGGTGGGTCTCGGTCCGAACGAGATGATTTTCAGCCGCTTCAGCGCGTACACCGCGCGGGCGATGGGAAGAAACTCGTGGATCATGTCCGCGCATTCCTCCGCGTCCCCCACGGGGTACTCGGGAATATACGCCTTCACGCCGCGCAGCTTCAGGTTATAGCTCGCGTTCAGCATGCCGCAGTACGCGTCGCCGCGGGAAGAGGCAAGCGTCGCGATATTTTCCTCCGCCGCCGCACAGAACATGACGGGCGCGTTCATGCGCTCGGAAAACTCCTTGGCAAGCATCGTCTCGGAGATCTCAGGTCCGAAGTTGCCCAAATACACTGCAAGCGCGTTGCAGCCCTGCTTTTCCAGATCGGCAAGCGCCTGCTTCATATGGATCTCGCTCTCCACAATGCACACCGGGCATTCGTACAAGTCGCCCTTGCCGTACTTCTTCTCGTACGCCGCCATGAGCGCTTTGCGCCTGTTCACCGACAGGCTCTCGGGGAAACAGTCGCGGCTCACCGCCACGACGCCTACTTTCATTTTCGGAATATTCTTCATAACGACCTCCTTGATTTTCGCTGAAAGTATAACACATACCCGACCGTATTTCAATCACCTTTTCCGAAAAAAACAGGAAAAAATTTGCATCTTCCCGTACGGATCACGATTGCCGGCGCACGGGGGCGATCCCGCCGTTTCTCTGCCGACATTTCGCCGTTCTCCCGTTTGCGGTATTATGCCTTTTTCATAAAAAAGGTCCCGACACAGGCTGCCGTTCAGCAACCTGCCGTCGGGATTTTTTCAATGCTGTACCGCTCGATATTTTACGATTCTCTTACATATTTACGACGATAATTTTTATATATTTCCCCTGTTGCGTACAAAACGTCTGCAATCCCCTCTTCACGCCTTTTTCTCCGTCTCCGCGGGGATGCTGAACTGCTCGATATGCGGGCAGCAGATTTCCGCCTTCAGGGGAACGGCGGGCGCGACGTACTCGCACGCCTGCCGCAGGATCTGACGGACGGCGGGAAGTTTATAGGTCGGATAGGTCTCGTGCCCGGGGTTGAAATAGAACAGTTTCCCCGCGCCGCGCTTAAATACGCAGCCGCCGCGGAACACCTCGCCGCCGCGGAACCAGCCGATATACACCAGCTCGTCGGGCGTGGGAATATCGAACGGTTCGCCGTACATTTCCTCTTCGGGGATATCGATATACTCCCCCAGCCCGCGCGCGATGGGGTGCGTCGGATCCACGCACCAGAGCCGCTCGTGCTCGCCGTCCTCCCGCCATTTTAAAGAGCAGGAGGAACCAAGCAGCCGTTTGAATATTTTGGAATCGTGCGCGGAATGCAGAAACACCATGCCCATGCCGCGCAGCGCCCTGTCGGCAACCTTGTGAATGATTTCGTCTGCAATTTTAAGGTGATACCAGTGTCCCCACCAGAACATGACGTCCGTTCCGCCAATGATTTCATCGGTAAGCCCCTTCGCGCCGTTCTCGTCGGTCGTGACGAGGGTCACGCGGTGACCCGCCTCTTCCAGCATCTCTTTCAGGCAGACGCCAAGTCCTTCGGGATACGCCCGCTTTCCCGCTTCGGAGTCCATGGACGCATTGTGTTCGCATACAACGGTGACGTTCATATGCCCTCTCCTCAGTCAAAATAATAAGGTTTTCCCGTCTCTTCGGACTGATAGATCCCTTCGAGAATGCGGGTGACGACCGCCGCCTGATCGGCGGTGACGTACAGGTTCCCCTTTCCGAGAATGGCGCTGGTGAACGTCGTCGATTCGAGGTCCTCGGGCGCACCGCCGCCGCTGCCCTCGAAAAAGGCGACGGAACCGCCTTTCAGATCGGGCGTGATCATGACCTGTTTGCCCGCCATGACCGTATTGACGCGCAGTCCGTCGAGCATATCCGCGCCCGCCTTGTCGCCGCAGATGGTGGTCACCGCCTCGATCGGGTTCGCCATGTTGAGCGCCCAGCTGGATTTCAGGTAGACGACCGCGCCGTTCTTCATGACGACGAAGCCGAACGCGCTGTCCTCCGCGGTGAATTTTTCGGGATCCCAATCGCCCCACGCGTTGCCCGTATTCTTCTGCCCGTTGAGCTTATGGAAGGTCTTGCCCACGCAGTAAGCGGGTTCGTAGTTGTTCATCATGAACAGCGTGAGATCGAGCGCGTGCGTGCCGATATCGATGAGCGGTCCGCCGCCCTGTTTTTCCTTATCGATGAACACGCCCCACGTCGGAACGGCGCGGCGGCGGATCGCGATCGCCTCCGCGTAATAGATATCTCCGAACATCCCCTCGTCGGCAAGCTGTTTGAGATACAGCGCGTCCGGACGGAAACGGTTCTGATAGCCGATCGTGAGAATCTTCCCCGATTTGTCGCGCGCGGCGAGCATTTTCTTCGCCTCCGCATAGTTCATCGCCATGGGCTTTTCGCACAGAACGTGCTTGCCCGCATTCAGCGCGTCCACCGTAATGCGGCAATGCTCGTTATTGGGCGTGAGGACGAGCACCGCGTCGATGCTCTTGTCCTTTAAAAGCTCGCGATAGTCCGTATAGACCTTGCTGTCGGGCTGACCGAACTCCTCGCGAGCCTTGACCGCGCGCTCTTCGACAATATCGCAGAACGCGACCATTTCGGACGCGGGATTGCGCTTTTCCGCAGGCATATGTTTGGTGTTGGCGATCCCGCCGCAGCCGATCACGCCAAGCCTGATTTTCTTTTCCATTGTTTTATTCTCCTTATTTCTATTTGCGTTTTACGGGACGCTCCCTTTGTTTTAAAAGTTTTTTCATGTTTTCAAGGCTGCGGGCAAGATATTCCCGCTCGGAGCAGGGATAATTCTCCACTTCCAGAATCGCCCACGGGATATCCTGCCGCTTTGCCTCCGCGAACACGCCCTTCATATCGACCGCGCCTTCGCCGACGACGGGCTGCGGGCTTCCCGCGGGATTTGTTTCCGCCGCCTCTTTGATATGTACGAGGGCGAGCCTGTCCGAAAGGCGTTTCATCTCCGCGACGGCGTCCTTTCCCGCGACCGTCGCCCAGAACACGTCAAGCTCCGCAGCGAGTCCCGCGTCGTCTGTGATTTTACGGATATCATCCGCGCCGTTTTCGTATTCGTGCGCGTGATTATGGTAGCCGAACCGTATTCCGCGGACGTCGAGCAGCGCTTTCGCCCGCTTTATCTCCTGCAACAGCTTCGCGTACTGTTCGACGGAAACGAACGTCTCCGTTCCCACCCAGGGGATGAACGCGTATTTTATGCCGAGTTCGTCGAGGTATGCAAGGTTTGCCTCGATCTCTCCCGCGCCCAGATGCGCGGAAACGGGCGTCAGGCGGTATTTTTGCAGAAGTTCTCCGATCTCCGCGGGCGTTTTTCCGTAAAATCCCGCGAACTCCACGCCTTCGTACCCCGCTTCGGAAACGGCTTGAAAGACTGCCTCTGCGCCCTCTCTCTGCGCCATTTCGCGCAGACTGTAAAGCTGAACCGCAAATTTCATGACTTCTCCTTTACGCCCACCACATATTCGTGTTGCTCTGTGTGATCATGCACTCTTTCACGAAACGGATCGCCTTTTCCAGCCCCTCTTTGGGCGACATGAGCCCGTCCTCGTGCTCGATGGAAATGCTGTCGTCATACCCCATGATTTTAAGCAGGGAAATGATCTGTTTCCAAAGCCCGAGGTCATGTCCGTAGCCGAGCGTACGGAAGATCCACGAACGGTGCGCCGCGTCCGTAAAGGACTTTGTGTCCAGCACGCCCTCTCTTCGTACAACGCTCTCCATGATCTGCGTATCCTTGGCATGGAAATAGTAGATCGCCTTTTTCTCGCCGAGCGTGCGGATGACTTCGAGAATGTCCATACCCTGCCAGAACAGGTGGGAAGGGTCGATATTCGCGCCGATGAGCGGTCCGACCGCGTCGCGCAGGCGCAGGCAAGTGGCGGGATTGTACACGCAGAACCCGGGATGCATTTCGAGCGCAATGCGCTTGACGCCGTGATCTTCGGCAAAACGCACCGCGTTTTTCCAATAAGGGATCAAAACTTCGTTCCACTGCCATTCGAGCGACTTCGGATAGTCCGGCGGCCACGCGCAGGTGATCCAGCTCGGCGCTTTGGCGTCGGGGTCGGACCCCGGACAGCCCGAAAAGGTGACGATGCGGTCGACGCCGATCTGTCCCGCAAGCACGCACGCCGCCTTGAAGTCCTCTTCAAATGCCGCCGCCGTTGCGGAGTCGGGATGCACGCAGTTGCCGTGTACCGCAAGCGCGGAGATCCCCATGTTGTGCTTTTTGAACGTTTCAAGAAGCTGTTTCCGCGCCGCCCTGTCCTTGCTCAGTACGAGCGCGTCGGCGTGCGCTTTTCCGGGATAACCGCCCACGCCAAGCTCGAACTCGTCCACACCCTGCGCGGAGAGATAGGCAAGGCTCTCGTCCAGACTGTAATCGCCCAGAATGCCGCTGACTACACTGATTTTCATAAGATTCCTCCTTATATTCTCTCTTTGATGACGATATTTTCGCGCGCGGAGCGCTCCGCCGTCTCCATGAGGCGGAACACCCGCAGGACTTCCTCTTTGCGTATCACGCACGTCGCTTCTCCCGCGCAGGCGGCTGCGAAGTTTTTATAGAACGCGAACGGCTGCGCGTGAACGACAGGCAGCGGAAGCATTTCCACCGTATCCCCGATGCGCGGCGCCATGGTACGCGTAAAGCCGTTGCCCGCGCGGATGCCCGCGATTTTGTCGTCATGACGGACATTCGCGTGCGTGATCCCGCCCGAGAGATCCCAATCCGAAACGGTTGCCGTACCCTCCGTGCCGTACACCTGCCAGCGGGGAAGATTACGGAAACAGTCCGTCGCGATCACGACGAGATATTCCGTCCCGTTCTCGAAACGAACGCTCAGGCGGCAGCCGTCCTCCACTTCCTCTCCGTAAATGTAACTGTATTCGCAGTAGACCGAAGAGACGGGGGATTGGATCATTTGCAGCATCTGGTCGATGAGGTGTACGCCCCAATCGAGCATCATGCCGCCGCCGCGGGCGCGCTCTTTGCGCCACGCCCCGGGGATCCCGTTGCCGCCCATCACGCGCGATTCGACGCGGTAGACGTCGCCGACGCTCCCGTTCGCGACGATATTTTTCACGGTGAGAAAATCGTCGTCCCAGCGGCGGTTCTGATGCACCGCAAACACCACGCCGGCGCGCTCCGCCGCGGCGTACATTTCCTCCGCCTGCGCCACAGAAAGCCCGATCGGCTTTTCGCAGATGATGTGTTTGCCCGCCGAAGCCGCCTTTTCCGCGTACTCCGCGTGAACATCGTTGGGCGTTGCGATGAGCGCCGCGCCGACCGACGGATCCGCCCAGATCTCCTCCGCGCTCGCAAAACAATGCAAGCCCGCTTCCTTGGCGGCGCGCATACGCGCGGGGTCGATATCGTACACGCCTGCAAGACGGATCCCGACGCTCTTTTCCGCCTGACCGATACATTGCGCATGATACGCCCCCATTCCGCCGTAGCCGATCAACGCGATGTTCAACATATTTCTTCCCTCCGATTGACATTCGTTTTCTGCAATGTTATAATAGCATTAAAAATTGCGGATTTCCACGCATAATTCAATATATTTCTCTCAAATATTGCTATTATGAAAAATTTTCCGAACTATGAAGGTCAGCACGACCGCGCCGACACGGTGAAGTTTTTTCAAGGGTACAATTCCGACACTCCCCCGCATTTTCATCGCTGCATTGAGATCCTGTATATCCTCAAAGGCGGCGTCCGCTGCAAGGTCAACGGCGAAGAACGCGTCTGCGGAGAGGACGACGTGATTTTTGTGCGCAAGTGCGCGGTTCACGAACTCATGCCGTCACCGCAATACACCGACCATATCCTGATCATCGGGCAGCGATATTCCGACGATTTCACGAATATTTTCCGTTCGGAAACACTCCCTTCCTACCTCTGCGATAAAGCGTTCAACCGCAGTCTGCTGCCGCACTTCCAGACGCTTGCAGATCACCCAGACGCACCCGAACTCGTCAAAAAGGGCTATATCGACATCATCGTGGGAAGCCTGCTCGCGCATTATCCCTGTGTCCCCGATCAGACGGCGTCCAATATCGGCACGATCGTCGCGGCACTCAATTATATCGACGAACACTACCGCGAGCCGATCTCGCTCAAAAAGATTTCGGGAGAATTCGGGTACAACAAGTACTATTTTTCCCGTCTGTTCAACCTGTATATCGGCGAATCGCTCAACGCGTATATCAACGCCATCCGCATACAAAATCTCGTCAGCGAAGCCAAAAAGACGGAAAGTCCCAACCTGTCGGAGCTTGTTTTTTCCAACGGATTCGACTCCATGGCGACCTTTTACCGCACGTTTTCCAAATACTACGACTGTACGCCCAAAGAAATATTTCATGAAAAATAACATACAAAGCGAACCTTCGCCCCGTGGGACGAAGGTTCGTTCTTTGAAAAATTCTTACCTCCTGAAATTTGGAAATGAAGCCGGTAAGACAAAGACTGCAATATCTTGTGGTCAAAGTGGTACTTCCGGCGGGAATACTTCGGTCTGCGCCCTCGTGCCGACTGCGTCGGGGCGAACCGCCGCACTTCGTGCGGCTGGTCCTCCCCTATTGAAATACCAAGCCCGCGCCCCTGCATTAGCAGGGGCGCGGGCTTGGTACTCCCGGCGGGAATACTTCGGGCTGCGCCCTCGTGCCGACTGCGTCGGGGCGAACCGCCGCACTTCGTGCGGCTGGTCCTCCCCTATTGAAATACCAAG
>CALVMN010000026.1:0-23880 GCA_944346365.1 Candidatus Gallimonas merdigallinarum
ATAAATTTACCTCCTCTCTGTATTTTTTCTTAGGCTCAAAGAAATTCCCTGTTTTTTGGCTTCCTCCTGCAACAATGCCGCCGCCAATACCGCTTTTTCTTTCTGTGACTCTGTTTTATGTTCCCGCAAAACTTGCATCACATTTTCAAGTTCCTGCAAGGGCAAAAGATTGACCGCCGTGCAAAACAGCGTCTTTCTGCGGCCGTCATTACATTCCGACAAGAGCCACAGCAATATTTTCTCCTTTTCTTCCTGTTCCCTGACATAAGATCGGATGTCCTTTTTCGCCCTTTCCGCATCCGCCCTCCTGTTCCGATAGGTGATAAAGGAATCAAAATCATCTCTCTCGCCATAATGCTCGCAGGGATATTTTTTACAATCAAAGCAAAATTCGATGCCGCCTTGTTCCAGACTGCACTTTGCTATACGGCAAGACTGATTTCCTTCCCCGCCTCCGCAGGAAGGGCAATACCCACCGACGTACATCGGACACAGAGCACAATTCAATCCGCACAGCGAAAAGTATCTGTTTTTTCTCTCAAACACTTTCATCCCATGCCCTCTTCTTGCAACTTTTTTTCGTAACAAACTTTTCGCCGCATTTAAAGAACGGCGTATTCCATGGATTTTTCTTTTGTAGCCTTTTCTCCTAAATAATTCGCAAATCTTTCCGTAAAAAAGCTGAAATACGAAATCCCTTTTTTCCTTTTGTTCACAAAATATGGCAAGAAACCCCATACCATTGACGGAATACCCATTACAAGTAAATACATTGGGCCAAAAATGATGGATTGTACGGTATGCCCATATTCGTGCACGAGTAATCTTTTGCCTATTTCTTCATCGGGAATTTTGTCTATTGTTCTTTTATCTTTTATCTGATCCGTTGTGATAAAAACAAACATTCCCAAAGATAAACTTGCAGGAGTATTTCTCTCCGTTATGACTGCACCATGATAAAAATAATGCTTTCTTCTTATATAGATCAAAAATAAAACAAGGCCAAATAAGGTTTGAAGGATCCCCCATGAACACTGAAGAATAACATATAGTGCTTTTTTCATATTTACCCTATAAATCTTTTTCAACTTTTTTAACAAAAGCGCCTGTGCTGTTTCAATGGTCGGTGCACCTTTCCGCTATAGGAAATTTCATAGGCAAAATTGAATCGCCCCGTCAGAGACGATTTATCATCGACTTTGTTCAAAAGCAGCACTCGCCTTCATTTAATATACGCATGAGGACATCCCCCATCTTCTCTCTTTCCGATATATAACAGATGATCGCTATATGCGAAATACTGCGGATTTTCGCACACGCGCAAGGAAATTTCGAGATAGGTTTTGCGTACCTCTTCGTCGGAATTTTCTATTTTTGTCAGACGCGGACCCGTTAGACCTTCCTGTCCCAACAGAGCAAGTTTCTCAAAACCGAGTTCGTCAAAAAACGGCAACACTTCCAGACTATTGATAAAGGTTGCCTGCGTAAAAGCCATACCGCTCCAAGATTCGTCCCTCTCCATACGGTCGAACAGATCCATTGCGGGTTCGTGTATCAACTGTTCAGGAGCTGTATCGAGATAATAGTTCAGTCCCGCTGTAAGCGTAATAAACGACGTAAACAAAATACCGTCTTTTGCAAGGTGCTTTTTTGCTTCTAAAACGCATTTCTTTCTGTCCTCAACGTCGGACAAATGATAAAGCGGTCCCATGATGAGCACATTATCGAAAATCGAAAGGTCGAGAGCAGATAAATCCCGCGCATCACAGACATACGCTTTAACCTGTACACCATACTCTTGAAATTTCTGTTTTGCAAGTGCAATGTTGTTTTCACTCAGATCGACAAGGGTCACGTCGTACCCCTGCTTGGCAAGCCACACGCTGTATCTGCCCGGACCGCCTCCGATGTCCAAAACAGTTTTTCCACGCAGATATTTTTTCAGATAATGTTTTGCAATCTCAAACTCAAAGTGGAAACCTTCCAGACGTTCCCATTCTAACTGTGCGTTTTTATTATAGTTTTCCTTCACGATCTCGGCATCGTTATTCTTCTTTTTTCGGCATACACTTTCCTCTTTACCATTTTAGAACCTACTTACTCTTTTATCTGCAAATTTTTAATAAATAACGAATAATTTGCAAAATCATTTTCATTGGGGTGCTTTTTTGCAAGCCCACCAATTAGCTTCCATGGACCGTATGTATCAAAACCTTTGCATGAAAAAGTATCTATCACGCTCAGACCTAAATCCGTCAGCTCTTTTTTAATTTTTTTGCCATATTTCTTGCTTCCGCTTCCGCTTGTATAAACCAAAAAGATATTTTTTAGCTTACTCTGATTTGTTTTTATAAAACGAATCAATTTGCCATGCAGTTTTCCCATATATATGCCGGAAGCAAATCCTATCAGATCATAATCACCCAGTTTTATATCTTCTGACTTACAGAGATCAAAATTGTCAGTAGTATCAACATACGAAATCAATTTTTCTGTGTTTTTATGATGGACTGAACAATATATTACTGCAATCCTATTCATAATGACCACTCCTTTTTGAGCTTTGATTTTTCCTATATTATACATAAAAAAAGATAAAAGAGCAAGTAACCACCCCCTTTTTCTCTATTATATGATTGATACGCCTTGGCATCATATAAAGTTTATAGCAATTGAAATGACAAGTTTTACAATTCTGAATTGTGTTATATATTCTTTTTCGATGAAATTAGCCTACAAGCATAGATTTTTTTGAGTTCTTATTTTTTTAATTAAAAAAGCGCAAGATTTTCTTGCGCTTTTCCTTATTATATTATTTCAAAATGTGCCAGAGTCTCTTTGATAGCCAAAACCATTTTTTCAGTCGGATGCGATCTCGGACGTTTTAACTCTTCGACTGCGTTAGGAGCATCATACATTGGCAACCCCAAATTACGCTTGACCTCCGCGATATATGCCGTATGCACCTTGAAGCCATAGTTTTCTTCAACATAATTTTGGATATCCTTATATGTCGTTTTAGATTTCGGCTTTCGCCCTTCGGCACGTTTCAGCGCATCTTTTAATGAAATCTTACCTTCTCCCTCGCCAAACTCGACATCAACTACGATATGACTGTCAGGCTTTTTTTTGGAAAGCAGTACCAGTGTCTCGACGTGCTTTGTCTGCGGGAACATATCGAACGGTTCGACTGTCTGAACGGCGTATTTGCCGTCGGGCTGAACGCCGAGAGCGGACGCCTTGACAAGCTCGCCCGTTTCCGTCTCGATCAACGCGCCCGTTAGAATGCCCAGGTCGCGCGCCAGCGTTGCGGGGTCGCAGGAGATCATGACGATCTTTTTCACCTGCGTTTGCAAAAGCAGTTTCAGCACGCTGCGGGCAACGCCCGCGCGGGGCGGGTCGAGCACGATAACGGCGTCTTTCTCCCGTTCGAGAACGCCGCCGAGCAGCTCCTCCACTTTGCCGCAAAGGTTCTCCATGTTATCCGCAAGCTCGTTGCGCGCTTTGACCGCTTCGGCGCAGTCGTGCGCCTCGGGCACGATCTCGATACCGTACGCCTTTTTGCACTTTTTGGCAAATTTTGCCGTGAGAAGCCCGCCGCCCGCGTAACAGTCGATCACCGTATCCGTTTCGTCGGCGAAGGCGAGCGCGCGGTCGTAGAGCTTGCCTCGCACATTCTCGTTGACCTGCACGAACGTCTGCGGTCCCGCCTCGTATGAGATCCCGCCGTCCGTACAGTCGTAAAAGCCCTTGCCCTTGATCAGCGTGAACTCCTCGCCGAACACGACGTTCGTCTTTTTATCGTTGAAATTGAGATAGAAACTGTACGCGGGGAAGATCTCGTCGAGCAGAAACAAAAAGTAGTCGATCCCCTTGATCTCGCGCACGGTCGCAACAAGCGTCACGATATACTTTCCGCGAAGTTCGCGCACGACGATGTGGCGGAGCTGTCCTTCGCCCGTCTCCTCGTCGTAGCCGTCCAGCCCGCACTTCTCCATGAACCGCGCAAGCGCGGCAATGAGCTTTTCGGACCACTCGGGATGAATGGGACACGCGTCGGTCGGGACGATGCGGTGCGACCGCTCGGCATAGAATCCGATGACGTTTTCCCCGCCCCTGCGCCCGATGGGAAGCTGCAATTTGTTGCGGTAGGCGTACTCCTTTTCGCTGCGCTCGCAGGGCGCGACGGGAACGTCGATCCCGCCGATCTTGCGGAGCGAATCTTTGACGAGCGTCGATTTGAATCTGAGCTGCGCGCGGTATTTGAGGTGTTGGAGCTGACAGCCGCCGCACCGCGCGAACACGGCGCATCTGGGGCGGACGCGCTCTTCGGCGGGCGTTAAGATCTCCTCGATCTTGGCGTACGCCACATTGCCCTTGACTTTGAGCACTTTGACTTCGGCGCGCTCCCCCGGCAGGAGATAGGGAACAAAGAGCGTCGTGCCTTCGTGGCGCACGACGCCCTCGCCCTGCGTGCCGAGCGCACTGCAAGTAACGACGAGTTTCTCGTTTTTTTCCACAATAACCTCCCCCTTTTATAAGATTTTCACACGGCGCGTCTTGAAAGCCGTGTAAATTTCAACGGCGGATACGCTGCACCATGTAATCCATGGAACGCTGACAGAAGAAGATGGCGACGTCGTAGAGCGCGAAAAATACCGTGCCGCCCGCAAAGAGAATGAGGTAGAAATTTTCCGCCACGAAGGGATACCACGACATTTTTTCCAGCCCGAAAATCGGAACCAGCACCACCCATGCGAGCCACATGGCGAGATCGAACCAGATCGCCTTCACCGCAAAGGCGACGACGTGCAGCCACCACTGTTTTACATATTTTTTCTGTAAGAAGTTGAGGAGCGGATGCCAGCCGAAGAATACCGCGAAGGGCAGGAGCCGCATGACCCCCACCACGAATCCCGTAAACAGGAACGAGAGGATGACGGAGGCGGCAAACGCGAGAGAATATCCCCAGATAAACTCTTTGGAGAGCGGTACCATGAGCGCGAACACGGCGACGACGATGCCCGCCGCGAGCAGAAAATCGACATATGCGCCCAGCGTAAGCGATATGACCGCGACCGCGCACGCGATGGCGGACAGCGCGGTTTCAAATGAACGTGATTGCCGTTTCATACGAACCGAACCGTATAATCAGTTGCAGTTGCAGCAGAGGTTGAACAGGCAGTTGACACAAAGACAGGTATAGCACCACGACGCGCAGTTGGCGCACCAGCTTCCGCCCATCTGCTCGCCGTTCGGAGAGACCTGCGGGTCGGGGTTGGTGTTGGGCGCGCCGCCCGTCTGCTGACGGTAATCCGCGCGCGCTTTGAGTTTATCGTACGCCTCGCGGTATTTCGCATTCGAGCCGTCCATCTGAATGGCGATTTCGAGCTGTTTCTTGCTCTCGTTCATCCAATTCTTTTTATAGAAAACGATGGATTGCAGATAATGCCACTCCGCACTGCGTTCGTTAAAGTCGTCGAGCAGGCTCTGCGCGCGCGCAAGATCGCCGCTGCGGATCGCCGCAGAGACTTCCTCGAAAGAGGACGCGCCGCTCGTGTTCTGCGCGCGTTCCTTGCGCTCCTCCATGACCTCGGCGTAGGCGGCGTCGAGCTTCCCGAGCATACGCGCGGCGTTGTTGCCCGCCTCGCCGTCCTGCCACTTCTCTTCGTTGTACTTGGCTTTGAGACGCTCGTAGCTCGCCTTGATCTCGTCGTCGGTCGCGTCGGGGCTGACCTGTAAAAGCTCGTAATTTTGAAGATTCATAGTCCGTTCCTTGATTAAATTTGCGTTTATTTTGCAGACGTGGGCATCTCTTTGCGCGGTTCGCCTTTGAACACGCGCTGCGTTTCAAGAGGGATCCCGCGCAGGATCACGTTGTCGGTCAGGTCGCGGTTGAAGGAGAACGTAACGCCGTTCAGCCCCTCCCGCATGGAAAAGAAGACGGTATCGAACAAAAACGCGATATCCTCGCCGTTCTTTTCCATAAGTTCCGCGCGCGTTCCGCCGCCGTACGCCTCGGCAAAGGGATTATACCGCCCCTTTTTGACGTCCTTTTCATAGTCGTCGAGCGCGTCGATGAGATACACCCACTTGCCGACGGCATAAAAAAGTTCTTCGCTTGCGGCGGACGAACGCTCTTTGAGGAAATGCACGGAGAGTTTGCGCATGAGTTCGGCGGTCGGTTCCGCCGCGCCGTCCAAAGAAGCCGTTTTCGACTTTTCGACCGCCGTCTGCCCCGCCACGTACTCCTCGACGAGGGCGACCATTTCCGGATACCGCTTTTTCGCGCGCTTGTAGCCCTTTTTGAACCACGAGCGTTTGATTCTGCCGCCCGCGCCGTCCGCAATGTCGTCGGCGACCTTCTGATAGGCGAGCGCCGTGTTGAGCGCGCCCAGCTCCGCCGTGAGATCGTCCACCACGGCGATGGGGCGTTTGCGGATGGCGTGCTCGAAGCAGTTCTGCCGCTCGATCTTCACGTCGACGCCCGTCATGTTGTGGAGCAGCGCCGAAAGGAAGGTGACGTCGTAGGTAAGCCCGAGGCGCGCGCGCTGACCGCACGAGGCGGCAATGCCCTTGCACAGTCCGCAGTAGAGCGCCTTATAGAGCATGAAGTCTTTGATAAAGAGGTTGGGCAAATCGTAGCGAACGTATCCGAACACCGCTTACTCTCCTCTGTAAAACCCGACTTTGCGGTACACTTTGGAGAGCGTTTTGCGGGCGGCGTAGGCTGCGCTCTCCGCGCCGCACTTCAAAATGCCCGCCAGATACCCTTTATCCGCCAGCAGACGTTTCTGTTCCGCCTGCACGGGCGCGAGCGCGTCTGCGACGGTCTCGCCGACGGCGAGTTTGAAGTCGCCGTACCCCTTCCCCTCGAACTCCCGTTCCGCCTCGGCAACGGCGCAGCCTTTGAACGCCGCGTAAATGTTCAGAAGATTGGTGACGCCCGGTTTTTCGTCGGAAGCGGCGATGCGGTTATCGCTGTCGGTCACGGCGCGCTTGAACTTGCGCATGATCGTATCGCGGTCGTCGGCGAGGTACACCGACGCGTTGGGGTTCTCGTCCGACTTGCTCATTTTGCGGAGCGGGTCTTGCAGAGAGGTGATCTTCGCGCCCTCTTTGAGGATATACGCCTCGGGAACGCGGAACGTTTCGCCGTAACGGTTGTTGAAACGAATGGCAATATCGCGCGTGATTTCCAGGTGCTGACGCTGATCGACGCCGACGGGTACGAGATTTGCCTGATACAGGAGAATATCCGCCGCCATGAGCACGGGATAGTCCATCAGTCCCATGTTCACGTTTTCGGCGTGGCGGGCGGCTTTATCCTTGTACTGCGTCATGCGCTCCATTTCGCCCACATACGTGACGGTATTGAGCACCCACGCGAGTTCGGCGTGCGCCGAAACGTTGGACTGCACATAGAGCGTGCATTGTTCGGGATCGATGCCGCAGGCGATATAGAGCGCGGCAAGTTCGAGCGTGCGGCGGCGCAGAAGCGCAGGCTCCTGCCGCACCGTGATGGCGTGCATATCGGCAATGGCGTAAAAACAGGTGAATTCGCGCTGCATATTCACCCAATTGCGGATCGCGCCGATATAATTCCCGATGGTAAGATTGCCGCTCGGCTGAACCGCCGAATATAACACTTTTTCCTGCTGATTCTCTTCCATATCTCTCGTTCTTAACTTTTTTATTGGGTTTTATTGGGTTTCACTTCGATTATACCATACCTGCGCTCAAATTGCAATGGGTAGTATGGCGACTTTGTGAAAAATTGTCGCGCCGCGCGATGATAAAATTTTCACAATCGGCAAAATCCGCGCACCGCGCACGGCAATTCCGTGCGCGGCAACAGGGTTATAATAATAGGCAATGCCTATTAGTCAAGTATTTTATAGGCGTTGCCTTTATAGTAACTATGAAATTGCTTTTTCAAGGAGAACGTTCATGATCACGCTGGAAGAAATTCAAAAGAGACTTGCGGAGACGATCAGGCAGAGCGGAATGACGCAGACGGAGCTTGCGCGGCAGCTCGGGATCAGGCAGCCCACCGTGGGACAATATCTTTCGGGGCGAGCCCTGCCCGCCTTGGATACGCTTGCAAACCTCTGCAAAATTTTGGACGCGGACGCAAATTATATCCTTTGTCTGAACTGAAAAAGAATTTTTTTACTTACGCCCGTAAGCGGGTCGCCTTCTTGGCGCCCTCTATGAGGGTGAGCGGCGCGGGAAAAAGAATGCCCTCCCTGAGTAAGGGAGGGTGTCCCGTAGGGACGGGAGGGTTGTTTGTGCCTGTCTGCCCGAACTTTTACAACCCCACCGTCTTGCCTGCGGCAATCCACGTCTTGGCGGCGCTAAGGGAAAGCGCCGCCTACGGGCATGAAATCGCCGCTGAAATGGCGATTTCTTAGTTCACGGCGCGCGCACGCCACACTGTGGCGGTGCGCATAACACGCCGCTCACCCTTGCACAGGGGAGAACTCCCACCGCCCCTGCGGGGCACCTCTTGGCGGCACCAATGTAGTGTGCCGCCTGCGGTCACGGAATTGCCGCTGATAAAGGCAATTCCTTAGTTCGCCATGCGCGCACAGCGCACCGCGCTGCTGCGCATTACGCATGGCTCACCCTCAAAGAGGGAGGCGAGAACTCCCGCCGTCCTAAGGTGACCATAACAACAAAAAATCCCGAGGCGTTTCTCGGGATTTTTGTTGTTATACGAATTTCATGACTTCGTCGAACATCTTTTCGGGCGAAATGACCTGCTTGAAACGGACGGGTTTATAGCGGATGGCTTTGAGCGATTCCGGCACTTTCATTGCCGTGAGCAGGTTGATGCGCTTGATGCCCTTGAAGCTGTCTTTCACGTCGTTGCCCGTCAGCGCGTACAGGACGTCCTGCGGGAATTTGTACGGGCTTGCCGTGGAGACGACGACCATGGGACGCTTTTCGGCGGACGGGTCTTTTTCGATCATCTCTTCATACCGCTGCGCCACGCTCATTGCAACGCCCGTGTGCGTGTCCATGGGATAACCGTATTCGTCGAAGAACTCGTACATACAGTCCACCGTTTCGGCTTCGTTGGTGCAGCCCGCGAAAAATTCCTTTTTGTACGCTTTCAGTTCCTCCGCGCGGATGGAGTATCTGCCCGTTGCGGAGAGCTGCTGCATACGCTCCCTGGTGAGCGCCGCGTCTCTGCCCGAAAGCTCGAAGATGAGCCGTTCGAGGTTGGAGGATACCAGAATATCCATGGAGGGCGACATCGTCTTATAGAACGGGCGTTTGCTGTCGTACGTGCCTTTCGCCCAGAAGTCGGTAAGGACGTTGTTTTTGTTGGAGGCGCACACAAGCGTACCCACGGGCAAGCCCATGCGCTTTGCGTAGTACGCCGCAAGGATATTGCCAAAGTTCCCCGTGGGAACGGTGAAGTTGACCTTATCCCCCATCCTGATCTGTTCGGACGTGACGAGGTCGCAGTACGCCGAGAAATAGTAGGCGATCTGCGGCGCGAGCCGCCCGAAGTTGATGGAATTCGCCGAGGAAAGCAGATAGTTCTTCTCTTTGAGTTTTGCCTTGCACTCCTCCGAGCCGAAGATCTTTTTCACGCCCGTCTGACAGTCGTCGAAATTGCCGCGCACGGCGACGACGTTGACGTTCTCCCCTTCCTGCGTACACATTTGCAGTTTCTGCATTTTGGAAACGCCGTCGTCGGGATAGAACACCATGATCTTGATGCCGGGCGCGTCCTTGAACCCTTCGAGCGCGGCTTTGCCCGTATCGCCGCTGGTGGCGACGAGGATAAGCACGTTCTCCCTGATCCCGCACAGATCGCACCCCTTGCGCAGCAGATAAGGCAACACGGTGAGCGCCATATCCTTGAACGCGCAGGTGGGGCCGTGGAAGAGTTCGAGCATATACATGCCGTTCTCCACGCGGACGAGGGGCGCGGCGTCTCCGTCCTCGAATTGGGAATACGCCTTTCTCAGCGCCGCGAGGAGCTCCTCGTGATCGTACTCGTCGAGATACTTATGCAATACGAACGCCGCGCGCTCGGGATAGTCCATGCCCAGCATGGATTCCAGCTCCGACGGCGTGACCGCGGGAAACTTTTCGGGAACGAACAGACCGCCGTCCCTGGCGATGCCCTGTACGATCGCCTGCGCGCCCGTGACCTTCTCTTCTCCTCTCGTGCTGATAAAAACCATATTTCTCCTCGCTGCGGCGCCTGCGCGCCCGATTTAAAAACGTTTTATGAAAACGCTCAAGCCGTCCCTTGAACAAGGGACGGCGATCGAGCGTTGTTTCGTGCGATTACAGATACTTCTTCGCGAAGTCGGGAAGTTCCTCTTCCGCGCAGCTGCAAGTGATGTACAGTTTGAGATCGCGCATTTCCGCGACTTTCTCCATCATGTAGAAGAACTGCGCCATATCCTTGATCGCCTTGCCCGCGATGCGCGCGATGCCGTCCACAAAGACGAACTCGTTATCGTATCCGCCGGCAACGACGCCCTTGATGAAGCCGCAGAGCGCGTCCTCGCCCGCAATGGAATAATCGCTCGAATCCACAAAGCGGATCTCGCGCCGCAAATCGTACATATACCGTTTGGTATCGGTGATAAAAATCAAGTTGCCCTTTGCGGCATCGACTGCCGCGTTTGCCGCATCGATGATGCGCTTCGTCTTGCCGCTGCCCTTGGGACCGCAGATGACTTTAACCATTTGATCCTCCTCAGTCGCCCGAAGGCGATGTTTTATTAACCCTATTCTACCAAGTTTTTGCGTACATTTCAAGGGGATTTCGGAAAATTCCCCTAAAAATTTTTATTCGAGGCTCTGCACGAACGCGTCGATGCGGTTGAGACCTTCGAGCATATCCTCCATCGAGAGCGAATAGGAGATGCGCACGCAGTCGGGTGCGCCGAAAGGCGTTCCGGGAACGACGGCGACTTTTGCCGCGTCGAGCAGCGCTTCCGCGAAATCGACACAGTTTTCAATGACGCGGCCGCCGAACTTCTTGCCGTACAGCCCTTCCACGACCAGCATGGCGTAGAACGCGCCCTCGGGAACGACGCAGTAGACGTCCTTCATTTCTGCAATGCGCGCGATCATGGCGGCGCGGCGGCTCGCAAAGCGGGCAACCATCTCCTCTACCGCCGCCTCGGGGGAATTGAGCGCCTTGATCGTTGCGTACTGCGCGACGGAGCAGGCGTTGGACGTGGCGTGGCTCTGGAAGGAGTCGATCGCCTTTGCAATATCCTTGGGCGCGGCGAGATAGCCGATACGCCAGCCCGTCATGGCGTACGTCTTGGAGACGCCGTTGACGGTGACGGTGAGATCTTTCATCTTCTCGGAGACTTTCGCGAACGAGAAGGGTTTGGCTCCGTCGTAGACGAGTTTTTCGTAGATCTCGTCGGAAATGACGAAGATATCATGCTTTTCGCAGACGGCTGCAAGCGCACGGACCTCTTCTTCCGAATACACTGCGCCCGTGGGGTTGCAGGGGGAATTGAAGATGAGCAGCTTCGTCTTGGGCGTGACCGCCGCTTCGAGCTGTTCGGGCGTGATTTTCAGCCCGTTCTTTTTGCTCGCTTCCACGTAGACGGGAACGCCGCCCAGCGTCTTGACGACCTCGGGATAGGTGAGCCAATAGGGCGCGGGAATGATGACCTCGTCCCCTTCGTCGATGAGCGCGTAGCACGCGTTGAAAATGGAGTGCTTCGCGCCGTTGGAAACGATGATCTGCGAGGGTTCGTATTCAAGTCCGTTGTCGCGCTCGAATTTTTCACAGATCGCGCGGCGCAGTTCCGGCAGACCCGAAGAGGGCGTGTACTTCGTTTTCCCCTTCTGAAGCGCCTCGATGCCCGCTTCGACGATGTGCGCGGGCGTGGGGAAATCGGGTTCGCCGACGCCGAAATTGACGACGCTCTCGCCGGCAGCTTTCATTGCCTTCGCCTTTGCGCTGATCGCCAGCGTCTGCGAGGGAGAAATGGTCTGAATCCTCTTTGCCAGCCGTTCTTTCATACGTTTATACCTCTTTCAAAAAAAGTTTTTCTTTATTCTTCCGCACTTGCCGCAAGCCTGCGCTCCGTATCCGCACGGGCGAGCGCGTCGATCATCTCGTCCAGATCGCCCGCAAGGAAGGATTCCATCGAATGCAGGCTCAGCCCGATCCTGTGATCGGTGATGCGGCTCTGCGGAAAGTTATAAGTGCGGATACGTTCGCTCCTGTCGCCCGTGCCGACGAGACTTCTGCGGGAAGCTGCCTCCTTGGACGCCGCCGCGCCGTTGTAATAATCGTACAGCCTGTTTTTGAGGACGCGGTACGCCTTCTCCTTGTTTTTGAGCTGGCTGCGCTCGTCCTGACAGGTGACGACGATCCCCGTCGGGAAATGCGTGAGACGGATCGCCGTCTCCGTCTTGTTGACCTTCTGCCCGCCCGCGCCCGACGAACGGAACAGATCGACGCGGATATCCTTTTCATCGATCTGCACCTCTACTTCTTCCGCCTCGGGAAGCACCGCGACGGTGACGGTGGAAGTGTGGATACGCCCCTGAGACTCCGTTTCGGGAACGCGCTGAACGCGGTGAACGCCGCTCTCGTATTTGAGACGGGCGTACGCGCCGCGCCCTTCGATGTTGACGATGGCTTCCTTCATGCCGCCCAGCTCCGTCTCGTTGAGATCGACGACCTCCCAGCGGAAACGGCGGCGTTCGCAGTACGCCATATACATGCGGTAGAGTTCGTACGCAAACAGCGCCGCCTCCTCTCCGCCCGCGCCCGCACGGATTTCCAGCGTGCAGCCGCGTTCGTCGTTTTTATCTTTGGGAAGGAGCAGGATCTTCAATTCCCGCTCCTTCGAAGCAAGCTCTTCTCTGAGGGAGCGCGCCTCCTCCTCGAGGAGTTCCTTCATCTCCCCCGTTTCCCGCTGCGCCTCGGCGAGCGCGGCATCCATTTCCGCCCGCTTTGCCTCATACGCGCGGTACGCCTCCGCGACGGGTTCCAGCTCCGCCCGTTCGCGCGAAAGGCGCGTCCAACGCTCCATGTCCGCAAGCGTTTCGGGCAAGGAGAGCAGCTCTCCGAGTTCGTCGTAGCGCGCCGTAACGCGCTGTAATTTTGCAAACATCTTTAAAACCCGATCTTGACGATGCGTTCGACGCCCGCAAAGTCGCGCACGACCATGGCAAAATCGCAGCGGGCGACGGTGCGGAAGATGCGGATGATCTCCTGCGCCTGCCCTTCGCCGCATTCGAGAATACACATTCCGCCGCGGACGATATACCGCCCGATCTTTTCGGCGATACGGCGGTAAAAGTCGAGTCCGTCCACGCCGCCGTCCAGCGCGAGACGGGGTTCAAATTCGCGTACATCCCTGGGCAGCGCCGCCATCTCCGCGCTCTGCACATAGGGCGGGTTGGCGGTGATGAGGTTGAACCTGCCGCGCACGCCGTTGAACAGATCTGCCTGCTGGAAGGTGACGCCCGCCTTATTCAGGCGCGCGTTCTCACGCGCAAGAGCGAGCGCGTCCTCCGAAATATCGGTACCGAGCACCGTGACCTCTTTATCTTTTGCCGCCTCGCACGCGATGGCGATTGCGATTGCCCCGCTGCCCGTGCAGAGATCGAGCACGCTGTCTCCGTTTTTCAGCGATGCGACCGCCTGACGGACCAGAAGTTCGGTCTCGGGACGGGGAATGAGCACCCGTTCGTCCACCTTGATGGTGTATCCGTAAAAATCGGTATCCCCGTAGATATACCACAGCGGTCTGCCCGTGAGACGCTCTTCATAAATTTGCAGAATGCCCGCGCATTCCCTGCGCGAGACAATGCGCTCTTCGGAGAGTCTGTCGCGCGGGATGTTCAGGTTCAGACTGACGATCCACTCCGCGTCCGACGCGTCGATGTCCTTCTCGGCAAACCCCTCCTTCATCATGGCGAGCAGGCGGGAAAGTTTGGTCTCGGTGGCGAACGTCTTTTCGGGGGCGTTCGGGTCGTCGTCCATCTCTTTCGCCTTCCGGAAGGCGAGAATGGCGCACTCGATCTGTTTTTCGTCCGGTTCGCGCGTGGTGAGCATCTGCAACAGATACCCGGGCGCCTTGAAAGGCAGCACAAGCACGGAATCGGTGAGCGCAAAGAGCTTCAAAAGCTCATAGGAAATGCCCGCAACGACGGGCAGGAGCGCAAGTTTTACAATGAAATTGATGAGGAAATCAACGCCGCCGATGCCCGTAAGCCCCGTTAACGAGAGCGCCCAGCCCGCGAGCGCGAACACGAAAATGGAGATGACGAGCACGATGAAAATAAACGTCGTGCCGCATCTGTCGTGCATACGGGACGCCTTTTTCACGTTCTCCACGGTGAGTTCGTCGCCGTATTCGTAACAGTTGATCGTCTTATGTTCCGCGCCGTGGTATTCGTACGTTTCGCGCATCGATTTAAAGAGCAGCGTGAACAGGATATAGCCGATGAAGATAACGAAACGGAATCCGCCCTCGATGAGATAGTACCAGACGCTGCCCGTATGAACGGCGGCTACGGCGTCGGAAATGAGCGCGGTGAAGTAGTTTGGCAGGAAGATGAAGAGCGCAACGGCGATGAAAACGCCGATCACGGTCGCGGCGACGGTGACGATCTCCCCCAGCGAGATCTTCCAGTGCTCCGCCATCCATTTGGTGAGCTTGGAAGGCTCTCCGTCCTCGACGATGGCGACTTCCGAGCTGCGCAGAAGCGACTTCATGCCGAGCACGATGGACATGACAAAACTCACCACGCCGCGCACGAAAGGAAAGCGCGTCCATTTCCGCTTCTTCTTGGGAGCGCGGATACGCTTTGTCTCCGTCTGCAATTCGCCGTTGTCGTCGCGCACAACGGTCGCCATGCCGCGCCTGCCGCGCATCATGACGCCCTGTATGACGGCCTGCCCGCCGATATATGTGCGCTGTTTCTTCTTTCTCATAAACTGCCGATCACCGTAGATTGCCGCGCGCACTGCGCAGTACACTGACGCGCGCATACGCCCGCGTATAGCAAAACAGCCCCCCGTTCCGTGAGGCTGCTATGCAGTTCGTCAAATGCCGTATCTCTTCTTGAATTTGTCAACGCGGCCGCCGGTATCGACGAGCTTCTGACGACCCGTAAAGAAGGGGTGGCACTTGCTGCAAATATCCACCTTCATGACTTCCACGTCCTTCGTGGTACCCGTCTTGAACGTCTCGCCGCAAGCGCAGACGACCGTCACCTCGTGGTAATTGGGATGAATTTCGGGCTTCATGACTTTCTCACCTCGCTTATTTCTTAGAAAATTCCCTGTTATTATACCCGTTTTACCGCCGTTCGTCAACTGATTTTGCGCCAAAAGAGAAAAACTTCCGCCGCCCTCCGAAAAATTTACGAAGGGCGCGCGGACGTCTGCGTTCGGGGAAAATTTGTGCGAAACGCTTGCAAAATACTTCCTTCCGGAGTATAATACGATTAAACTTGGCTGAAATTGCCTGTTGGGAGGATCACCGCATGAACGTGTGGAAATTTGCCGCCGCGAAAAAGCTCGTCCGCTGCGAGGAGGAAAACCCCGCCCCCGAAGAGGGCAAGGTACGCATCCGCGTGACCAAGCTCATGCTCAACGGGACGGACGCTTCGCTCTTCAGCGGCACGGCAAAATGCAGATACCCCCTCATCCCCGGGCGCTATGCCGTGGGGCTTGTCGCGGAGGGAAGCGCGGTCAATTTCCTGCCCAAGGGGACGCGCGTGCTTCTGCACGCCGTTCTGCCCGCACCCGATACAGGGACTGCGAAAAAGGACTTTTCCGAGAGCGACGAACTGCTCTGCGGGCGCACGGCGGACGGATATATGCGCGATCTGCTGTACCTCGATCCCCGCGATTTCACCCCCCTCCCCGAATCCGTAAGCGACGGGAGCGCGCTGCTTTTACACCACGTCTCCATTGCGAAAGCTGCGGCGGATAAACTCGGCGTACGCAAGGGGCAGCACGTCGCCGTCGTCGGCGCGAACGTGCTGGGCATTCTCCTTTGCCAGCTCCTCATCTACCAGCAGGCAGCGCCCATTCTCATCGATACCGACCGCGCGCGGCTGGGATTTGCCCGCTCGTGCGGAGTGTACTACACGATGGAGGCGGACGAGCATCTGCTCGACAACATCGCTTCCGTGACGGGCGGCAGGCTCGCGAGCGGCGCGGTCTATATGACTTCCGCCCGCAGAAACGATCCCGCGCTCCCCTTCTCCGTCTGCGCGCACGGCGCGAACGTGGTGCTGTGCGGCTCCCGCGAGGACTTCGACGTGAATTTTGCGGCGGCGTTCCGCAAACAGCTCTCGGTATTCTGCGTTTCCGGACGGTCGGACAATCTCGAAGCGTCTGTCAACCTGATGGTGAGCGGCGCGGTCGATCTCTCCTGCTTCAACTTCCGCACCGTAAAGCCCGAGGACGCGCAGGCGCTTCTGGAAAACTACTTCGTTTCGCCCGACCGCGACTTTAAGGAGATCAACGTCGTAACGCTCATCTGAGCTACATAATGCGACTGTTCCATAGATTTGCGGGCGCAAGGCTGCTCTTTCTGGGAGCGCTCGCCCTGCTTTTTTTCGGCGCGGGCATCGCGCTCTTTCTGACCGTACCCCGCCTTCTGCCGCCTCTGATCCTTGCCGAGCGGGCGTTTGCGCTTGCCGCGGCGTTCCGCGTGTGCGCGCAGGACGCCCTCCCCGAGAGCAAGACGGCGCGCATGACGCTCGCCATCGCCCTGCCCGTTGCAGGCGCGGCTTTTTGTTTTTTCTTCCGCCCGCTCCGCGGCGACATTGAAGAACCGCCGCA
Source organism: Candidatus Gallimonas merdigallinarum (assembly GCA_944346365.1). Lineage (GTDB taxonomy): Bacteria > Bacillota > Clostridia > Christensenellales > Borkfalkiaceae > Gallimonas > Gallimonas merdigallinarum_A. Next base: position 16,817 of record CALVMN010000026.1, read on the forward strand.
GGGAAACGGAGAAGAACCCCTCTCCCGCTTTGCGCGCCTTGCGGGACGCGGCGTATCGCGCGCGGAGAGCGCGGAATACTTTCCGACGGGCGCAAAGTGGCGCGCCCCCTTTCTTGCAGACCTCGCGGCGGCGCGGCGGGAAATTTTTCTCGAATATTACATTGTGGCGGAAGGCGTTCTGTGGAACGAGATCTTCCGCATTTTGCGCGAACGGGCGGAACACGGCGTGCGCGTAATGCTTTTATTTGATGCGTTCGGCTGCGCGCTCTCCCTCCCCTCCCGCTTCGTGCGGGAGATGAAAAAGGCGAAGATCGCGGCAAAGCCCTTCCGCGTTCTCGCCCCGTGCGCTTCCGCCGCGCGGCGCGACCACAGAAAACTCGCCGTCATCGACGGGCGCGCCGCATATGTGGGCGGCATCAACCTTGCCGACGAGTATGTGGGCGAAAAGCTTCGCTTCGGGCATTGGAAAGACAGCGCGCTGCGCCTGACGGGCGGCGTCGTATGCGATTTCAGACAGATGTTCCTTCGGGCATGGGGCGGGGAAAACGCCTCTTCTGCACCCGCGGACATATGCCCCGCGGCGCATTCTGCCGATACCATGCCCGCGATCGCGATTTCGGACGACGCCGAGGGACGCATTCCGCGGGCGGGCGCGCGCATTCTGCACGAGCTGTGCGGGCGCGCGGAAAAAACGCTCTTTTTCAACACACCCTATCTTGCGCCCGACGGCGCGACCATGCGCGCCCTGATGCGCACGGCGGCGGGCGGCACGGACGTGCGCATCGCCATTCCTTTCGTTCCCGATAAAAAGGCGGTGTATCTTCTGAGCAAGCGGTGCGCGCGCATTCTCGAACGCGGCGGCGTACAGGTACGCGCCTACAGCGCGGGATTTCTCCACGCAAAGAGCGCGGTCTGCGACGGGCGATATTCGCTCGTCGGCTCGTGGAATCTCGACTGCCGCAGCCTGTACGCGCAGGCGGAATGCGGCGCGCTCGTGCAGGACGATGCGCTTGCCGCCGCCTTGGAGCGAGACTTTCTTGCGACGTGGGAACAGTGTGTTCCGCTGCCGAAAGCGACCGCATGGGAGCGGCTGAAAGCGGCGCTCGTGCTCCCCTTTTACTCCCTTGTATGACGGCGCGCCCCGAAGGGCGCGGAGACAAACGCAAAAACTATATCAGGGTACTCTATGATCAGATTCATCGCCACCGATCTGGACGGAACGCTTTTAAACAGCGAGCGCAGGCTCCCCGAAGAGATCTTCCCGTTGATCGGAAAACTCAAAGAGCTTGGCGTACTGTTCGCCCCCGCGAGCGGCAGACAGTATGCAAACCTGAAAAAACTGTTCGCGCCCGTCGCGAACGACGTCGTGTTCATCTGCGAGAACGGCGCGCTCATCAAATACCGCGGCAAGACGCTGCACTGCCATCCCATCCGCGATATTTATTTAAAAGACGCGCTCAACGAGATCCGCGCGCTTCCGCACCTCTACCCCATGCTGTGCGGCGCCGATTGCGCATATATCGAGAACACGGAAATGCCCTTCTTTCAGTACGCCATGCTCTCGTACACCAACTGCAAGAAAGTTCCCTCGCTCGACGACGTGATCGGAACGGAGGACATCTGCAAGATCGCCGTTTACGATGAGATCGCGGCGGCGGAGAACTGCATCAAGGTGCTTCCGCAGCGGCTTCCCAACCTGCGCACCATTCTTTCGGGATTCGACTGGTGCGATATTTCCGCCCCGGGCGCGAACAAGGGTGAAGCGATACGGTTTATCCGCAAGGCGTTCGGACTTGAAAAAGAGGAATGCGTCGCGTTCGGCGACCACATGAACGACTTTGAAATGTTGGGCGAATGCGGCTACGCATATGTGACCGAAAACGCCTATCCGCCCCTGAAAAAGCTCATCGGAAGGACCATCCCCTCCAACGAGGACAAGGGCGTGATTCAGAAAATAAAAGAGATCGTCAAGGAATTGGAGTCTGAGATATGAAATACGTCATCGCATCGGATATTCACGGCTCGGCATATTATTGCAGTCTGCTCAGAGAGCGTTACTTTGCCGAGGGCGCGCAGAAGCTCATTTTATTGGGCGATCTGCTGTACCACGGCGCGCGCAATCCCCTGCCGCGCGACTACTCCACGCTGAAAACGGCGGAGATCCTCAATTCGATGAAGGAGCACATCCTCTGCGTGCGCGGAAACTGCGATTCGGACGTGGATACCCTCGTTCTGGAATTTCCCATCATTGCGGACTATGCGCTCCTCCCCGTGGGAGATAAGACGCTCGTGCTCACGCACGGGCACAAAAACTACGGCGCGCTCGGCGAAAACGATGTGCTCGTAAACGGACATTTCCACGTTCCCGCGTTCGAGCGGCGCGGAAAGCACCTGTACGTCAACTGCGGTTCGGTCTCCATTCCAAAAGAAAATTCCCCCCATTCCTGCCTTGTCTTGCAGGACGGAACGCTCCTTTGGAAAAACGTGGAGACGGGAGAAATTTTCCGCCGCGAAACGCTGTAAAACGGCATGAAAAAAGCGACCCGAAAGGTCGCTTTTTTTGTTTGGTCGTTCAGCCTTGATTACAGGGGAATCAGGCGCAGGATCGTTCCGCCGAGGATCATGAGGATAAGGTCAACGATCCAGATGATGTTCCAGCCAAGGATCAGACGCAGGATACCTGCAAGGATTTTACCCTCGGAAAATCTCGTGATCGCACCGAGAATACACGACGTTACGGGAATGATCGCCAGAATGATGCTGACGAGCCGCCCGAGACCGAAATAGTCCCCTCTTCTCTTTGCCATAATAATATCTCCTTATGATAATATTATAGTATTATTGTACCATGTTATGCGCAAATGTCAAGGTCTCGGCGGAAATTTATAAAAAAAATAATGCAAAACCGCCCGCAGGTATAAGATATACGCACCCCCCCGCGGGTGCGTTTTTTCTTTTTATTTCAAACGTATCATTACAGGAAAAGACCTCTCGGCGCCCTCAGAGAGGGAGGCAAGTTATACTCGCGCAAGCGCAACCCCTCAGGCGCTTCGCGCCAGCTCCCCTTACACAGGGGCGCCACAATCACTCGCGCAAGCAAAATCGCATTTAGAGCCAATGTTATAAAATAACGTTGCAAAAGGCGTCACTGCGTTATGCCTTTTGCGCCCCTATTTGCCGCTCACGCGGCTTCCGCGGAAAAGTGAAGGCGGCGTTGCTATACTGTTGCCATTAACGCCGCCGAGAAAAACCAAACGCAGAGCCGAAGGCGAACGTTGGGTTTCTCTTCCCCTCACGACTTTTTCTTTCATCAGTTTGAAAGAAAAAGTGTGAACTTTTACAGGTCAAACGCAATCGCGGTAATATCATCCTCAAAGGTTTCGCAGAACTCGCGGAGCGCCGCTTTCAGCCGCTCGATGAAACGTTCTGCATTCTCCGATTTCTGCAAGACATCCTCCACCCGTTCGATGGAAAAAAGCTCTCCCGCCGCATTGCGGCACTCCGTCACGCCGTCCGTTACGAGCGCGAGGATATCCCCCGTGCGGTAGCCGATGGCGCGGTCCTCGTACGTGTACCCGGGGATCCAATTCGAGACGGGCGGCGCGTGCATCTCGATTTCGTCAATGCCGAGCGCGCTCTTTAAAAGCATGGGCGCGTTATGCCCCGCCACGCTGTATCGGATCTCACTGCGCGCGCGGTCGATGCGCACGGCGACGGCGGTGACGTAGGAAGTCTCGTCGGGGTTGAGTTCCTGAAATTTGGCGTTCAGCCCCGTAAGCGCCTTCGCGGGCGAAGGTTCGCTCCTGTCCCACCCCGCTTTGACGAAGGCGGAAAGCATTCCCGCCGAGATCCCCTTCCCCGAGACATCGGCAAGAAATCCCATCGTTTCGCCGTCCGTCTCATATACGTCGGGCAGATCACCGCCGATCTCGCGGCAGGGAATATACATAAAGGAATAATGCGCGTCGCCGTCCGCGCTGGCGGGCGGGAGCAGACGCTGCTGAATATCCTGCGCGAAGTACATTTCGCGCGCAATCTCCGTCTCGTAGGCATTATCCACAACGCCGAGATAGAATTTCCCGAGCGGGGTCACCTTAATACGGAAGTTCAGATTGCCTTCCGCACTGCGCATGATGAGGTTGCGGAACGCAGTCCCGTCCCCCCGCATCGCGTCCGAAAAGAGCGTACGCATGGGGCAGTAGGCGCACTTTACGCCCCCTCCGCAGGTCTCCTCTTCCCGACAGCCCGTCACGTCTTTCAGTGTGCCGCGCACGCGGACGGAATGAAAACAGCTGCGGAAGGCACGGTTCGTGTACCGCACCCGCATATTTTTATCCACCACGATCGCCGCCGTGGGGATGCTGTTGAGCACTTCTTTATACAGATTCATGCTTCACCCGCGCCAGACGTGCAGCCTGCCGCTCACAAGATGGGCGTTGAGCGCCTCTTCTTCGAAAATTTCGCCGTCGTACTGAACGAATATTTTGCCCTCGGGCGACACGACGGACACCGCATGACAGCTCATGTGGTGCGTGATCGGCTCTTTGAGGATCTTCCCGCGCATGAGTTTGAAAAGCGCGGGCAGGAGCTTTCCGCGGGGCGGTCGCTCCACGACGACGAGTTCCATCAGGCCGTCGTCGATCTGAGCCGCAGGGCAGAGCGGAATGCCGCCGCCAAGGTATTTCCCGTTGCAGACCGCCGCGATCAGCGCGTTGTACTCGCGCGTTTCACCGTCCGCCGTCACCGACAGTCTGCTCCCCTTGTACTGAAAAACGGTGGCGAGGAGGCTGCGGAAATACTTGCCCTTTCTGCCGCTCCTCACATTCTCGCAGCGGCGCAAAACCTCCACGTCCATACCCGTCCCCGCAATATTGAGGGAACGGTGCGTTCCGCACTCGATATAATCCGTCGGCTGCGGCTCGCCGTCCAAAATGATGTCGACAGCCCTGATCCCGAACGGGATCCCTGCAGTCTCCGCGAAGTCGTTGCCCGTCCCTGCGGGGATAATGCCGAGCCTGACTGCGGACGGATCCGCCATGCCGCTCAGAACGTCGTTCACGGTGCCGTCGCCGCCCATAACGACAAGTTCGGTCTGCCCCGCCGCTGTGAGGCTCTGCGCGTACTTGCGCGCGTCGCCCCTTCTTGCGGAGTAGAAAAATCTGCACGCAACGCCCCGCTCCTTGAACCGGCGGTCGGCTTCGGCGACCAGCTTCTCCATTTTACGGATGTTGGGGTTGACGATGACGTTCAGCATTTTTCCATTTCTCCGGCGTAAAAATATATCCGCCAATAATTATACAATATTTCATGCAGAATTGCAATTTTTTTGCAAATCTGTTATACTGATTTCGGAAAATTTTTAAAGAAGGTATGGTTTTGAACGAGTTGATTCCGCAAAACTTACGCTTCCTTGCGCAAAAGTGCGCTTTTCCGCTCTATCTGGTGGGCGGGAGCGTGCGCGATTTCCTTGCGGGATTTCCCCTGCAGGGCGCGGACTTCGACCTCGCCTCCCCCGCCTCGGACGAGACGTTCGCGCGCGCGGCGGAGGCGTGCGGATTTACCGTGCGCGCCATATACCCCGCCACGGGAACGGTGAAAATCGAGGACGCAACGGGGACAGGCTACGAATATACCCGCTTCCGCTCCGATAAGTACGTGCGCGGCACTCACACGCCGACGGAGATTTTTTTCACCGAGGATATCGCCCTCGACGCGCGCCGCAGAGACTTCTGCGCGAACGCCGTCTACTACGACATTGCGGCGGACCGTTTCGCCGACCCGCTCGGCGGCATGGAAGATATTCAAAAGCGCGTTCTCCGCACCGTCGCCCCTGCGGAAAAGGTGTTCGGCGAGGACGGACTGCGCCTTCTGCGGCTGGCGCGGATCGCGGCGCAGACGGGGTTTTCTCCCGATAAAGCGTGCCTTGCGGGCGCAAAGAAGAACTGTGCGCTCATCCGCGACATTGTTCCCGAACGCATATTTCACGAGCTTGACCTGCTGCTGCACGCGGACGAAAAGCACGGCGGCGCGGACGGACCATACCGCGGACTTGCGGTTCTGCGCGAAACGGGCGTGCTCCCTCATATCCTTCCCGAACTCGCCGCGGGCGATCGCATGGCGCAGCGGACGGACTTCCACGCATACGACGTTCTGGAACACTCCTTCCGATGCGTGCGCTATGCGCCCGCATCCATCCGCTGGGCGGCGCTGCTGCACGACGTCGGCAAACCGTACTGTATGCTGCGCGACGGGAATTTTCACGCGCATCCCGAAGAGGGCGCGCGACTTGCGGAAGAGATCATGACCCGTCTGAAAGCGCCCGTCAGGCTCGCTGCGGAGACGAAAACGCTCGTCGCGCTGCATATGCGGGATTTCGACCTGAAAATGCGCGAGAGTAAGGTGCGGCGGGAGATCGTGCGGGCATACCCCCTTCTGGACAAGCTCTTCGCACTCAGACAGGCGGATTTTTCCGCCTGCAAGGACGACCTCTCCCCCGCGCCCTCCGTATTGAAGTGGCGGCGCATTCTCTCTCAGATGACCGCCGAAGGCGTGCCTTTCACCCTTGCCATGCTCGCCGTGAACGGGCGGGACATGGCGGCGATCGGGCTGAAAGGCGAAGCCATCGGGCAGGCGCTTGCCGCGTTGCAGGACTACTGCGTTGCGGACGGGCGGCGCAACGCGCGAGAGCCGCTCATCGCCCGCGCAAAAAGGGATTTTGCCGCTCCTTTGCGCGAATAAGTTATAAAATTATTCGTGCAAGCGGATACGCAACCGTCCCCTTGGCTCCCTCTGTGAGGGAGCCGGCTGGGCAGCAAAGCTGCACAGACTGAGGGAGTTACTCCCACCGCCCCTGCGGGGCACCTCCCTCGGGGAGGGAGGCGAGAACTCCCACCGCCCCTGCGGGGCACCTCCCTCGGGGAGGGAGGCGAGAACTCCCACCGTCGCGGCTTTGCCGCGCCACCTCTTGGCGGCACCAATGTAATGTGCCGCCTGCGGTACTTCGCGCGCAGCGCTCGTGCGCCACTTCGTCGAAATTCTTTTGCAAGCAAGACTTTCTCCTCGTG
>CALVMN010000027.1:0-22022 GCA_944346365.1 Candidatus Gallimonas merdigallinarum
TGCTGAAAATGGAGATTTCACAGACCGCCAAGCTGCTGTATGCGCTTTTATTAGACCGCTCCACCCTGTCACAGAAATCTGGTAAATCAATAGAAGGACGTCCGGCATTCAAAAAAATGCTGGCCGATATAAAAGATGGATTAGAAGTGGATTATATCCTTGTATATAAATTGTCAAGGTTTGGCCGTAATGCAGCAGATATATTAAACTCATTGGAGTTTGTACAATCTTATGGAGTTAATTTATTGTGCATAGAAGAAGGTATTGATTCTTCTCAGGCAAGCGGAAAACTTCTTATATCAGTTTTATCAGCAGTCGCAGAAATAGAGCGAGAAAATATCCTTGAACAAACGATGAACGGTAGAAGAGAGAAGGCTCGACAAGGTAAATGGAACGGAGGCCCTCCGCCTTACGGGTATTTACTTGAAAATGAGGTCCTTAAAATCGAGCCGAGCGAAGCAGAAATAGTGCGTTTGATCTATGATAAGTTTGTAAATACAGATATGGGATATAATGGAATCGCAAGATTTCTCAATTTACAGGGGATAAAAAAGCAACGTAGAAAAAAATCAGATATTGAAGAATTTAGCGGACATTTTATTCAAATAGTTTTGGATAATCCAGTATACTGTGGCAAGATTGCTTATGGACGTCGAGTTCGTGAAAAAGTAAAAGGAAAAAAAGATGAATATAGAACTGTTAGAAAACAGGAATTTTCTTTACAGGCAGGGTTGCATGAAGGAATTGTCAGTGAGGAGATTTGGAATGCTGCCCACGAAAAAAGAATAGCGACAGGAGTGAAGGGCATATCTAAAATTGGGAAAGAACGGTCACATCTTCTTACAGGAATTATAAAGTGTCCAAAATGCGGAGCAGGAATGTATGCGAACAAGGTCTGTTGGACAAAGAAAGATGGTACATATAAAGAGGTCTACTATTATGCTTGTGGACGGAACAAAATGGAAAGGGGGCATCATTGTGACTATAGCTCAAATTTGAAAAAAAGCGATATAGAGCCTCTTATTGTAGAGATCATTAAGGAACTTGTACAAGATGAAAGTTTCGCTTCAGAAATAAAGAGAAGAATTGGTATAAAAATCGATACAACAAAACTTGAACAGGAGATTGCCAATTATGAAAATAAGCTGAGAGAAGTGGAATTAAATAAAGCCCATCTGGAAAGAGAAATTGATACTTTGCCAATAGATGTAGCACATAGGGAAAGAAAACTGCATGATATGAATTTGCGTTTGGACGGATTATATGATATAATAGCCGAAATAGAGGAAAAGATTGAAGATGCAAAATTGAGAAAAAAATCCGTTGAAGCAGAAACGCTAACAATGGAGAATATTTACAAAATCTTGCAACGATTCGGCGATTTGTATGATCTCATAACCGAGGAGGAGCGGAAGCAACTAATCTCACATTTGATTCAGGAAATTCAGATATATCCAGAGGGTGAAAGTGAATGTCCGTTAAAATCAATAAAGTTTAATTTTCCGGTTTATAAAGACGGGAAAGAAGTGAGGGAGGTTTTTTTGAAATCAGAACATAACGTTGAGACGCTGGTGGTATTGGAACGGAAATAAAATCTTGTTTGCGGCGGGCGCAGAGGATCTGCGCCCGCCGATTTTCTGTGTTCGGTATTTCAACTTATTCTTGTAATCTATTCGATTTGCATATAGCGGGAATCAAAACTACTTATATAAAAATACCTGTGAAAATTATGAGTGTTACAGGAATTTCGATTGACAAACCCGTGGCGGAGTGGTAAACTAACAATCGTATCTTCCCATTGGATCGCGCGGATACGTTCGGCGGTGCAGGGACTTCTTTCCCGACGGAAGCAATCCGATGTGTTAAAAACGGTTGCGTCGGAAGCGTATTCCGACGTTCGGGAACGGAAATACTTATGGTTAGAAGAGAGGCGGAACAGCTTATTGAGGGAACTTTCCGCCGAACTCTAAATATTTTAAATTTTTGCGGAGGATAAAATGGCTAAAGCATGGAAGAAAATCGCTACCGTTGCTCTCGCAACGGCGATTGCGGTTCCTACGGCTACGGTGTTGGCGGCATGCGGCAACAAGGGCAGCGACCTTGTTACTTATCGTACCTATACCACCGTCATGCCCAGCAACTGGAATGAGCTGACGTATGAAGACAACAACGATACGCAGATTCTCAACTACCTTGTGAGCTCCTTCTATGAGTACGATTATGAGTTCGACGAGGCAAAGGGCGGCAAGTTCAAAGAGGACGGTACCGTTAACGCGGACGCGATCGTCGAGGGCGGATTCAGCGTGAAGTATTCTGCCGCGACCAAGCTCGAGGACGTTACAAGCACGGTCGATGCAAAGTGGGGTTACACCGATACCCAGAAGCAGACGGGCGGTTACGCGTGGAAGATCACGTTGCGCGACGATCTGAAATGGGATGACGGTACGCCCATCGACGCTTCGGACTTTGTGTATACGATGCAGCAGCAGCTTGATCCAAAGTTCCAGAATATGCGTGCAAACACGTATTATAACAATATTACCATCAAAAATGCTCGTTATTATGTGCTCAGCCTTGATCAGAAGATTTACGAGACGATCACGACGCTTGGCTATGAGAGCAATGCGGCGGCACAGGTGGCTGGGCTTGACGTTCTGCTCGATATGTGGGGCTTCTACGGCATGAAAGGCGGCGTGCTCGTAACGAGCTATGATCCGGGCGCGGATACCGCCGTCCTCGATGAAAACACCAAATGTCCGCAGTATGTGAGTATCACGGATGAGAGATTGTGGCTTGATCCCGCATATGATGCTGACATGGAAACGTATGAAGCGGATATGGATGCATATGAGCAAGCGGTTGCCGGCGGCAATGTGACCGCAACGCCTCCCGAAAAGCCTGTTATGGGTGAATATATCGTATCGGCAAAAGACATTTATGAGGCGTATGCTGCAGATTTTGAAGTGGGCGGCACTTATTCGACGTACATTGTTGCTTATGTCAATAATACGCACTATAACCTCTCGTTCGACGACGTCGGCATCTATTCGCCTTCCAAGTATGAGATCGTTGTCTGCCTTGATAACCCCATTCAGTGTCTGAAAGAGGACGGTTCGCTCTCCTATGAGGCAGCTTACAGCTTTGCAAGCCTTCCCCTTGTCAAAGAAGATCTGTACGATGAGTGCAAGCAGGAGCCTGTTACGGGTACCACGCTGTGGACGACCAACTATAATACTTCCGTTGCGACGAGTGCAAGCTGGGGTCCCTATAAGCTCACCGAGTTCCAGGGCGGTAAGTCTTACAAGCTCGAGCGCAATGAGTATTGGTACGGTTATAACCTGGACGACAATGCAAATCAGTATCAGATCGATGTGATCACCTGCGAACAGCTCGCCGATGTGAACACGCAGTGGCTTTCTTTCCTTGCAGGCAACATCGATTCCATTGGCATCGATGTCGATCACAAAGAAGATTACAGAAACTCCAAGTATGCGCAGTATGCGCCCGGCACCGGTACGTTCGGTATCAACCTCATGGCGAATCTCGATGCTCTGAACGAGTCCGGTCGCAATAACTCCATTCTTGCGATCCCCGAATTCCGTAAGGCAATTTCCCTGTCGCTTGACAGAGACGATTACAATGCAACCGTGTATACCTCGCATCAGCCCTGCTATGGCCTGCTTGGTCCCAGCTACTACTACGATGTAGAGAACGGCGGCGTCTACCGCGATACGCAGGCTGCCAAAGAGGCGCTGCTTCGTGTGTATGGTTTCGAGTACAAGGACGGTAAGTGGACGGACGGTACGAATACTTATAATGACTATGAGTCCGCTTACGATGCCATGAACGGTTACAACCCCACCGAGGCGAAGCAGCTCATTGAGCAAGCTTACATAACCCTGACGAGCAATCCCGACACGTATAAATACGACGCAAGCAAGTCTATCACGCTTGTGTACGGTGCGAGCGCTGATAACGCGAATACCCGTCGCGGCTATGAGTATATCAAGAACATGCTCGAAACGATGGTTCAAGGCACCAGTCTTGAAGGCAAGCTCAACGTCACGTTCGATGCGTCTTTCGGCTCCAAGTGGGCGGATGACTTCAAGGACGGCGCTTATGATATTGCTGCGGGTACCGGTTTCTCTGGCGGTGCGCTTGATCCCGCCGGCTTCTTGCAGTGCTATGTCGATCCTTATGCACAGCTGATGTACTCCAAATGGTGGAATACGGCGGCTGAACAGTTCACCTATACGATGCCCGAAGGCGACTATGAGGGCGCAGGTGAAGAGCTCACGATGAGCGTGCTCAACTGGTATTGCTGTCTGAACGGGATTGCGGAATCCTATCCCGTGAGTGAGAAATATAACTGGGGCGCAGGGTTTATTCCCGAAGAAGACCGTTTGCAGTTGCTTGCTGCGCTTGAAGAGCTTGTTCTCGAACAGTACTTCACGATTATTACGACGTCTGAGTACAGTGCGTCGGTCGTCAGTGCGAAGTTTGACTATATCTCCGACGATTATAATATCTTTATGGGCTTTGGCGGCGTCAGATATATGACTCCGAACTATAACGACGGCGAGTGGGCAGACTTTGTTGCCTCGCAGAACGACAACCTCGAAACCGAGTATAAAAAGACCAACTGAGCGTAGGCAAAATACACCCGATTAAGGTCGTCTGCCTCTGCCTGACGGCAAGAACGCTTTGGCGGAATGCCAAAGGTCGGAAAAATAACAAAAAAAAGAGAGCGGAACCTTCCGCTCTCTTTTTTAATACCTTCTTATCGCCTTGCATAAACCCCATGTCTGAGCGGGGGGCGGCTGCCGCAGGCATGCTCACGTTTTCCGGTTCCTCGGGGGTCAAAAATGCGGGAAATTTCTTGCAATTTGTAATTGCAGGAAGATTACGTTTGATTTTTTCCGCACAATATGCTAAAATAATATAAATGCTCTGTACGCATTTATATCCAAGCGTTTTTTCGCTTGGAGAACTCATTTCAAGGAGTATCTTGCAATGTATATGTTCAAATACGTACTTAAGCGATTGGGGCTGGCGTTGTTCACCTTTTGCGTGATCATGGTCATGTGCTTTGTACTCATCAAGCTTCTGCCCATCGTCGTGACAGTACAAGTCGGGCAAGACGCAAACATCATTTACAATCGTTTGGAGGCGCGCGGGTATATCTGCAACGTCGTGTTCGATGAGAGTACGGGATTGTGGAGTTACGATACCGTGCCGATTATGACGCAGCTGGGATATTACTTGCAGCGTATTTTTGTTGACGGCGATTTCGGCATCGGCGTTTCGATGGCGGAGTACCGCAATCAGCCTGTGTGGGACGTGTTTGTGGAAAAGCTCCCGCCCACAATCCTTATCAACATTTACGCAACGCTCATCGGCGTGCCGATCGGGCTGGGACTTGGCATTTTGGCGGCGCTCAAAAAGAATAAGTGGCAGGATCAGGTCATCTCGGTCGGAATTATTCTGCTCATCTCGGTGCCTTCTATCGTCATGGGGCTTCTTATTCAATATTTGTTCTGTTTCAAGCTTAAATGGTTCCCGCTCACGATGATGTCCGGTTATAATTATTTTTCATGGCCGATGTTCCGAAGTATGTTGCCGGCAGTCTTTTCGCTGTGTCTGGGTTCGATCGCGGGGTATGCCCGCTTTACGCGTGCGGAGCTTACGGAGGTCCTGACGAGTGACTATATGCTGCTTGCCCGCACCAAGGGGCTTACACGCGGACAGGCGACGCTGCGGCATGCGCTGCGTAATGCCATGGTGCCCATTTTCCCGATGATCCTGAGCGAATTTGTTCTTGTTTTGAGCGGCTCGCTCGTTATAGAGAGAATGTTCTCTATTCCGGGCGTTGGCAGGCTTTATCTTGATTCGATTACTTACCAGGACTATGATTTCTTCATGTTGCTGTCCGGTTTCTATACCTTAGTCGGATTGCTGGCGGGCATAATAACGGATATCAGTTATGGATTTATAGATCCGAGAATACGAATGGGGGCAAGATAATTATGGAAAACAATCTCGTCAATATCCCTAAGGAAAAGTTTGAATTTGCCGGCAAGCGGGACATCTCGCATGATAAGCGCTTAGAGACCAAGCCCCGCACCTATATGCAGGATGCCTTTTCGCGCTTCTGCAAAAACAAAGGATCGGTTGTAGGGGCGATCGTCATCATCGTTTTGGTGCTGTTTGCCATTATCGTGCCATTCTGCACGCAGTATACCGTGGCGTATAACGACACTTACTATGTGAATACGCTTCCGAGGAACGAGTGGTTTGTGAATACGTCGTTCTGGGACGGCTGCGAAGCCCGCGAGGATGGCCGCGAGACGTTCATGTACTACTATGCCATGGGTCAGGAGACCGGACATAACGCTGTCAAAAATCAGGAGTACAGCGTCTCCGACGATATGTACTACTACCGTTTGGACAGTTATCACAAAACGGGTATGATCTATGTCAATCTCACCCGTGAGCAGTATGCCGACATTCAAAATTATCAGAACGAATCGGGCAGACAGGTCATTTACCCTACGGTGGATCGCTCCGACCGTCCTGAGGCGATTCAGGATCAGCGAGACGCCAATTATTATTTTGAGACGAAAGGGGCGTATCGCACTTCGATTGTATACGATGAAGACGGAAACGTAATTCCTGTATACTCCACGCGGCTGGCTTCGGAAGAGGCGACAGACGGCTACACCTCCCACCGTATCGAAGGCGAAGAGGGCTTTGAGGGCGAAGACGGTGCAACGTATTTTTATAATTATGCGCTTATTTCTTCGTCGGGCTATGAGTGCCGTGTCAACTATTACGAATACTATATTTATCGCCACAGCTATGTGTTGCAGGACGGTATCACATCGCCCAGTTTCCTGCTCGGGACGACGGGTTCCGGTCAGGATGTTCTGACCTGCCTTGCCTCCGGCGCACGTTTTTCTTTCTTGTTTGCGATCGGCGTCGCGGTGGTCAATCTGATTATTGGCGCGATTTACGGCGCTATCGAGGGCTACTACGGCGGTAAAATCGACCTTACGATGGAGCGCGTCGCCGATATTCTTGCCGCCATTCCGACGATGATCGTGATTACGCTGTTAAAGCTGCACATGGGCGGATCTAGTCAGATCATCGTGCTGTTCCTTGCGTTCTTCCTGACGGGCTGGATCGGCATGGCGCACACCACGCGAATGCAGTTCTACCGCTATAAGAATCAGGAATACGTCCTTGCGGCGAGAACGCTGGGCGCAAAAGACAGGCGGATCATCTGGAAACATATTTTCCCCAATGCGTTGGGTACGCTCGTTACGAGCTGTGCGCTCGTTATTCCTTCCATGATCTTCTCCGAAGCGAACTTGTCTTATTTGGGGATCATCAACCTGTCAACGGGCAACATTACGAGTGTCGGTACGCTCATCGCAACGGGACAGCAATCGCTGACGACGGCGCCCTTTATTGCCTTGTTCCCGTCACTCTTCCTTGTCCTGCTCATGCTGAGTTTTAACCTCTTCGGCAACGGTCTGCGCGATGCGTTCAACCCGACGCTCAGAGGTTCGGAGGAATAGTATGGCAGCAAGCGAAGTTACAAAAGAAAAGGAAGTCAAGCTGGAAGTCAACAATCTCCGCATCTCTTTCCGTACTTCGAACGGCAAGGTGCAGGCGGTCCGGGACATCAGTTTCAAACTCTACAAGGGCGAAACGCTCGCCATCGTCGGAGAGAGCGGTTCGGGAAAATCGGTCACGACGCGCGCCATGCTCGGCATTCTCGCCAATAACGCGATCAAAGAGGGCGGCGAGATCATCTATGACGGACAGGATCTCATGAAGATCTCCGAGGAGGAATTCCACCGTATCCGCGGAGATAAGATCGCCATGATCTTTCAGGATCCGCTCTCATCGCTCAATCCCATCATGCGCGTCGGCAGGCAGATGACGGAGGCAATGCTCATCAAGGGCAAACTGTCTCAGCGCGAGGCGCGCAGGAGCTTTAACACTACACTGAAACGGCTGAATCTTGCCATGAACGCCGCGCGCGGCAACGATGCGGAAAATACCGCAAAGTGCAGGGCGTTCAACAGATTTGAATGCCGTCACCTTGCGCTCGAAAACGTCTACAACAGGGCGCACGAGGCTGCGACCGATGCTTTGAAGGGCATTGACGATCTTCTGTTTGAAATCGAAAAGAATGCGGCGAATACGTTGGTTGCCGACGTGCGCGTGATATGCAGGCAGTCCATGACTGCAATCGAACGGTATGTCGTTCATGCCCGTGCGGAAGAGCTGAAAGGCAGGGTCGCCGCGCTCAAAAAACTTGCGCGCGAACCGATTGCGGAAATCGGAAAGCGGATCATTCTTCCGCTTTTCAGAAAGCAGGTAAAAAAATACGAGTTCGACAGCGAGGCTATCTCGGCAGCGCTAAAAGAGATCCGCGAGATCCTTGCCGAAGCCGTGGCGTTTGAGAAGCCCAACTTTTTTGCCTTGGGGTATTACCTCACGTTCTCGGAACAGCCGCTCCCCGAGCTGTCCGTTGCCGAGATGAACGCCGAACTTCGGAAGTACCTCGACGAGAACTTCATGCTCGACTTCATTGCGCTTGCGAAGGAGGGGCTTGTCTATTCGCACAACGTATCGACGCAGCAGAAGAAGGCTGCGCTCGAAGTTTTTGAACGGCTGAAACCTGTGTTTTCCGGTTCCGAGATCGACAGACACGACGCCTATGCGGCGGCGAAGGAACTGATTTCCGCCGTGGAGGCGGGGATCGATCGTCTTGAAATCGTCAAAGATAACAGCGCGTATACGTTTGCAACGAGTCTGCGCTCTGCGATCGAGCAGTATTTCGGCGGCATCGAGCGGAATAAGAAAGAAGAGAAGCGTTATGCGCGCCAGACTGGCGCTTACGAGCGGAAAATCGCCCGCGGCAAGCAGCCGGATTATAAGGTTGCCGAAAAAAAACTCGTCGATCTCGGCGAGGCGGCAGAGGATATTCTCTCCGTGATTGTGCGCGTGGAGGAGGACTTCCGGCGTCAGATCGATCGGAGCGGTTCCGTCAATTTTGACGAGCGCACCGTCGCGATGGTCGATTGGCTCAAACAGAAGGCGTCCGACGTCGCTTATAAGGTCACGCACAATATGGCGAAAACGCGCGCGCTGAAATTGCTGGAAGAAGTCGGCATTCCCGAACCGCGCAAACGTTACCGTCAGTATCCTTTTGAGTTTTCGGGCGGTATGCGCCAGCGTATCGTCATCGCGATCGCGCTGTCCGCCAACCCCGATATCCTCATCTGCGACGAGCCGACGACGGCGCTCGACGTCACCATTCAGGCGCAGATCCTCGAACTGATCAACCGCGTGAATCAGGAGCGCCAGCTCTCCGTCATTTTCATCACGCACGACCTCGGCGTCGTTGCGAACATGGCGGACCGCGTCGCGGTCATGTATGCGGGTAAGATCGTGGAAATCGGCACCGCGGACGACGTATTTTATTCGCCTGCGCATCCATACACATGGGCGCTGCTCTCCTCGATGCCCGATCTCGATACCAAGGAGAAGCTGGAAGCGATCCCCGGTACGCCGCCCAATATGATCTATCCGCCCAAGGGAGACGCGTTTGCGGAGCGGAACAAGTACGCGCTGAAAATCGACTTTGAAGAGCAGCCTCCCATGTTCAGAATTTCGGATACGCACTATGCCGCGACATGGCTGCTGCATCCGAACGCGCCGAAGATCGATCCGCCCAAGTCGGTCACGGATCGCATTGCCCGCATGAAAGCGCGGATGACGCAGGAGGCGGGGAGTGCGGAAAAACCGGACGCGCCGGAGAAAGCGGGTGCGGCAGAGACTGACGCCGTTCAGCCGAAAGCCAGGAAGCCCAGGAAGAAACCTGCGAAAAAGACGCAGAAGCCCGAAGAACAATAAGGAGGTGCGGCATGGAAGACAAGGAAGAAGTTTTGTTGAAAGTCGAGCATCTCTGTCAGTATTTCAAAATGGGCGCGGGACGCGAGCTGAAAGCGGTGGACGACGTCAGTTTTGAGATCAAAAAGGGCGAAGTATTCGGGCTTGTCGGCGAATCCGGCTGCGGGAAAACGACTACCGGACGTTCCATTATCAAACTTTACGATATTACGGGCGGCAGCGTATATTTCAAAGGACAGCGAATCTGCGCGGGAACGCGTTCGTACAAACAGGCGATCGCGCAGGCACGCAGAGAATACCGCGCCGAAGCTGCCCGTTTGAAACAGAAGTGCAAAGAGGAGCTGGCTTCCGCCGAGGACCCTCAGTCCGTGCAGGCGGAATATGCCGGGCTGAAAGAGGAAGCCGCCGCGCGCTGCGCCGAGATCGTTGCGTATAACAGAAGGGAAAAGGCTTCCGCAGTCCACGATCAGAAATACTGCGACCTGGATCATGCAAGGCGCGTAATGGACAAGCTGAAAGAGGAGCGCGAAAAGGCGCTTTCTGCGTGCGCGACGGACGAAGAGCGCAAAGCGGTCATGAAAGACTATGCGGCGCGTCTGCGCATCGCCCGCCGCGAACGCATCGTCAATCGTATCCAGATGATCTTTCAGGACCCGATCGCCTCGCTCAATCCGCGTATGACCGTTCGGGACATCATCGCGGAAGGGCTTGTCATACACGGGATCAAAGACAAAGAGTACATCGATGAGAAGGTGTACGGCATTCTTGAAAAAGTAGGCTTGGTACGGGAACACGCAGGCAGATACCCGCATGAATTTTCGGGCGGTCAGCGCCAGCGTATCGGAATTGCCCGTGCAGTGATCATGGAGCCGGACCTCATCATTGCGGACGAGCCTGTCTCTGCGCTCGACGTGTCCATCCAGGCGCAGGTGATCAACCTTTTGAACGATCTGCGCGCGGAGCTTGGGATCACGGTGCTTTTCATTGCGCACGATCTTTCCGTCATCAAATACTTTTCCGATCGCATCGGCGTCATGTATTTCGGAAAGATGGTGGAGCTTGCGCCTGCCGACGAGTTGTTTGATCATCCGCTCCACCCCTATACAAAGTCTTTGCTGTCTGCAATTCCGCTTCCGGATCCTCAGTATGAAAAGCAGCGCAAGCGGATCACGTATAATCCGCTTGCCGAGCATGACTATTCCGTCGAACAGCCTTCCATGCGCGAAATCAGACCCGGGCATTTCATTTACTGCAACAGTATTGAATTTGATCGGTATAAGGCGGAACTCGGCGTCGAATGAAGACTTTTCTCCGTTATCTGATTACGTCAGTCATCGGTCTTGCGATTGTGCTTGTGATCGTGCTCGCAAAAAATGTGTTTTCGCAGACGGACGCAAAGACGGTGTTGCAGATCTGGTGCGACGCGTTTTTTGTCGCAGGAGTGGTCCTGATCTGTATCGGATCCATCGTTCTGGCGAGCAACGGCGGGGTGTTCTATATGCTCGGATACTCGATCTCCGTTCTGTTCGCAACGATCTTCTCTTCCAAAGTTAAGCGGAAGTATAAGACGTTTTACGACTATTCCGAGGCAAAAAAGGAGAATAAGCACAGTTTTGCGTATATTCTCATCGTCGGATTTGTGCTCGCGGCGATTGCAGGCATCCTGCTCTGGCGGTATTATGCGGTCTGACCGCACAAAATGCCGCATCCGATGTTTTCGGAAAATATGACGATTTGTTACAGATCCGCTGCCATGCAGCGGGTCTGTTCACGTTCTTTCAGGCGACCGGCGCAGAAATATTCCGGCTGATTTATTTTTGGTATTGCATTTGCCAGACTGTGTGGTATAATATGGCAGTCTGTGCAGCGGCGTCACGATTGAGTTCGACACAGAGCGTCTCGCGCCCGGGACGACGACGATTATCCTGATCGATACCGACAATACAGAATTAGAGCGCGCCATCACGCTTGACGTGACGGTCGTACCGAGAAATTACTGAGCTTTCCGGCGCGGTCTGCGCCTGTGAAATACGCAAAAGGGGACTGCGATGCAGATCGTACCGCTCGATAAACAGACGTGGAAGGGGTATATATTGCCCATGCCCGATTATACCGCGACCGAACACTATGCCGTCAGAATAACGGCGACGGAAAGGGGGGCGGAGATTTCGCTGGAAAAGCGTCCTCTGCCTGCGCCGCTCGCGTTCACGCCGGAGACGTACGGCAACCCTGACCGCCTGTACGCCGACCATTTTGCGGACGCCCGCGCGTACGCGGTCATAGACGGGGAAACGCCCGCCGCCGTTATGGAGATCTGTCCCGAAGAGTGGAACAACCGTATGCGGATCACAGAACTCTGGGTGCGGGAGGATTGCAGACGGAAGGGGTTGGGAGGTGCGCTCGTCGCGTTCGCGAAGTCGGAAGCCGTGCGCGAGGGGCGGCGCGCGCTCGTGCTGGAAACGCAGTCGTGCAACACGGGCGCGATCGCATTCTATCGCAGGGCGGGGTTCTCGCTCATCGGGCTGGATACCTGCTGCTATTCCAATGAGGACGTCTCCCGCGGCGAAGTGCGGCTGGAACTCGGAATGCTGCTGTAATTTGTATATGTAACAGAACATATGCAGCGGCGGGCATATGCGCCCGCCGCCGCATGACCGTATCGAAAGCATGATATGCGCCGCCGCACATTCGTGCGGCGGCGCATATTTCCCGCTCCGACAGAGTGATCGTCAGGTTTTTATCCGTGCGCCTTGGCGCGGGCGCGCAGAACGCGCCTTTTTCCCGCGCATTTTTGCTTTTTCGGCTCGACTTCGCCCATCTCCGTCAGCCATTGCGCGGTATCTTTCAGCGTTTCGTACAGTTCGCGCGGGCGGTAACCGAGTTCCGCCGTCGCCTTGTCGTGCGAATATCGTCCGTTCTCGTGTACGACGCGGAGCGAATAGGCGGTGAACAGCGGTTTGCGCTTTCTCTTTTTGGCGATATATTCGGAGAGCGGCGCAGCCATTTTCGCCATCCACGTCGGCACGACGCCGATCTTTCTCCCGCCCGCCGCCTCTCGCAGGAGCGCGAGCATTTCGGGGATTTCGTAATATCCGCCCGAGAGGATATAGCTCTCTCCGACCCTGCCGCGATCTGCCGCGGCGAGAATGCCGTCCGCCACGTCGCGCACGTCCACGAAGTCGTAGCCGCCGCGCACGCAGGCGGGGAGCTTGCCGTTGAGGTAGTTTTTCACGAGCTGTACGAGGTGGTTGCCCCTGCCGCAGTATGGTCCGATGATGCCCGACGGGAACACCGCCACCGCGGGCAGACCCTCCCGCGCCATGCCGAGCACCATGTTTGCCGCCGTCGCCTTGCTCTTTGCATATGCGCCGTCCACCTTGTCGGGATAAAACTCCTCAACTTCCCGCTTGACCCGTCCCTTGGGCTGGTCGTACAGCGCGTGGACCGAACAGACGTAGACGATTTTTCGGGCGTTCGCCGCACGGCTCATCTGCATCACGTTGCGCGTGCCCTCCACGTTGACCGCCTCCACGGCGGGATTTTGTGCGCCGCCGATATCCACGATGCCTGCGCAGTGCAGGACGACCGCGCCGCAGTCCTTCGGTACAGAGAAAAATTCCTCCATCGAGCGTTGATCGAGCACATTCCCGACGAAGATCTCCGCGCCCGTACACGCCAGAAAGGACGTATCCTCGCCTTTAAGGACGAGTGCGCGGACGCGCTCGCCCCGTTCATGCAGTTTTGCGCACAGCGTGCTGCCCAGATGTCCCGCCGCGCCCGTTACGAGATAGATCGTATTTTCATGTTTCATGGGATCGTTCCTCCCTCTTGCAAAATTTCCGGATATGTGGTACAATAATAATGCGGTTTTGCGCTTTCCTTTCCCGCTTTTATTATACCATGCGGAGCGGGGAAACTGAATGATCAATTTTGGTCCGGCTGTCCGTTTCCGAACACATTGTCGGAAAGTGTCCGGTAGGAGAACATTTTTATGGAGATTGACGAACGCGTTTCCAAAGATCTGCGCGTGCGGCTCACGCATCAGATGCTGATCGACGCTTTTTTACAGCTTCGGGCGGAAAAACCGCTCCGCAAGATCACCGTGCGCGAGCTTTGCGAGCGCGCGGGCGTGGGGCGCGGCACGTTTTACGCGCATTTCCTCGACGTGTACGACCTGAACGAGAAGCTGGAAACCTACCTCTTGCAGGAGTTCACCGAGACGCTCAAAGATACGCTCGTTCAGTCCGACGCGATGGCTTCGGTGCGGCGGGTGTGTCACACGGTGTTCGCGCTCCTCGAAAAGAACGAGCGGGTGTGCCGCCTGCTGCTCTCCGCCGACAACGCGGAGGGCGTCGCGCGGTTCGTGGAGATGGGGCGGCAGATATGCATGGAGTACTACGCAAAGTACTTTTCTCACGCCTCGTCTGAAAAGGTGGCGCACTTTTACCGCTTCGTTTCGTCGGGCTGTATCGCCTGTCTGCAAGCGCGGCTCGCCGCAGCCGACCGCGCGTCCGTCGAGAAATTCGCCGACGAAATGAGCGAAATCATTTTAAAGGGCGCGCGCTGTCTGCTGTAACGCGCCGCAAAGATGAAAAGGAGGCTCATATGCCGTATATCGATTGCAAACTGACGGAGACGCTCACCGAAGAGAAGCGGGAAACCGTCAAAACCAAGCTGGGGAGGGCGATCTCCGTTCTGCACAAGCCCGAGAGCTACCTCATGGTGGGGTTCACCGAGGGGTACGCGCTCTATTTTGCGGGCAAAAAACTCGAAAAGGGGGCGTACGTCGCCGTCAGTCTGTTCGGCGCGGCGTCCGCTTCCGACTGCGAAAAGATGACCGCCGCCGTGTGCGGCATTCTCGAAGAGGAGCTCGGCATTCCCGCGCGGGCGGTCTATGTGACCTATCATCCCGTTGAAAATTGGGGCTGGGACGGCGCAAATTTCTGATGCGTTCCGTTCTCGAAACGTCCCGCCTCATTTTAAGACCGTTTGCGGAAGAGGACGCGGACGCCGTTTTTTCCGTCTATTCGGACAAGGAGACGAACACCTATTTGCCGTGGTTTCCCGCCGAGACGCGGGAGGCGGCTCGGCATGACGTACCGCTATTCCTATGAAGAGCTTTGGCAGCCGAAGGGGTTTCCCGTTACCTTCCGCCTCTATCAGATCGATTTTGCGGACGGCGTTCCCGAATATGACGGATACCGTCTGACCCGTCTGCGCTCGTTTCGGGAAGCGCTGTAAACGCCGCGGTTTCTCATGCGCGAATCCTTGCAATTTCGGCGATTATATGCTATAATATAAGCCGAAAATCAGCTGAAAACAAAATTTTACGGAGTTACGAAATATGCACAACTGTGTTCGCATCGCGGACGATCTCTTCTATCTCGGCGGGAATGACCGCCGCATCGCGCTCTTTGAGAGCGCCTATCCCGTGCCGCGCGGGGTATCGTACAATTCCTATCTGCTGACGGACGAAAAGACGGTGCTGTTCGATACGGTGGATCTCTCCGTATCCGACCTCTTTTTTGAAAATCTTGCCTATGCGTTGGGCGGCAGGGCGCTCGACTATATCGTCGTGCATCACATGGAACCCGATCATTCCGCCACGTTTGCGCGCGTGCTTGAAAAGTATCCGTCCGCGACCGTCGTCACCAATCAGAAGGTGGCGCAGATGCTGAAAAATTACTTCGGCTTTACGGGCGGGGTGCATCTTGTCAAGGAGGGGGACGCGCTCTCCGTGGGCAAGCGCACGCTCTCCTTTGTGTTTGCGCCCATGGTGCATTGGCCCGAAGTCATGTTCACCTATATCCCCGAGGACGGCACGCTCTTCTCGGCGGACGCCTTCGGCACGTTCGGCGCGCTCCCCGGGAGCGTCTTTGCGGACGAGGTGGACTTCGAACGCGACTTTCTGGACGACGCGCGCAGATATTACTTCAATATCGTCGGTAAATACGGCGTGCAGGTGCAGAACGTTCTCAAAAAGGCGGCGGGTTTGGAGATCAAGCTCGTCTGCCCGCTGCACGGTCCCGTATGGCGGAAAAACTTCGCGTGGTATTTGCAGAAATACCTCACATGGAGCGCATACGAACCGGAAGAGAAGTGCGCCGCGGTGTTCTACGCGTCCGTGTACGGACACACGCAGAACGCGGCGGAGATCGTCGCTTCCGCCATTGCGCAGGCGGGCGCGAAGGCGAAGTGTTTCGATGTCTCCGTTACGCACGTGAGCGAGCTGATCGCGGAGGCGTTCCGCTGCTCGCACGTCGTTTTTGCTTCTACAACGTACAACAACGGCGTATTTGTAAATATGGAGAATTTCCTCAACGACCTGAAAGCGCACAACTTCCAGAACAGGAAGTACGCGCTTGTAGAGAACGGATCGTGGGCGCCGCAGGCGGGAAGCCTGATGGACGGTTTCCTGTCCGCGGGCAAGAACATGGAAAAGATCGGCGAAAAAGTCACGGTGCTTTCCGCCGTCAGCGAAGGGAGCGCGCAATCGCTCCGCGCGCTCGGCAAACTCATCGCCGAGGATATGCAAAAATAAAATAAGCCCGAAAGGGCGACGGAGGTAATAAGATATGGCAAAGTATGTCTGCACGGTCTGCGGGTACGAGTACGACGAGGCTGTGGGCGATCCCGATAACGGCATCGCGCCCGGCACCAAGTGGGAAGATATTCCCGACGACTTTACCTGCCCGCTCTGCGGCGTCGGCAAAGAAGACTTCGAGCAGCAGGACTGAACGCGAACGCCCCCGCCCTCATATGCGGGGGCGCTCCTTTTTTCCGCGGCGTTCCGAGGAGGCTTGCATCTGCGCGTGCGGAATTGTAAAAAATCGGTGAACTTGCCGCGAAAATGATTGAAAAAGACAATTTCGTGTGATAAATGATTAAACGCCATAGTTTCCCCGTACGGGCTGTGGCAAGAGGTAACAAATGGATTCCAACAGAGTAAAAATTTTGTCCGTCATTCCCATGCGCACGCAGGTCGTCTTTCCCGATACGACGGTCGCGTTCGACGTGGGGCGCGGGCTGTCGCTTGCGGCGGTCGAGCGCGCGGACGCAAATGAAAAATATGTGTTCATCACCCGTCAGACGGATCCGCAGAAGGAGTTCCCGGAAGCGGAGGATCTCTGCCGCGTCGGAACGGTCGCCGTGATCCGTCAGACGACGCGGCTGCCCGGGGACAGGGTGCGCGTCTTTGCGGAGGGGCTGTACCGCGCCGCGGCGCGCGATTTCCGCTTGGAGAGCGGATATATCTACGCCGTGACGGACGAGCTGCAAACGGAGCACGGCGATCCCACGCTGGAAGAGGCGTATTTCCGCACGGCGAAGGAACTCGTCAAGGATATTTTAAACGGCGAGAGCAAGACCTCCAAGGACCTTGACGCGGCGCTCACGGGGGTCTCCGATCCCGACGCGTACATCAACGTCTGCGCGCACCAGATGCGGCTCAAAGACGTCATCAAACAGGAACTTCTGGAAGAGTGCAACCTCGTGAAGCGGCTGCGCCTCTTCGAGCAGTGCCTGAATACGGAGTTGGAGATCGCGCGCCTGGAGCGCAAGATCGCGCAGGACGTGCGCCGCAACATCGATAAATCGCAGAAGGAGTACTTCCTCCGCGAACAGCTCAAAGCCATTCACGCGGAGCTGGGCGACGACGTGGAGGAGAACGTCCGCCTGCGCGAGCAGATCGAGGGGAAGGGACTGCCCGAGGCGGTCAAAGAGAAGTGCTTGCAGGAGCTTGCCCGCATGGACAAGATGCCGCCCTCCTCGCCCGAATACACCGTTTTAAGAAACTACGCCGATTGGATCATCGATCTCCCGTGGCACGAGGAGACGGAGGACACCGCCTCGCTTGCCGACGTGGAGAAGGTCCTGAACGCCGACCACTACGGGCTGGAAAAGATCAAGGAGCGCGTGGTGGAGTACCTCGCCGTGTTGAAGCTCACGGGTGAGCTGAAAGCGCCCATTCTGTGCCTTGTCGGTCCTCCCGGCGTGGGCAAAACGAGCGTCGCCATGTCCATCGCCCGCGCGCTGGGCAGGAAGTTCGTGCGCATGAGCCTAGGCGGCGTCAAGGACGAGGCGGAGATCCGCGGGCACAGGCGCACCTATATCGGCGCGATGCCCGGGCGCATCATCTACGAGATGAAGAACGCAGGTTCGGTCAATCCCGTGTTCCTGCTGGACGAGGTGGACAAGATCTCCTCCGATCTTCGGGGCGATCCCGCAAGCGCGCTTCTGGAAGTGCTCGATCCCGAGCAGAACGCCACCTTCCGCGACCGCTATCTCGAAGTTCCGTACGATCTCTCCAAAGTCATGTTCATCGCCACGGCGAACACGCTCGATACCATTCCCGGACCGCTCCGCGACCGCATGGAGATCATAGAGCTATCGGGCTATACGCCCGACGAGAAGGAGGAGATCGCCAAACGCTATCTCGTTCCCAAAAAGCGCAAAGAAAACGGGCTGACCGAAAAAAATATCCGCTTCACGGACGGCGCGATCGCCGCCATCATCGACGGCTACACCATGGAGGCGGGCGTCCGCTCGTTGGAGCGCACCATCGGCACGGTATGCCGCAAAGCCGCCGTGCGCATCGCCAAAGGGGAGGAGGAGAACGTCGTCGTCACCAAGAGCAATCTTGAAAAATATCTGGGCGGGAAACGTTTCTTCCGCGAGGACGAGATGCTCGAAAAGGACGAGGTGGGCGCAGCCACGGGACTTGCATGGACGGCGGTCGGCGGAATGCCGCTCACCATCGAAGTTTCCGCCATGCAGGGCAAGGGCGATATTCTCCTTACGGGCAAACTCGGCGACGTCATGAAGGAGTCCGCCCGCGCCGCCATCAGCTATATCCGCGCCCATGCCGACAAATACGGCATTGACGACGAGGCGTTCGAGCATAAGGATATCCATATCCACGTTCCCGAGGGCGCAACGCCCAAGGACGGACCCTCCGCGGGCATTACGATGGCGACGGCGATCCTCTCCGCGTTTACGGGTCAGCCCGTGCGGCGCGACGTCGCCATGACGGGCGAGATCACCCTGCGCGGCAAGGTGCTTCCCATCGGCGGATTGAAGGAGAAGGCGATGGCGGCAAGCCGCATCGGGATCCGCGACGTCATCATTCCCGAAGAGAACAAAAAGGACGTGGAGGAGATCCCCGAAAACGTCCGCAAGAACATCAATTTCATCTGCGTGAGCGACGTGGATGAGGTATTCCGCAACGCGGTCACGGGGATGAATTATGCAGGTTAAAAACGCGAAATTTCTGACGAGCGCGGCGCGGGAAGAGCAGTTCCTGCGCCCCGAGAAACCCATGATCGCGGTGTGCGGCAAGTCCAATGCGGGAAAATCCACGCTCATCAATCTGCTTGCGGGGCAGAAGCGGCTCGCCAAGACGAGCGCCGCCCCCGGCAGGACGCGCCTTGTCAACTATTTCGATTTCGGGGAGTTCTGGCTTGCCGATCTCCCGGGGTACGGCTATGCCGCCGTCTCCAAGGAAGAACAGGCGAAGTGGGGCAGAACGCTCGAAAAATTCTTCGCCCGTAAAGAGGACGTGGCGCACGTCTTTCTTCTCTCGGATATCCGCCGCGATCCCTCCGCGGACGATATGCAGATGGTCTCCTTCCTCGCCTATCACGCCATTCCGTTTTCGGTCGTCGCCACCAAGAGCGACAAGCTCTCGCGCATGAAGGCGAAAGAGCGCGTGCGCGCCGTGGCGAACGCCTTCGGGCTGGGCGCGGACAACGTGATCGCCGTCTCGGGACTGACGGGAGACGGCAAGGACGCGCTTCTTGCAAAAATCGCGCAGATTCTCCTTATAAACGCGTGATTTTGCCGTAAATTTTTTCGGTAAAATTTTCCGAAAAAGTGTGAAAAAAAGAATGATAATTAGGCTTGACGGCAGGGGAGCGGTATGCTATACTTGATTACAGAATGTGGGGGGTATTGTTATGATACGCCCGTGACCTCATAATCAAGTGAAACGGAGGGAAAGATATGACAAAAGCAAAAAAACTTGCGTTTGCGGCGGCTGCCGCGGGCGTGCTGTGCGTTGCGTGCATGGCGGGCGGATTTGTGGCGCTCGGGTCCGTTTCCGCAGAAACGGGCGCGGCGGCGGGCGCCCCCGTTTCAGGGGGGGGGTATGAATTATACGAGACGCCCTCGCACACCGAAAGCAAGGACGGTCACGCCGGCTGGACTGCGCTGACGGCGGACTATCTCACGCAGAACGGCAACACGCTGAATGCGGGCAAATACTATCTTACGGAAGATATTCGGCTCACCGCCGCCGTCACCATTGCGGAGGAGCAGGACGTTACCCTCTGCCTCGATGGGCATATGCTCATTCAGACGGCTCCGTATGGCAATGCAGATCCCGGCGCCCGCGTGATCGACGTATTAGGCACGCTGACATTGGAGGACTGCAACAGTTCTTCCCCGGAACACGACTACTATGTAGGAACGAGACAGAATGAGTACGACGAAACAGCTCCGCTCTGGATTTTTGACGACGGCACGGAGGAGTGGGATACTGCCTATGCCTCGGCGGAGAAAACGGGCACGGTCAGCGGCGGCGTGATTACGGGCGGACATGCCGACATGTATAAAAATGGCGCCGGAATCGGTGTAGGGGTAAAACGTAAAGATTATATTCAAGACGGCGTCAAACCGGCAAGTTTTATTATGAACGGCGGAACGATTGCCGGGAATTTCATACTGTATATGGATACAATGGGTATCGCTGTTGGTGTAGTAGGCAAGAATTGCAGTTTTGTCATGAACGGTGGCGCGATCTGCGGCAACGGCGGAGATGTAGTAGGCGGCACGGCGTTCTCTCTATATAACGAATGCGAAGCAACGATCAACGGCGGCAGGATTTACGGAAACAGCTCAAATTACGAATATGGCGGAATGTATTATGTGGGTGACGGCTCTTCTGTAACGGTCAACGGCGGATATTTCGATAGTTTTTCGGCTTTTTCGAGCGGGGCTTATGGTAGTTCGGGCGGTTTAGAAATGTGGATTATGCAGATCAGCGGCGGATATTTTGCGACGACGGAGCCGGATTATATTCTGAATGACGGTTCGCGTCCCGGGGAGCTTTCGCAGTATGTATCGGAAGGATACGCCGCAATAGACCTGAGTCAAGGGGACGGATACGGCGACGCGGCGTACGATCCCGCCTATCCCCAGGCGGTATATCAGATACAGCAAAACAGTGCGGAGCAGTCGTCGGTATCGGCGCCGTCGCCGACCCGCGTGTACAACGGGAAAGCGCTGGCGGAGGAAGAGCTTGTAACCAGGAACGAGTACGAACTGGACTACGTATACAACGGCTATAAAGTATTCGGAAGCGATGACGAGCCGACGCCCGGACTGCCGCCGGCGGACGCGGGCAAATATGCGCTTGTTTCTACGTTTGCCGATAGGGTGGATGGTTCTGCCAGAACGTATATGCCTGAGTTTGTGTGCGAAGCCGAATTTGAGATTCTTCCGATACAGATCGGGAGTGCGAATGCCGTTCTCGGCGCGCCGCTGACCTATAACGGGGGTGAACAGGAACAGCAGATAGCGTCTGTCACCGTCACGTCCGAAGGCGAGCAGTATGAGGTTACGTATACTGCGGCGGGGAACAGGCAGACGAATGCCGGCAACTACGAACTTACGCTTACGGGCACGGAAAATTTCGCAGGCAAGAAAAAGGTGTCCTGGAGCATAGCAAAGGCGGCGCTTCCGCTCGACGTAACGCTGCAGAGCTGGGCGGCAGACGGCAGCGCAAACTCGCCCGTGATTTCGGGCAACCTCGGCAGCGGCGCAGTGACGTACCAGTACGAGGGGATCAACGGCACGGAGTACAACAGTGCGGACGCGCCTACGGCGGCAGGCAACTATAAACTGACGGTTACCGTTGCAGAGACAGAGAACTACCTCGACGGCACGGCGAGCTGCGAATTTGTCGTCAGATCGCCCGATCAGGCTGCGCTTACGCTCGGCGTAACGCTGGACGGCTGGACGTACGGCGACGCGGCAAATGCGCCGGAGATCACGGGCAACCTCGGAAACGGCACGGTGACGTATCTGTACGAGGGGAT
>CALVMN010000028.1:0-21698 GCA_944346365.1 Candidatus Gallimonas merdigallinarum
GACGTTCGTATTTTCCGACCGCAAGCCCGTTCACACTCAGAATCTCCGAGAGTGCGGCAGCCTCGTTCTTCTGGCGCGGCTTCGCCGTGCAGGCGATAAAATCGCCCTCGCGCAGATTGAGCGAATGAATGAGCGGCGCAGAGACGAACACGTCCTCTCCAGTCGCCGAAGGCTGGCAGTTGCGCGCGCGGATAAATCCGTACCCGCCCTGCAAAATTTCAAGGATCCCCGTATAGACGGGCAAATCGAACGGCTGGACTTCATCCTCCGAAGCGACTTCGAGAATGGTCCTGCGCTGACGGCTCTCCTCCTCGCCCTGCAATCTGATCTCTTCGAGTTTCTCGCGCACGGCGGGGTCGAGGAAGGTCTGCTTTGCAGGCGCGCCGCGATTGGAGCGCGGCGCAGGCTGCGCCTTCCCCGTAAGAAGGTTGACGATGGATTCAATCAGCGCGTCCTTGTTGTTGGACGAAGCCTGCCCCACCCCTTCCTGTCTTCCGAGGATGCGCAGCGTCGATAAAGGAAGGGTATCGAGATATTCCCGATACCGCTGCTGAGTCGTTTTTAATTCCATTCCTTGGCACGCTCCATGACGATGATCTTGGTGCTGTCTTCCGTAATATCGTCGCGGAAAAGCTCTATCTCGCTGTCTTCCAGCTCCTCCACGTCGTCGCTATCAAACTTATCGATGAATTCGTCCACCTTGTCGACATCGATGTTGAGTCCCTTCGTCTTATAGTGCATGGGAATAACGATCGCGGGCATGATGCGGTCGACATACTCTTTCGCCTGTTCCGCATCGATGGTATAATTTCCGCCCACGGGAATGAGCAGAACGTGTACGGGGAGCAGCATCTCAATGAGCGCGGAAGAACACTCCTCGCCCAGATCGCCCAGATGGCAGATCTCCAACCCGTCCATGCGGAATTTGAAGATCAGATTGTCGCCGCGGCGTTCTCCGTTCTCGTCATCGTGATAGCTCTTGATCGCCGTAACGTCAACGCCGCCGATCTCGTACGTTCCCTCTTCGTCAAAGACGACGGGCGAACCCTTCACCGCCTTCACGTTATTGTGATCGTAATGCCCGTGACTCACAGTGACGGCGTCCGCCTTGACGGACGGCATCTTATAACCGATCGCCCCATAAGGATCGGTCACGACGGTCGTCCCGGTACTCTCTGTCAGCATGAAACAGGAGTGCCCTAAATATCGTATTTTCATCCTTCCTCCGAAATGATTCCGATTGCAATTTTCAGCGTAAATTTTTGTTCTTCCGCCGGAAAACACAGCCGATAACGAAGCAGTGCAGTAAAACCGTCCGCCGCACGTCGGATACACAATTCCTCCGTCCGGACAGGGATCGCGCCGCAGGATTCCCCCGCAAGCACCTGCATCTCGGTGGCGCAATGCGGCTGAAAGACCGCGGAAAGTTTCCCTTCCCGCGCCATGGCGAGCGAGCCTTCCCTTACGGTGAGCGTAACGGCGTCGCCTTCGTCCGCATACCGCACGACGAACGAGCCGTCCTCCTCCGCGAGCGTTCCCCGCGCACAAAACCGCGAACGACGCCCTTCCGTGAACGTAACGATCTCCGTCTCACACAGCTTCATTTCCTATATTATAGTACAAAAAAGATTTTTTGTAAATGAATTGCAGGCAATTTTGAACGATAACCTTTAATTCTTTTGAAAAAAGCTCTGAAAACAAGACTTCCCTTCCCGTTGAAGCACCAGAAGCCGCTCCTCGTCGCCCATGGAGATCGCCTCGCGGAACTGCCGCAGCCGCGCAACAATGCGATCGATCTCCGCGCCGAGATTTTCGCGGTTGAGAAGATAAAGCTCCGCCCAGACCTTTTCGTCCACGGGCGCGACGCGCGTCATATCCTGAAAACTCCCGCCCGTGAACCCGACACAGTTTTCCGTAAGCGGACTCGTCACATAGGAGTTCGCAACAACGTGCGCAAGCTGCGAAGTGAGCGCGATCATTTTATCGTGCTCCTTTGCCGAACATTCGATGATGCGCCCGAAGCCGGCATCCTTCCCGAGAGCGCGGACGGCAGAAAACGCCGCTTCGTTCGTCTGCGCCGCACGGGTCAGAACGAGATTCGCGCCGCAAAAGAGCGTATCGCTCGCCGAACGGATGCCCGAAGTTTCCTTCCCCGCCATCGGGTGCGTGCCGACGTAACGGTAAACTCGCGGCTTTGAAAAAGCGGCGTTTTCGAGCGGCTCTTTCACGCCGCAGATGTCGGCGACGATACAGCCCGCAGGAAAATCTCCCTCGTCCAGCTCCCGCATCGCAATACGGGGCGGAAGCGCGAGAAAGATAACGTCCGCTCCGTCGTAATCTTCCGCAACGGCGTCGATCATATCGTGTTCGAGCGCGTATTCGAGCGGCTCTCGGCTCCTGTTTTTGCCGAGCACGAGATGCCCCGCCTTCTTCAACGCAGCCGCCAGCGACGCGCCGATAATGCCCAATCCATATACAACGATTTTCACCTGTTTCCTCCAAAAATAAACGGTAAATTATATATTATGTCAGACATAGTACTATGAAAATAGAAAAAATGACGCAATTACAGCCACGTCATGACGACTGACGCGGCGCGGAGCGACGCGCGGATCGCGGCGCAATCAGGTATTATCTCCTCCACTTCGCGCCAGAACGCAGGGCTGTGATCAAGATGCCGCGTGTGGCACAGCTCATGCACGGCGACATAGCGCGCCTGCGCCTCGCTTAAAAACGCCGTGCGGAAGGAAAAGGAAATCGCGCCGTTCGCGTTGCACGACCCCCACCGCCCGCGCGCAGAAGTGATCCGAACGCTCTGATAGGAAAATCCATACCGTTCGGCATACCGCGATATCAGGTTCCCCATATAATCCTTTGCTAGTCTTCTGAGCAGAGCGGCAAGCGCGCGTTCCCGCCCTTCGGCAGGCAGAAAAACGGTATCCCCTCCGACGCGCGCCCGCCCCGTGGCAACGGTATACCTACTGCCGTACAGCGTAAGGACTGCGCCGTCGGTAAAATCGGGAGCAGGCGCAGCAGCCAGCGCGGCGCGGCGTTTTTCGATCCAACGGGCGTGCCGCCGTACGAATGCCGAAATCTCTCGTTCACCGACGCCGCGCGGTGCGCGGACGACCACGCCGCCCTCCTGATCGACGGAGAGCGACAGCGTTTTGCGCGCGCTTCGGATGAGCGTATATTGTATCTCTGTTTCTTCCACGCACAGATTATATCATGTTCACGGCGGATTTTCAAGAAGATTGCGGCCTTTCCCCCTCTGGAAACGCCATTTTCTTGACTTTTCGACACAAAGGAGATATAATTCAAGCATGAACGAATACAAGGTCAGAAAATTTCAGCCCAGACAGGGCATAATCATTCATCCGGACGTACCCGCCTCCAAAAGCATTCTCAACCGCGCGCTTATCCTCGCCGCCTTGGCGAACGGGACGGTGACGCTCGCCTGCGGCGCATACGCCGACGACACACGCGCGCTTCTCTCCTGCCTGAGCGCGCTCGGCGTACAGACGCGAAAGACTGAGGACGGCATTGCCGTATACGGCTGCGGCGGGAAATTTCCCAACCGTACAGCCTATATCGACGTTCAGTCCGCAGGAACTGCCGCGCGTTTTCTTGCGGCTGCGCTCGCCTTCGTCGGCGGAGAATATACGCTGACTGCGTCGCCGCAGATGAAAAAACGCCCGATGGACGTACTTTCCGTACTTGAAAGCGCGGGCGTTCACATCGATTATTTCGGGGAGCGCGGACATTTTCCCTTCCGACTGCGCTCCGACGGGCTGACCGCCGAAGAGCTGACCGTCGATACCGACCTGAGCACGCAATACGCAAGCGGGATCTTGCTCGCCGCCGCGTGCACCCGCCCCGTGACGCTCCGCCTGACGGGCAGCCGCACGCACGGAAGCTACATCGAAATGACGCTCCGCCTGATCCGCGCATTCGGCGCAGACTGGACGCGCACGGGAGACTGCATTTCCGTGACCCCCGCCGTACAGCCGCCTCCCCGCTTTGAAGTGGAGAACGACCTCTCGGGCGCGTGTTACTTTTATGCGCTCTCTCTTCTCTTTTCCGCGCGCGTTCTCATAAAACGCATTCACAAGGATACCGCTCAAGGCGATTTCAAATTTTTGCGCCTTCTTGAAGAAAAGGGCGTAAAAATTACCGATACGCGCGACGGAATCCTTGCCGACGGAAACGGCGTCGGAACATTCAGCGGCTGGGATGCAGATATGCGCGACTTTTCCGATCAGGCGCTTACGCTCGCCGCCTTGGCGCCGTTTGCCCAGACCCCGACGAGGATCAGCGGCATCGGACATATCCGCAGGCAGGAATGCGACCGCATCAACGCCATTACCGAAAACCTGAACGCGCTTGGCGTTCCCACCGAGACGGACGGAGACGACATCGTCATCCGCCCCGCGCCCGTCCGCGGCGGAAGGGTAAAAACGTACGACGACCACCGCGTCGCCATGGCGTTTACGCTCATCGGATTAAAAACAGGCAACATCATCATCGATAACCCGCAGTGCTGTAAAAAGACGTTTGCAAATTATTTCGAGACCATCTCAAAACTGACAGATCCGATGAAAAGATAAAAAAAGCGACCCGAATTGCGGGCGCTTTTTTCTTACAAATTTAATCGGCGATGGAAAAATACTTTTTGATGATTTCAAACAGTTCGTCCGAGACGACGTGTTCGATGCGGCAGGCGTTTTCCTCCGCAACGTCGGACGGCGCGCCCATTTTGATGAACGCCTCGGTAAACACGCGGTGTTTCGCGTAAATATCCTCCGCCTTCTTCTGTCCCTCGGGCGTGAGCGTAATATCTCCGCTTTCATCGATATGAATGAAACCGTTGCTTTGCAGCAGATTGACCGCGCGCGACACGCTGGACTTTGCATAGCCAAGCTCCTCCACCACGTCCACCGAGCGGACGTTTGCCTTGCGCATCCGCAGAAGCAGAATGGTTTCGAGATACATTTCCTGTGATTCGTGCGTCTTCATGGCTCACCTTCCTTTTTCTGATTATACAATATCTGAGAACGATTGTAAAGAGAAAATCTTATTTTTCCGCAGCGTACATGTAAATAAACTCACAGATGCGGACGCTCTGCTGTCCGCCCAATCCCGAAAAACGCACGGGAAGCACGCAAACTTCCTCACCGCCGACCTTCTTTTTGCGCAGATATTTCTGCACGAGCGCGTCTGGAATGGTAAACTCGCGGCGGTAACTCTCCTCACCGCTCATCGTATCGATGATCCACCCGCCGAAGACCTCTTCTCCGCCCACCGTAATTTGCAGGGACTTATAGTTGTCCGCGCGCAGGAGCTGCACGGAGAGCGTGTTTTTCTTTGCGGGGTCGATACGGAAATCGTACTCAAACCAGCCGTTCTCCGCGGCATAGCGGCAAGTTCCGTCCGCTGTGACGGAGACGGAATTCTGCTCGCGCAGATCGTGCAGTTCGTCCGTCTCGTACTGCCCGTACCCGGGTTGGACGGTATCGAGCGGCTCGCGCACGGCGTTTTCCTCCTCGCGCACTCCCTCGCGCAATCTGAGATAGATCGCGTATCTCTCCCGATAGCGGCGGTAATGCAGTCCGAACGCAAAGGACAGGTCGCCGCCCGTCAGCCGGAACGTCTCCCCCTCGCGGACAAGGTAACGTTCAGGGTGAGCGAGAACGTCTTTCACGTTCTCAAAATAGACGCGCTCCGTCGGCATGATCCGTCGCGCGGGGATATTGACGTCCACCCCCGTCTCCGTTTCGCGCATATCCTCCGTACCGAGATCGGCGGAGAGCACCGCGCCGCCGTAAGTAAACGCAAACGCGTCGTCAGAATCGGGCAAACCATGCAGGCGCACCGATACGGGGATACGCAGCGAAAGCTCGTCTCCGCCCGCAACGCGCACGGCAATATGTCCGTTTTCGGCACGGCAGGAAACGGGCGTTCCGTTGCGCGAAAGCGAAATTTCTCCCGCAGCCCAATCGGGAACGCGCAGATACAGGTCAAACGCCTCTTTCGCCTCCGAAATTTTGATCGACGCCGTATCGTTCAGCGGGAAATCGCAGTCCGCCTGCATGACAACGCCCTGAAAACGGACTTCCATGGAGAGGTATTGTTCGATGAATAAGTCGGTCCCGCGGGCATATACGGCGCTGTCGCCCGCCTTTGTGAAACTCTCCATGCCGCTCCCCGTACAGCACCAGAACTTATCGTACGGGCGCGAAAATACTTTGAAGAAACCGCCCGCCATGGGCTGAAAGTAGGTCGTCATGCCCGTTTCCGGATTCTGCGACGAAAGAATGGAGTTGGTAAACGCGTTGTCGTAATAATCGGTATAGGACTTATCGCCCGTTACGCAGAACAGCAGGCGCGCAAGTTTGAGCATATTGTAGACGTTGCACGTTTCGCAGTTGCAGTTCGTGCGCTCCGCGTCGAGGACATAATCTGCACCGAAGTGTTCCCACTCCGAATTTCCGCCCGTCACGTAAGTATGCCGCTCCACCACCATGCGGAAGAAAATCTCCGCCACGCGGAGATAGCGCGACGCGTCGACGCGCGCGCCGTCCAGCGTCTCTCCGTCCAAAACAAGATAGCGCCTGAGCGCGCCGAGCACTTTCGGAATCGTCGTATTTGCGTGCCTGTCTTTCAAGACGTTCTTTCCGTCCGATAAAATTTTATCGAAGAGCGGCTCTTCGTCAAATACGTGCGCCGCGCGGGCATAGCGGAATTCTTTCGTGAGCGCGTACAGCTCGTACAAACAGTCGTTCATGCCGCCGTATTCCACGCCGAGCACGCGGTCTGCCGTCTCTTTATCCCAGCCGAGCGCGCGATCTGCGACCCAATCGCCAAGGTTTTCGGCAACCGTCAGCGCAGGCGCATATCCGCCGAGCGTATAACAATCGATCAATCCCGCAAGCAGTTTGTGCATCGTGTACCACGGCACCCACGCTTCCGTTTTGATATTCGTTTTCCCCTGCTCGACGTTATCGAACTGCGACTCCGCGCCGCCCGCCTGCGTTTTGGGCGCCGCCCAAAGAAAGCCCTTTCTGCCCTTGCTTGCCCGCTGGCATTCGGCAAGCCCGTCCACCATGCGTTTCAGCTTTGCAAAGAGTTTCTCCCGTTCCGCCGCGCCCACGCCGCGGTTCGCGACAGCCTGCGCAAGCGCGGAGAGATAATGCCCCACCGCATGACCCGCAATGAGGTCGCTCTCCCAGCCGCCGTACCGCACATAGGGCGTACGGATCCCCGCGTTCTCGTAAAATCCCGACAAAAAACGCCCATCGTCGAGCGAAAGCAGATACGCCGTCTCCTTTTGCAGCGCATTTTTCAGGTATTCCCCCTGCGGGACAATGCTGCCGAGCGGGAGCGTTGCGATCTTCGTACCTCTCATATTTCCTCCAATACACGATCCAGAAATGCCGCGCACCCTTCCGCGACGTCATCATACGTTTCATCGAAATTCCCCGTGTACCACGGATCGGCGATCGGGCGCGGAGCGCCTGTAAAATCAAGCAAAAGGCGGACCTTCGCCCTGCAATCGCCCAGAATACGGCGCATATGGCGGGCATTCTCTCCGTCCATGCCGATGATATAATCGTAATGCGCCCCGTCCGACCGCGTCAGAAGTCTTGCGCGGTGCGGCACGATCGGAATCCCCACCTCGCGGAGTTTCGCCTGCGTACCCCGATGCGGCGGATTGCCGATCTCGTCCGTATGCGTCGCTGCGGAAGAGATTTCGAACAGCTCCGCAAGACCGCGCTCCCGCACCATATGCGTGAATACGCTCTCCGCCATGGTCGACCGGCAGATATTGCCGTGGCAGACAAACAAAACCTTCATTTTTTTCATAGATGTCCCTTTTTCATTCTCTCGGGCGCGGCAAAGAAAGACGCCCCGCCGTTTAAAATTCTCGTGTGAAATTGTTGCAAATCGGCGCGGAAGCGAGTATAATAAAAGCTATGAAAATCTTCGCAGAACGTCTCATGGAACTCAGAAAAGAACGAGGCCTTTCACAAGCGACGGTAGCACGGGATCTGAGCGTAAGTCTGGGAATCATTTGCTATTGGGAAACCAACAAGAGCGATCCGACGGCTTCCAATATCGCCAAGATCGCACGCTACTTTAACGTTACGTCCGACTACCTGCTCGGGCTTGCCGATTGACCTCACACCCCAATGTCCCCTTTCTAAAGCGGACAGACACACGATCAGGATCCTGCAACGGCAGGATCTTTTTTATTTGCGAGAAATGCGCGTTCTTCGTCCGTCAGATAGTCCTCGATCGACTGCAGACGGGAAAACACAGCATCTGCGCCCGCCTCGTCGGCGTGAAATTTCGCATACTCATATTGCAGAAAGAGCAGTGCGGCAAACGCGCGGCAGTCCTCCCGCACGACGGGTGCGCCGTAGAGCAGATCGTAGGGAATATCCGCATACGTCCCCTTTGCCAAAATCGTATGCGCTTGCAAAACGCGAATCGTCACGTCCGTCTCCGCGTCCCGTTTGATCATCCCGCGCATGACCGCGCCGTCCGTACGCCCGCCGTCCAATTCTGCCGGCAGGAGCGCAACGATCCCGTTATAGAGGGAAAGCGGCGCAAAGAGCGCAAAGAAAAATATCGCAGGAACGGCGGGATACGCCCAAAAAAGCGCGAGCATCGTCACACCGTACGCCACGCTGAACAGAGGACCGCCCAACGCCGTTACAAAGACGCGCAGACGCATCCGCTTCGCGCCGCGGGGAACGATCGCCGTTTCCCCCGCCGCAGAGACCGACAGCCGATAATGCACGCCCTTTTCGGAAAATTCCAACCTGCCGACGCGGACGACGGGAAAGCGCATTCCCGTCAGCACGCCGCACAGTATATGCCCGCATTCGTGCGCGAGCACATCGGGCGGGAACAGGAAAAAGCAAATCGCCGCCGCGCCGAACACGCACCCGAACGCGATCCGCCTTGAGCGTTCGGCGTCTGCGACCGTAAACACGCCGTAAACGACCAACAGAACCGTAACGAGCACGGCAAGCACAATCAAGGTAACGGATATGACGGAATACATTTTCCGACGCATCATATCAGCCCCCTGTAACGCAGATATCCTTCCAGATTGTCCGACTCTGAAAAGATGACCTCGTCGACGCCGAGCGTCTCCATCATGCAGGCAAGCAGCACCGCACCGCCCGCAATGACGTCCGCGCGCTTTTCCTCCATGCCGACCAGCCGCTTCTTCTCCTCCACGGAGAGCGCGCAAAGCTCCGCCGCTTCCCGTGCGACCCACGCGCGGGAAAGCCTTGCGCCGTGGATTTTTCCCTCTGCAAAGGGCGTTTTCAGAGAGATACAGGCAAGCGTGCAGGCAGTTCCGCTCACGGCAAACACCGGCACATCCGCGCGCTGCCCTGCAAGCGGCGCGACCGCCTCCCGCGCGGCGCATTCCAACAGCGCTTTCTCCTGTCCGCACGCGTCTTTCAGACGGACGACGCCGACGGGCAGGCTGACTGCAAACGCCTTTTTCCCGCCCCTGCGCAGATAGATCTCCGTGCTTGCGCCGCCGATGTCGATCATGCCGCCGTCCTGCGCGCCCAACGCTCCGTATGCGCCGAGAAGCGCCTCCGTATCGCCCGAAACGATGTCGATTTCCGCTCCGCACAACTCTTTGATATACCCGCAGAACTCTGCACCGTTCTTCGCGCTGCGGACCGCCGCGGTCGCAAATGCGAACGTACGCGCCGCCCCTGCTTCCGCGCAGCCTTCCCGATAAAATACGGCAATCGCTTCCGCCGTGCGCCGCATTGCGTCCTCTTGCAGTACGCCGTCACGCATCCCCGCGGCAAGCCGCGTGGTAAAAAGTTTCTTATACAAAGTACCGTCCGCCCAAAGCATCAGGCGAACGGAATTGGAACCAATATCGATGACCGCGTATTTCATAAGACTATTTGGAAGATTTTTTGGGGAAGTCCCAGCCGCGTTCAACCGCAAGCCAGTACAGCGCCTCCTCGCTCTGGTAAAATTCCAGATTGCCCTGCCCATCCTCAATCATCTGCTCATACTTTGCGATCTCTTCATCGAGCCGACGGCTCTGCGCGTTGGCAACTCCGATCTGTACAAACTGAATGATGAGAATGACGACAAGGAAAATGACGAGCAAAACGCCCGCAACGGTTGCGCCTACGGCGATCTTTTTCACTTTTTCGTCGGTGAGGCCTTTTTGCCCTTTGGACATATCCTTTGTTCCTTTCGTAGTTTCTTGAAAATATTATACACCTTTTTTGTGATAAAAGCAACGATTTTATGCAAACTTTTCAGATAGAGCGCAAACCCGGCAAGAAGCCCCAAAAACATATAAAAACGAACGGACGGAAGCCCCAGCGCAACAGAAACCAGCAGATATCCCGCCGCAAACAGGAGGCAGAACAGCCCGTCCGAAAACCACCGCACGGGTCGGGCGGAAAAGGGCGAGCGAAGGAGCGCGACAACGTCGTACAGCGATCCGCCCGCCGCGCCGACGAGTACGCAGATTAAAAAGATATAAAATTGGCTCACTGAAACAGCCGCCCCACCCTTCCGCCCGCGCCGAGAAAGCGGATCGCGTCCACATACCCGCTCGCGGAAAAGTTCCCGCTTCCCTCCGAGAAGGCGAGCACGCGGAGCTTGCTGCCTTCGATGCGCACTTTCTTTCCGTTTACGGTGAGCTGAATGAGCCGTTCGGAAAACGCGTCCACGCGTTCCACGCCCGTCATGGAGATTTTGCTCTGATTTTCCAGCGTTAATACGCTCTGCCTTATTTCTGTCTGCATACTCTACCATATGCGGCAAAACAGAGAAAAATCCCGTCTCAAAGGGCGGGATTTTCGTATTATGTCTGGCATAGTACTCTGTAATTTACTGCAATTTTGCTTTTGCACGCGCTTTTGCCCTGAGTTCGCTGTCCAGAATGCGCTTGCGCACGCGGATATTCAAGGGCGTGACTTCCAGCAATTCATCGTCGCCGATATATTCGAGCGCCTCTTCAAGGCTCATCTTTTTGGGCGGAATAAGGCGAAGCGCATCATCGGACGAGGACGAACGCGTATTCGTGAGATGCTTGGTCTTACAGACGTTGACGTTGATGTCTTCGTCTTTGGGCGAACAGCCGACGACCATTCCCTCATAGACGGGCGTTCCGGGCGTGATGAAGAGGATCCCTCTCCCCTGCGCGTTATACAGACCGTACGTGACCGCTTCGCCCGTCTCAAACGCGACGAGCGAACCCGTCGTGCGGCGGCTGATCTCGCCCTTATAGGGCTGATACTCAAAGAACACGGAGCTCATGACGCCCTCACCCTTGGTGTCCGTCAGGAACTCACTCTTGTAGCCGAACAGCCCGCGCGATGGAACAAGGAATTCAAGGCGCATACGCGAACCCATTGCGTTCATGTGCAGAAGCTCGCCCTTGCGCTCGCCCATGCTCTGGAAGATAGGACCGGTGTTGTCCTCGGGAACGTCCACAATGAGCCGCTCAACAGGCTCGTAACGCTCGCCGTCAACGTCATGGTAGAGCACTTTCGGCGCGCTCACCTGAAACTCGTAGCCTTCGCGGCGCATCGTCTCAATGAGAATGGAGAGGTGCATCTCCCCCCTCCCGCTCACACGGAACGCGTCCGTAGAATCGGTATCCTCGACGCGCAGAGAGACATCGCGCAAAAGTTCGCGGTACAGCCTGTCGCGCAGGTGACGCGTGGTGACGAATTTCCCCTCTTTTCCCGCAAACGGAGAATCGTTGACAGAAAAAATCATTTCCACAGTCGGGTCGGAGATCCTCACGAACGCGACGGGTTCGCGGCAGTCCGCCGCGCAAACCGTATCGCCGATGTTGATTTTCTCCAAGCCTGAAAAACAGACGATGTCGCCTGCGGTCGCAGCCTCGCACGGAACGCGGTTCAAGCCCTCGATCTCATAGAGATTGACGATTTTCCCGCGCAAAGAAACTTCGGGGTGGTTGTAGTTGCAGACGACGACGTCCGCGTTCTGGCGCGCAACGCCGCGCTCCACGCGCCCGATGCCGATGCGCCCGACATACTCGTTGTAATCGATGGAAGAAACGAGGATCTGCAAACTGCCCTTCTCGTCCATTTCGAGGGGCGGGAAGTGATTGAGAATGGTATCGAACAGCGGAATCAGGTCGTTTCCTTTCACGTCGGGATCGAGCGAAGAAGTGCCGTCGCGCCCCGAACAGAACACGAACGGGCTTTCCAGCTGATCGTCCGACGCGTCAAGATCCATCAGAAGTTCCAGCACTTCGTCGATGACTTCTTTCACGCGCGCGTCGGGGCGGTCGACCTTGTTGACGACGATAATGAGTTTCAGCCCCATTTCGAGCGCCTTCTGCGTAACAAAACGCGTCTGCGGCATGGGCCCTTCCGCAGCGTCAACAAGAATGAGCACGCCCGAAACCATCTTCAATACGCGTTCCACTTCGCCCGAGAAATCAGCGTGTCCGGGCGTATCGATGATATTGATCTTTACGCCGTTATAGTGGATAGACGTATTTTTTGCCAGAATCGTAATGCCGCGCTCGCGCTCCAATGCGCCGGAGTCCATGACGCGCTCTTCCACGACCTGATTCTCGCGGAACGTGCCGCCCTGTTTGAGCATCTGATCGACGAGCGTCGTCTTGCCGTGATCGACGTGAGCAATGATCGCAATGTTTCTTAAATCTTCTCTTACCATAAGTACCTCTTTTTTTCCAAAGTGGTATTTTAATACATTTCGGCGCGTTAAGCAAGAAAAAAAGCCCTTCCGAACGAAAAAATTTGCCCCGCAGGGCAAATTTCAGTACGCTTTCGGCGCAAGATTCCGATAGGTGCGGAAGGTAAACGTATATCCGTTATCCTCCACAGGCGCGCTTTCGGAGACGAGCGCAAAGCTCTCGTCCCGATCGAGATCGGGTACGAACGTATCCGCGCCGCCCACCGCGTCCACCCGCGTCACGAGAACTTCGGTGCAGTACGGAATGAGCAGGCGATACACGCTCGCCCCGCCGATGACGAACACGTCGTCCGCGGGGTACTTTTTGACTTCCGCGAAAAGTTCCTGCGGAGAATGCACGGTGATCACGTCCTCGGGTACGTCGTCGGGACAGAGGACGATATTGACGCGGTTTTTCAGCGGCTTGCCGTTCGGGAAAGAAAGCAGCGTGTTCAGCCCCATTACAACGACCTTTCCCTTGGTCATCTCGCGGAAAAACTTCATATCCTGCGGAATGGAGAACATGAGCGCATTGCCGCGCCCGATGCCCCACTCTCTGTCTGCATGAAAAATCGCTCTCATATCGCCACCGGAATTTTCACGTCAAGCGGCGTGTATTCGTAATTTTCAAGGCGGAAGCTGTCCGCCGTAAAATCGTAGAAGTTTTTGACGGAGGCATCGACGACGAGTTTGGGCGCGGGTTTCGGCTCGTTTTTGATGATCTCTTCGACGATGGGAAGGTGGCGGTCGTACAGATGCGCGTCGGCAATGACGTGTACCAGCTCACCCGCCTTGAAGCCGCTCGCCTGCGCCATCATGATGAGGAGAACGGCGTACTGCACCACGTTCCAATTATTCGCGGTCAGCATATCGTTGGAGCGCTGATTGAGGATCCCGTTGAGCGTATCGCCCGAGACGTTGAAGGTCATGGAATAGGCGCAGGGATAGAGGTGCATTTCGTGCAGATCGTCAAAGTTATAGAGATTGGTCATGATGCGGCGGGACGCGGGATTGTGTTTCAGGTCGTACAAAACGCGGTCGACCTGATCGAACTCCCCTTCCTTATAGATCGACTTTTTGCCGAGCTGATAGCCATACGCCTTGCCGATTGAACCCGTTTCGTCCGCCCAGCTGTCCCAGATGTGCGCATCGAGATCGTGAATGTTGTTGCTCTTCTTCTGCCAGATCCAGAGGATCTCCTTGATGCACGTTTTGAACGCCGTGCGGCGGATGGTGAGAATGGGAAACTCTTCCTGCAAGTTATACCGATTGACGATACAGAATTTTTTGACGGTGTGCGCGGGCGTGCCGTCCTCCCAGCGCGGGCGCACCTGCGCGTTGGTATCCCATACGCCGTTTTGCACAATGTCTTTACAGTTCGCAATAAATATTTCGTCCGCTCTGCTCATGATGCCTCCTTCCGTTATGAATTGATCGCCTGCGCGACGCGTTCGCGGGCGCGCCCGTCGCCGAGTATTTGCATGATCGTCCAAAGATCGGGCGAATTTGCCCTGCCCGTCACCGCAATGCGCAGGACTTCCGCAACGTCGGCAACGCTCCCGCGGTACGCATCGGGGTTTGCCTTATAGTCGCGCATTTCCGCGGCAAACCCCAGCGAAGCGGCAAGTTCCTTGACCTTGGAAAACCACGTCTGCGCGTCGTCCGCATAGTCGTACGTCTGCAAGAAACCGTGCAAAACTGCGTCCCGCGTGGCGTTATCGACGCGATACTCGTCTTTCTGCACGCGGTCGCCGAAAAAGTAACCGATTTCGGCAACCGCCTGTTTTGCCGTAACAAAGTCTTTGCGGCGTTTCTTTCCGCCAACGCCCATGCAGAGCGCAAGCACTCTGAGAAGGTATTCCTCGTCCGCAAAATACGACTGCTCTTTTTCCGTGCCGAACGCAAACGCCCACTCCTTCAAAAAGGCGAGCATCGCCTCGGGCGAGAGCTGCGACAACTCCGTTTTGGAAATATCGTTGAGCTTGTCCAGATCGAACAGCGCGCCGCTGCGGCTCATCTTGTTGATTCGGAAGGCAAATTCTTCCAGCGGCTTTTCGGGAAATTTTCTGTGCCATTCCTCAAAATCGGAATTGAGAAGGGTCAGCATATACACCTTAACGGCGAACGGATGATAGCCCTCCTGCCGATAGAACGAGAGCGACAGTTCGGGGTCTTTGCGCTTGGAAAGTTTGCGCTTGCTCTCGCCGTCCATTTTCATGAGCGAGCAGTTATGCCCGTACTTGGGGCGCGGGAAGCCCAGAACGTCGAAAAGTTCAAGGTGAATGGGCAGCGAGGCGAGCCACTCCTCCCCGCGGATGACGAGCGTCGTCCGCATGAGATGGTCGTCGATCGCGTGCGCAAAGTGATAGGTCGGGATCCCGTCCGATTTGAGAATGACGACGTCCTGATCGTTTTCCGTCACGGTCACGTCGCCCTTGATCTCGTCGTGGAAAGCGAGCTTGTGCGCGGGGTCGCCCATCGACCTGAGACGAATGACGTACGGCTTCCCCGCGTCGAGCGCGGCATAAATTTCCGCCTCGCTCATATTGCGGCACTTGGCATATTTTCCGTAATAGCCCGTGATCTCCTTGTTTTTCACCTGCTCGTCGCGCAGGGCGGAAAGCTCCTCCTCCGTGCAGAAACAGGGATACGCGCGCCCTCTTCTGATCAAGTCTTTGGCGTACGCGCGGTAAATTTCGGCGCGCTGACGCTGATAATACGGTCCGTAAGCATTGCTGCCGTCGATTTCCGCGCCCTCGTCAAAGCGGATATCGAAATAGTCGAGCGCGGCAATGACCGCCTCCACTGCGCCGTCCACTTTGCGCTTTAGGTCGGTATCTTCGATTCTGAGATAGAGCGTTCCGCCGCTAAGGTGC
Source organism: Candidatus Gallimonas merdigallinarum (assembly GCA_944346365.1). Lineage (GTDB taxonomy): Bacteria > Bacillota > Clostridia > Christensenellales > Borkfalkiaceae > Gallimonas > Gallimonas merdigallinarum_A. The sequence continues at coordinate 15,612 of CALVMN010000028.1, forward strand.
GCAATGCGCTCGTTCGCAATCGCGACGAAGAGATTGCCGAGATGAATAAACCCCGTAGGCGACGGCGCAAGGCGCGTGACTTCTGCGCCCGCAGGCAAATCGCGCGGCGGGTAGCGTTTTTCAATCGATTCGAGGGAAGGATACTCCCCCGGGAGCAGCCTTTCGGCAAGTTTTTGCAAATCCATATGTAATATCCTTAAGCGGTTATTCTGCAAGAAGCCTGAGCGTTTCGGGCGCGATTTCGGCAATACCGTTCTCAACGTCGTGCACGAGCGCGACGGCGCGCTCCGTAAGCGGTGTGGGAACGCCGCAGTCCCTGCCCGCGCGTACGGCGGCGCCCGCAACGAAATCGACGTCGCACCGTTTCCCCGCCTGAATATCGCGCAGCATTCCCGAGCGCGTCTCTTTATACGCCTTCATGGCAGCGGGAAGCAATATTTTCGCGAACTTCCCGCCGAATACTTTGAATAAATCGTGCCCGTTGAGCATAAGTTTTTCGCAGCCGCACCTCTTTGCGACCGCGAGCGTCTCTCTGATGAGCGCCAGCGAGAGCGCTCTGTATTTCTTTGAAAGCTCGTAGAACGTAAGCCCCGAAATCGCCGAAAGTGTGGAAAAAGAGGCGTTGACGACAAGTTTGGCAAACCTGATCTCCGCAAGATCGCCCACCGTAAGCGTGCCTGCGTGTGCGAAGAGCGGCGCAAGATCGTCCATCCGCCCGCCCTTTCCGTACGCGCCGAGCGCGAGATGAAAACCCGTATCGCTCGTTACGCGCACAACGCCCGGGCGGACCGTCTCAGCGCTCCACGAGAGCGTGCAGCCGTACACTCTGTCCTTGCCGAACACTTCGGCAAGTTCCCGCTCCGGCAGTCCGTTCTGAACGGTGACGAGCACGCCGTCCTCCTTCAAAAAGGGTTTCAGAAAGAGGGACGCCGCATGATTTTCGCGCTGCTTGACCGCAAGGATCACAATGTCGTACTGCCCCTCCATTTCGGAAGGCAGTTTTGCGCGGACTTTTGTGCACTTCGTGAGCGCGCCCTCTATAATTGCACCGTTCCTGTTCATCGCCGCGGCGTGCGCGGCGTTATGCGTTACGAAATCGAGCGACATTTCGTCCAATAAAACACCGAGCGACGTACCCATCGCGCCGGCGCCGTAAATACAAATTCTCATATGATAAATCCCGTTGCAGCGGCGATCGCCGCCACCGTTTCATCGATCGTCTGCCCGTCGCAATGTACGGTGACGTCTGCATATTTTTCATAGAGCGGAACCCGCTCCGCATAAAGTTCTTTCAAAGTATGAACGTCTCCGCGCATCACCACGCCGCGCTTTTCAAGGCTGGGGATCCTGCGGGCGACTTCCTGTTCGCTCAGCGCAAGATAGACGATTTTTCCGAGCTTTTTCAGATGTTCCATGGCGCGCGGCGAATAGCAGACGCTGCCGCCCGTCGCGATCACGCAGCGCATGGCGGCGATCCCCGCATTTACGCGCTCCTCGATGGCAAGGAACCCCTCCGCGCCCTCTCTTGCAATAATCTCGGAAAGAAGCGCGCCCTGCTCTCCCTGTATGATGAGATCGGTATCGATAAATCCGTAACCAATGCGTTTTGCAAGCAAAACCCCCGCCGTACTCTTGCCCGACGAAGGCATTCCGATGAGAACAAGATCGTCCATGTTTACAATTATATCTTATCCGGGAAAGCTTGTCAATTTCTCGCAGCTGTTTCCGCCGCCTTCCGCCAAAAAAATTTACCGAACGCAGGCAAAGTTTTTTCAGAATTGCCGCAAAAAAAGTTGTGTTTTCGGTTCGGATATGCTATACTTTTTTTCGTATTTTAAAAAAGGAATGCAAAAACAGTGTTGAATTTACTTGTCCCCGCCGTTTTCAGAACGGATGCGCTTGAAACCGTCTATTACGCCGTCAACTACACGCTGATCGCGCTCATGGCGATCGCCGCGCTTGCAGCGATCATACTCGTCATGTTGCAGCCCGGCAACTCGCAGGGTATCGATGCGCTCGGCGGCACGAGCGAGACGTTCTACGGTAAGAATAAGGGCCGTTCCATCGAATCGAAACTCAAAATGTGGACGATCATCTGCCTCGCCGTACTCGCCGTACTCGCGATCATCTTCTTCATTTTGCAGATTCCTCAGATCTGGGGCGACGTACTCTGATCGAACTGAACAAAACAAAGAACGGGCGGCATTCATGCAGCCCGTTTTTGATACCCGCTGATTTTTCTTCGGAAAACACATACTGAATACCTAACCTATGAACGCAAAACAGACATTACTCGAAAAAATTCAAGACGGCTCTTTCGCCTTGCTCACAGCCGATGAGATCGCCGCAAAACTGCGCCTGAAAGGCAAGGCGGCGGCAGGACTCAACGACATTCTCTTTGCGCTCTGCCGCGAAGGAGAGTTGCTGCGCGACCTGCGCGGCCGGCTCGGCACGGCTGAACAGTTCGGCGCGGTCAAGGGCACGATCTCGGGCAACGAACGCGGATTCGGCTTTTTTGTTCCCGACGACCCGACGGCGGAGGATCTCTTTATCCCTCACCGCGCGCTCCGCGGCGCATACCACGGCGACACGGTGCTTGCATTCCGCAAGGGCGGGCGCGCAGGCGACGAAGGCGAAGTCCTCGCCGTTTTAAAGCGTGGCTGCGACCGCCTTGTGGGACTTTTCCGCCGCGAACGCAACGGCGGTTTCGTCCACCCCGACGAAAAGAAGTTCTGCGACGATATTTTTGTACCGAGCGACCGCTGTAGGGGTGCGGCGAGCGGTACGAAAGTCGTTGTACGAATCTATAGCTTTGAGGGCAAGACGCCGAAGGGCGAAATTATTGAAGTGCTCGGCGAGGGCGGCGATTTCTTTGTGGAGGAGCTTTCGCTCATCCGTTCCCACAATCTGAAAGAAGAATTCCCCGCCGAAGTCCTTGAAGAGGCGGAGCGGCAGGCGCGGCGCGACCCGCTTGAAAGCATTGCGGGGCGCATTGACCTGCGCGACGAACTCATCATCACCGTTGACGGCGAAGACACGCGCGACATTGACGACGCCATCTCCATCCGCAAAGAAAACGGGAAATATTACCTCGGCGTTCACATTGCCGACGTGACGCACTATGTCAAGTGGAAGGGCGTGCTCGATAACGAGGCATTCGCCCGCGGCACGAGCGTATATTTCCCCGACCGCGTGATCCCCATGCTCCCCACCGCACTCTCCAACAACATCTGTTCGCTCAACGAGGGCGTGCCGCGCCTGACGCTTTCCTGCTTCATGACAGTAGACAGCCGCGGCAAAGTGCTGGAACGCAGCGTTGCGCCCTCTGTCATCTGCTCCCGCCACCGCATGACTTACACCGACGTGACGGCGATCGCCGAAGGATACCGCGAGGCGCGGGATCGCTATCCCGACATTGTAGAGCTCGTGGAAACGGCAACCGAGCTTACAAAAATCTTAAAACGCGCGCGCGAAGGGCGCGGCGGCGTTGCGCTGGACGTAAAGGAGGCGAAGATCCTCTACGAGGACGGCAAAATTACCGTTCCCGACTATCAGCGCACGATCTCGCACGAGATGATCGAACAGTTCATGGTCCTTGCCAACGAGAGCGTAGCGACCATTATGACGGAAAAAAAGATGCCCTTCGTTTACCGCATTCACGAGCGGCCCAGCGAGGAGAAGGCGGAGGACTTCCGCACCTTCCTGACGGAGGCGGGCGTTCATGTAAAGTTCGACCCTTCAAAGGTCAGTCCCGCAGATTACCAGGAATTGCTGCGTTCCCTGGAAGATTCTCCGCTCTACTCTCTCGTCAACCGCGTGATGCTGCGCTCCATGATGAAGGCCGTGTACTCGCCCGAAAACGTCGGGCACTTCGGACTTGCTTCCGACTGTTACTGCCACTTCACCTCCCCCATCCGCCGCTATCCCGATCTGTGTATCCACCGCATCATTAAAGAGAGTTTTTCCGAGCCCGACAAGACGCGTGAAAAGTACAGGAAATTCGTTGTGGACGCCTCGACGCAGTCCTCTGCGTGCGAACGGAACGCCACCGAGGCGGAACGGGACGTGGACGCCCTCTACATCGTTGCGTATATGCAGGATAAGATCGGCGAGGAATACGACGCGACCATCTCGGGCGTGACCTCGTTCGGTGTATTCGTTGAGCTTGCAAACACCGTCGAGGGACTTATCCCCATCGAAACGCTGCCCGACGACAGCTACGAATATATCGAAACGCGGTTCCTGCTCCGCGGCACGCGGACGAGTTTCCACCTCGGCGAGAGCGTGCGCGTCAAAGTTTCGGGCGTGGATTGGGGCGCGCGGCGCGTACAGTTCCTTTTTCTTGAAAAAATATAAAATTTCCGTTTGAATTGAAGTCCGGTTGTGCTATAATACAAGCGTAAAATTCAGACATACAACCGTTTTAAAAGAATAGGGCGTCACTCGTTTGCAAAATCTTGATTTTGCAGGCTTTCAATGTTATAATTATGGCTGTGAAAACGATCGCACTCAACAAATCCGCCTCGTTCGAGTACTTTATCGAGGACAGATACGAGGCAGGCATCGTGCTGGAAGGGAGCGAAGTCAAGTCCATCCGCGAAGGCAGAGCTTCTCTTTCGGAGAGCTTCTGCGAGATCCGCGGCGGCGAGATCTTCCTGAAAAATATGCACATCGCCCTCTACGATAAGAGCGGCGCGTTTTCCACGCGCGATTCGCGGCGGGAAAGAAAGCTCCTTTTAAACCGCATGGAGATCTCCAAAATCGTGGGCAAGGTCAACGAACGCGGATATACCCTTGTGCCGCTGAAACTCTATTTCAAGGACGCGCTCATCAAAGTGGAAGTCGCGCTCTGCAAGGGCAAACACACATACGACAAAAAGAGAGCGCTCGCCGAGCGCGATCAGAAGCGCGCATTGGACCGCGCCATCAAAGAAATGACAAAGTGAGGTACTACCTATGAAAGATAGCTGCAAAATCGATACCCTTTGCGTACAGGCAGGCTGGAAGCCCGAGACGGGCGAAAGCCGCATTCCTCCCATCGTCCAGAGCACCACGTTCTTTTACGGCGATTCTCAGGCGATGGCGGATCTCTTCGACTTGAAACGCGACGGATTTTTCTATTCCCGTCTCGCCAACCCGACGGTAGACGTCCTTGAAAAGAAAGTCGCCGCGCTCGAAGGCGGCGTGTGCGGCATCGGCTGCGCATCGGGAATGTCCGCGATCCTGCTGACCGCCATGACGCTGTGCGAGTCGGGCGACAATATTGTGACCGCGAGCGAGATTTACGGCGGTTCGTTCAACCTGTTCTCGACGACGCTGCCGAAATTCGGCGTCGAGGCGCGTTTCTTCGACGCGGAAGCGCCCGCGGAGGAAATTGAAAAGCTCATCGACGACAAGACAAAATTCGTCTTTGCCGAGACGGTCGCAAACCCCGCCATCGTCGTGCTCGATTTTGACAAAATCTCTGCCCTCTGCAAAAAACACGGCGTGTTGTTCATTGTCGATAACACGCTCGCAACGCCCGTTCTGTGCCGTCCGCTCGATTTCGGCGCGGACATCGTCGTTCACTCGACGAGCAAATACATGGACGGACATGCGGCGGCGCTCGGCGGTATGATCGTGGACGGCGGAAAGTTCGCCTTCAAAAACAACAAACGCTATCCCGCGTTTAACGTTCCCGACGAGAGCTATCACGGGCTCGTCTATGCGGATCTCTCCGTCGCGTTCGGAACGAAGTGCCGCGCTCAGATGATGCGCGACACGGGCGCGATCATGAGCCCGCAGAACGCGTTTCTGACCATTCTCGGCAGCGATACGCTTGCGCTCCGCATGGAACGCCACTGCCGCAACGCGGAAAAGATCGCCGCATTCCTCGAAAAACACCCCAAAATCGAATGGGTGCATTACGCTTCCCTCCCCTCCGACAAGCACCACGCCTTGGCACAGAAGTATCTGCCCAAGGGGACGGGCGGCATGATGAGCTTCGGCATCCGCGGCGACGCAAAGGCGTGCGCGCGGTTCATGGAGCACCTGCAAATCGCAACGCAGGAGACGCACGTCGCGGACGTCAGAAGCTGCGTCCTGTAC
>CALVMN010000029.1:0-21637 GCA_944346365.1 Candidatus Gallimonas merdigallinarum
ACGGGCAAGGGGTTCAACAAAGTATGAGCGCACAGTTTCCGCTTTTGATCGGGTTCGTATTACTCCCTTACAGTATAAATATGCGGGAAAAGAAACGGGAAACGAGGAATACGTATCATGAGAAGATTTTTCACAAGCGAAAGCGTGACGGAAGGGCATCCCGATAAGGTGTGCGACCGCATTGCCGACAGTATTCTGGACGAGCTGTTGAAGCTCGATCCGCACGCCCGCTCGGCGATCGAGTGCTGCGCGGCGTATAACACGCTCTTTCTGACGGGGGAAGTCTCCTGCCGCGGGAGCGTCGACTATGAAAAAATCGCCCGCCGCGTGATCCGCGCGATCGGCTACGATTCGGGCGATTTCGCCTACGACAAATGCAATATCATCGAGCTTGTCCACGGGCAGTCCGCCGACATTGCGCTCGGCGTGAACGCCTCCGCCGAAAAGAAGGCGGGCGGCGGCGCGTACGATCTGCTCGGCGCGGGCGATCAGGGCATGATGTTCGGCTACGCCTGCCGCGAGACGGAAGAGCTGATGCCGCTGCCAATCATGCTTGCGCATAAGCTCGCAAAGCGGCTCACCGACGTGAGAAAGGCGGGTACGCTCTCCTATCTCCGCCCTGACGGAAAGACGCAGGTCACCGTCGAGTACGAGGGAAAAACGCCCGTACGCGTGGATACCGTCGTCGTTTCCACCCAGCACGCGGAAGAGATCCCGCAGGAGACCATTGCGGCGGACATCAGAAAACACGTCATCGACGCGGTGATCCCTTCGGGACTTCTCGACGGTGAAACGCGCATTCTCATCAACCCTACGGGAAAATTCGTCATCGGCGGACCGGAAGGGGATTCGGGGCTGACGGGGCGCAAGATCGTCGTGGATACCTACGGCGGCAGATGCCCGCACGGCGGCGGTGCGTTCTCCGGCAAGGACGCGACCAAAGTTGACCGCAGCGCCGCGTATATGGCGCGCTATATCTGCAAAAACCTCGTGGCGGCGGGCATTGCGGACGAGGTGGAGCTGCAACTCGCGTACGCCATCGGCGTCGCCCGTCCCGTCTCCGTGTTCGTGGAGACGTTCGGCACGGGTCGCCTTCCCGACGACGAGATCGCCGAGATCGTCAAAAAGGAGTTCGATCTCCGTCCTGCGGCAATCATCGAGACGCTCTCGCTCAACCGCCCCGTATACGGCGAGACGGCGGCTTACGGGCATTTCGGGCGCGACGGGTTCACTTGGGAGCGCACCGACCGCGCGGAATCGCTGAAAAAATATATTGAGGGATAAGAAGATGAGATACGCTATTTACGGCGCGGGCGCGCTGGGTACGGTGCTCGGCGCATATATCGCGAGAGCGGGCGTCGAGATCGATCTGTTCAACCGCAACAGGGCGCACGTCGAGGCGCTGCGCAAAAACGGCGCGAAGATTATCGGAACGGCGGAGTTCACGCAGAAGGTGAACGCGTTCTATCCCGAAGAGATGCAGGGCGAGTACGACGTTATCCTGCTCATGACCAAACAGCAGAACAATCCCGAAGTGGTCGCATTTTTGAAAGACCACCTCAGAGCGGACGGCGCGCTCTGCACCTGTCAGAACGGTCTGCCCGAGCCTGCCGTTGCCGAAATTATTGGCGCGGACAGAACGCTCGGCTGCGCCATCGCGTGGGGCGCAACCTTCCACGGTGAGGGCGTTTCCGAACTCACGTCCGAGCCTTCCGCGCTCACGTTCTCGCTGGGCGCGTACGGCGGCGGCAACCGTCTGGAAGAGACGAAAAAGCTCCTCGAATGTATGGGGACGGTCGTCGTCGAAAAGAATTTCATCGGCGCGCGGTGGTCCAAACTGCTCATCAACAGCGCGTTTTCTGGGCTTTCCACCGTCACGGGCGGCACGTTCGGCGAAGTCGCGTCGCGGAAAAATTCCCGCCGCGTCGCACAGCGCATCATCAAAGAGTGCATCGACGTTTCCCGCGCACTCGGCGTAACCGTCGAACCCGTGCAGGGGCATGACATCGTAAAACTTTTTGATTATAAGGGCGCGCTCAAAAAGAAGATTTCCTTCATGCTCATTCCCGTCGCCATGAAAAAGCACAAAAATCTCGTCGCGAGTATGTTGCAGGATATCCGCAGCGGAAAACCGTGCGAGATCGCCTTCATCAACGGCGCGGTCAGCGCGCAGGGGAGAAAGACAAACGTTCCCACGCCCTTCAACGACAGAACGGTGGAGATCGTCTCCGCCATCGAGCGCGGCGAAAAGACCTTTTCGTTCGATAACATCGCGCTCTACAACGACCTTTTCTGACATTATACGGCGCAAAGCATTTCTTTCGCTTATAGCGGCTATTCAAAATTCTTATCGATGAATTTTGAAAATGGGGTTGACACTTGAAAAAACTTATAGTATAATAAATCAAACCGATGAGGTAAAGGAGTAGCGTGCTCCAAGCGGATTTTCAGAGAGTTCTCGGCGGTGAAATGAGAGCAGTCCGACGCGCGTGAATGGATTACCGAGGGCGGATGTGAACGATAGTCAAGTAGTGTCCGACGGGGCTTTCCCGTTACAGAAAGAGAGCATGATGGTGCTCGTAAAGAGGCAATTTTTAAATTGCGAAATTGGGTGGCAACACGGAGAGATTCGTCCCAAACGGATCTTATCCGTGTTTTTTTTGTCATAAAAATTTTCAGGAGGTAACAACCATGGTACACGAGATCCCTTACAAGATCTATCTTACGGAACAGGAGATGCCAAAGGCATGGTATAACGTAAAAGCGCATATGAAGACGCAGCACCCGCCCTTTCTCAATCCCGCAACGGGAAAACCCTGCACAAAGGCGGACTTGCAGCCCGTTTTCTGCGACGAGTGCATCGATCAGGAACTCAACGAGACGGACGAGTATATCGAGATCCCCGAAGGCATCCGCGATTTCTACCGGATGTTCCGTCCGTCGCCGTTGGTGCGCGCGTACTATCTGGAACGGCTCCTCGATACTCCCGCCGAGATCTATTATAAATTCGAGGGCAACAACACGTCCGGTTCGCACAAGCTCAATTCGGCGGCGGCGCAGGCGTACTATGCCAAAAAGCAGGGGTTGAAGTCCATCACGACGGAGACGGGCGCGGGGCAGTGGGGCACGGCTCTCGCAATGGCTTCCGCGTTCTACGGACTCAATCTCGACGTGTACATGGTCAAGGTTTCCGCCGAACAGAAACCGTACAGAAGAGAGGTCATCCGCACATACGGCGCGAACGTCATTCCCTCTCCCTCCGATACGACGGAAGCGGGCAGAACGATTTTGAAGGAGTTTCCCGGGACGGGCGGCTCTCTGGGCTGCGCCATTTCCGAAGCGGTGGAAAAGGCAGTCTCTACGCCGTCCTGCCGCTACGTCCTCGGCTCGGTGCTCGACCACGTTCTGCTCCATCAGTCCGTCATCGGTCTGGAATGCAAAACGGCGTTTGAAAAATACGGCATTCAGCCCGATACCGTCATCGGGTGCGCAGGCGGCGGCTCCAACTTCGGCGGTCTCATCGCGCCCTTCATGGGGGATAAACTGGACGGCAAAAACGACATCGATTTCATCGGCGTCGAGCCTGCGAGCTGTCCATCGCTCACGCGCGGGAAATTCGCCTACGATTTCTGCGATTCGGCGAAGATCACGCCGCTTGCAAAAATGTACACGCTGGGCTGCGGATTTATGCCGTCGCCCAACCACGCGGGCGGATTGCGCTACCACGGCATGAGCCCCGTCGTCTCTCAGCTCTATCACGACGGGTATCTTCGCGCTGTCTCGGTGGAGCAGAGCAAGGTGTTCGAGGCGGCTGTCATGTTCGCCAAGTGCGAGGGGATCCTTCCCGCGCCCGAAAGCTCTCACGCCATCCGCGTCGCGGTCGACGAGGCGCTCAGATGCAAGGCGGAAGGGAAGAAAAAGACCATTCTCTTCGGTCTGACGGGCACGGGATATTTCGATCTTGCCGCTTACAAACAGTATAACGACGGCGCCATGACCGACTATATTCCCACCGAAGAGGACCTCGCGAAGGGGTTTGCAAGCATCCCGAAACTCTGAGCGTAAATATGAAAGAATGCAGCCCCCTTTGACGTCGTCAAAGGGGGCTGGTCATCTGAAAAGGGGAACGGACTTTGCGGAAAAAACGATCTGCACGCTCTGCCGCAAAAGGGCGCGATCCAGATCGTTTTTTCCGGTGGGGACAACAGGGCTCCGCCGACACCCCCGAGGGGGACCCCTCGGCGGGGCGTTCCGCGCGACCCTGCGCCCTGCTCCGCGGTTTCGTCGTTCTTTTCCCGCGGGCGCGAGGTCCGCCTGCGCCTCCGCACAAAAAAAAGGCAAAAGCCTTCCTTTTTTTGTGGTGGGGACAACAGGGCTCCGCCGACACCCCCGAGGGGGACCCCTCGGCGGGGCGTTCCGCGCGACCCTGCGCCCTGCTCCGCGGTTTCGTCGTTCTTTTCCCGCGGGCGCGAGGTCCGCCTGCGCCCCCGCACAAAAAAAGAAGGCAAAAGCCTTCCTTTTTTTGTGGTGGGGACAACAGGGCTCGAACCTGTGACCTCATGCATGTGAAGCATGCGCTCTAACCAACTGAGCTATGCCCCCGTTCGGTTGCGAGAGTTATTTTACTATGTTTGGAGGACATTTGTCAATCATTTTTTCGGGGGTCGTAAAAAATATATTTGTGTTTTCACAGGAAAGCAAAAAAAGAACGTATATCAGTTTGCAATTTTTCGGAAATGTTCCGCAATCCGCTTGAAACAGAGGCGGGAATATGCTATAATATATCCGATAAAACGGCAGAAGCACGAAGATGGGTAAAATGAAGCGGTCAATGATACCTGTGAATGCCAGACAGACGCTTGTCGATCTGATCGATGAAATTACTGTTTCGCTGGATGAACTGCAAGATGAGGAATACAGCGGCAGTCTCGGTCTGTACGGGGAAGGCTCCAAGGCGGCGTATGTGCATATGTTGGAGTTTATCCAACAACGGTGGGAGGAATCGGAAGAAGAGGGGCTGGATTTTGACATTGAGGCGCATTTTCCCGTATAATCTTCCCATGTGCGGAAATTTTTTTGAAAACCGCCGTAAAATCGCTTGCATTTTTTTCAAGTTATGCTATAATCATAACACAATCGCATGGGGATATGGCTCAGTTGGTAGAGCGGTACGTTCGCAACGTACAGGCCACGAGTTCGAATCTCGTTATCTCCACCACCCAAAGGCACCGCGGAAGCGGCGCTTTTTGTTTTGCGGTGAGAGTTGAACGGAATCAGAAATTTTAAAATCAATATCGGATAAAATACCCTCTGCCGCGGCAATCAGCCGCGGCAGGGGGCTTTTATGGCAGACGACCGCCGCGCCGCCCATCGGGCGGCGCGGCGGTCTAATCTTATTTCCGAATAAGTTTATTTCCGAATATGTTCCGGATTTTTTAATATCTTGTCCGGATCGTCTTTCTGGGGCAGGCTTCGGCGCATTTGCCGCAGTTCACACACTTGTTATAGTCGATGACGGGGAGATTGTCCTGCATGGTGATCGCGCCTTCCGGACACGTTCTGGCGCATTTGCCGCACCCGATGCACCCGTATGCGCACGCGTCCATGACGGCTTTGCCGCGCTCGTGCGAGGAGCACGCAACGTAGACCTTCGCGTCGGCGGGAATGCGCGCGAACAACCCTTTGGGGCAGGCGAGCATACACGCGCCGCAAGAAATACATTTATCGGGATCGACGTCCGCCTTTTCGTCTGCAATGCAGATCGCGTTTTCGGGGCAGACGCGCGCGCAGTTTCCGTCTCCGAGACAGCCGTACTTGCACACTTTGCGTCCGCCCGAGAGCTTTGCCTCCTCCGCGCAGTTTTCCGCGCCGCAGTAGGTGAACGCGTCCTTCGCGTTTTTGCCGCCCGAGCAACGGCATACGCTCACGGTGGGTTTGGACTGCGTGAAGGGGATGCCGAGCGTTTCGGCGATGATCGCCTTCTGAGCGGATTCCGTCACGTGGCAGTCGGAGAGATTTGCCTCGCCCTTCGCGAGCTTCTCCGCAAATCCCGCGCAGCCCGTACAGCCGCAGCCGCCGCAGTTCGCGCCCGCGAGGTGAGAGAGGATATTTTCGACCTTTTCGTCGGCGTTCGTCTTGCAGAATTTTGCCACGAGCAGGATACAGACAGTGAGGAGCAGCGCGATCGCGGCGAAGATCCCCAAAACGATGCCGACCTGCGCCCAATTAACGGGTGCTAAAATCATATGAACCATATGCGCGCCTCCTTAAAGCAGGGCAAAGACGTAGAACGCCATTGCCATAAAACTTGCCGCCACCATCGTGATGGGGAAGCCCTTCATGCACTTTGCCACGGGAAGTTTTTCCATTTTCTCGCGGACGCCGCCCATCAGCACCATTGCGAGGGTGAAACCGATCCCTGCGCAGAGCGCGTACAGGAGCGCGAACCCGAGATTCATCGAAATTCCTTCCGCCGCGCCCGAGACGACGGCTGAAAGGTCGTTCACGAGCAGGAGTTCCGCAACGCCCAGAATGGCGCAGTTCGTCGTGATGAGGGGCAGATAGATGCCCATCGAGCGGTAGAGCGCGGGCGAGAGCTTTTCGATGATCTTTTCCAGCATCTGCACGAGCGCCGCGATGACGAAGATGAAGAAGATGATTTCAAGGTATTCGATCCCGAGCGGCACCATCACGTACATATAGAGCGGCCACGTGACGAGCGTTGCAAGGATCATGACGAGCGTCACGGCGATACCCATCGAGAGGGCGCTGTTCGTCTTTTTGGAGACGCCGAGGAAGGGGCAGATGCCGAGGAACTTTACAAGGATAAAGTTCTGCGAGAACACGGCGGAGATGACGATGAGAAGAATGGTCGCAGCCATGTTATTTCACCTCCGTCTCTTCCGCTTTTTCCACGGGCGGGAGCGGCTGATCGCCTGCCGGCACGCGAAGCTGCCTTGCCTGTTTCATGCGCTTTGCCTGATCGATCTGATTGGTGATGAGCGCAAAGAGGGCGATGCAGATGCCGTAGACGAAGAACGCGCCCGCGGCGTTCGTAAAGAATCCGATTTTAAAGTCCATGACCTGAATGCCGAAGAAGGAGCCGCTGCCCAGAAATTCGCGGATGATTCCGATGAACGTGAGCGCGCAGGTCAGCCCGAGCCCCGTAAAGATTCCGTCGATGGCGCTGTCGAGAACGGGCTGCTTGCTCGCGAACGCTTCCGCGCGCCCCAGAATAACGCAGTTGACGACGATGAGCGGCAGGAACACGCCCATGGAGTCGTACAGGTCGGGAATATACTTTTCCAGAACCATTCTGAGTAGGGTTACCATCGTGGCGATGATTACGACGAACGCGGGAATGCGCACGGTGTTGGGAATGACCTTCCGCAGAAGGGATATGATGACGTTGCTCAGCAGCAGGACGACGGTGACGGAAAGCCCCATGCCGAAGCTGTTGACGGCGGAGGTGGACATTCCGAGCGTCGCGCAGGTGCCGAGCACGAGTTTGAACGTCGCGTTGTTCGTGATAAGTCCGTCGTAGGCAATCTTGCCGTATCTCTTCATTTTCGTATTCATGCTTCGCCTCCCATAAAGACGGTGCGGAAACACGCCAGCGCAGTATTGACGGCGTTGCAGGCGGCGTTGGAAGATTCGCTCGCGCCCGACGCGATATTATAAATATCGTCCGAACCCGCGGTCGTCGTGAAGTAACCGCCTTCCGCAACGCGCGCGTCCTGTTCGGCGAACGCCGCATAGAAGGAGTCTCCGAGCGTGGAGATAAAACTCTGCCCTTCGTTGGAATCGTAGACGACCTTTTCAATGCCCGTGAGGGCGAGGTTGCCTTCCTCGCGCGTACCCGTGCATGTGACGATCGTCCAGACCGTAACGGTGCCGTTGCCGTTGGAATATCCGCCTTTGCCCGTCGTCTGAAAGAGATAATTCCCGTCGTCGTGTACGTAATAGACGGCGTTCACCGTGCCGTACGTGTAACCGCGCTCCTCGTCAGTGAGTTCGACTTCCTCCGCGGTAACTTCCCTGCCGTAGATTTTGGAAAGCGACCGCGCCAGCCGCTCTTCATCGGAGATATAGAGCAGATCGTTGCAGATCGCCAGAAGCGCGCCCGCCACCAACACGATGGCGATGAGGACGGCAAGGCTTTTAAACGCGTTGCTTTTGAAAAATGCTTTGACCGTCATTTGTTCGCCTCCTTTGTCTTTTTGCGGCGCACATAGCCGAAGGGACGGGGCTTGATCGCAAGATCGATGAGAAAGACGAGGAAGTTCATCAGAAGAATGCAGAAGGAGACCACTTCGATGCCTGTCGCTTTTCTCAGTCCCGCCGTCAGAAGCCCGAGCGCGATAAAGTAAATGATATTGCCGAGCCTGGACTTGGGCGAAGTCACATAGTCCGTTGCCATGAAGATCGCGCCGAGGAAGAGCCCGCCCGAGAGAATGGAGGGGAGGAAATAGCCGAAGTCAAACCCTTCGAGCGCGACGGCAAACAGCCCCGTCACGCCGATATAGAGGACGGGCAGATACCATTTGATCACGCCGCGCACGCACAGGTAGAGATACCCGACGAGCAGCGCGAGTTTGCACGTTTCGCCGATGCAGCCCGCAACGCCCGTACCGAGGAAGAGGTCGAGGTTGGAGAGCAGCGCGTTTCCGTTCAGCAGGTTTCCGAGCTGCGTCGCGCCCGTGGAGAGCGCGTCGGAAACGCTTGCGCCCGTGCTCGCTCCCGTGGTGAGCGACAGGTTGTAATCGAGGAGGGGCATAAAGTTTGCCGCGGGGTAGACGGTCATCGCCGTAAAGGAGATAAAGAGGAAGATGCGCCCCGTGATGGCGGGGTTGACGATGTTCTTTCCCGTGCCGCCGAAGAGCATCTTTACGACGGCGACGGCGAAAATCGCGCCCAGAACGGGCATATACAGCGCGTCGGGCGAGGCGGGCAGGCAGAGCGCCAGCAAAAGCCCCGTTACAAGCGACGTATAGTCGAACCCTTTTACAAAGCCGCGCAGCGTCTCTTTGCCGTTCCGCCAGATCTTATGCTCCACGATATACCACACAAATTCGGTGAGCGCCGCGCTGAATACGGAGAGCAGCACCGTGACCGCCGCCGCCCAGCCGAAGAACACGATGCCCGCGGCGGTTGCGGGAAGGAGCGCAATGAGCACGTCCAGCATAATGTGTTTCGTCGTGCGCGGGGAACGGATATGGGGCGCGGAAGATACAACAAGATTCATGCTTTTTTCCTCCGTAAATTCTCTTTCGCCGTCTTGATCGCCTGCGCAAGCGGTCTGCGCGCGGGGCAGATATAGGAGCACGCGCCGCATTCGATGCAGCTCAGAACCCCGCCGTATTTTTCCGCGTTTTCATATTCCGCCGCGTTCGTGTAAAATTCCGTCTGCATGGGCATGAGCTTCATGGGGCATACGTCCGCGCATTTGCCGCAGTTGATGCAGTTGGTGGGCGGGTCGGTGTTCGTTTCCTCCTTCGTGAGGAACAAAAAACCGCCCGTCGTCTTGGTGACCACGCTGTCGCTCCCCGTGAGCGCCGCGCCCGTCATCGGACCGCCCGCCACGAATTTCACCGCGTTCTTTACGCCGCCGCACGCCTCCGCGAGCCGCGACAGGGGCGTGCCGATGGGGCAGAGGAGGTTTTTCGGCTGCGCGATGCCCGCGCCCGAAACGGTGACGATGCGCTCGATGAGTGGTTTGCCCAGCTCCACCGCCTCGCACACGGCAAACGCCGTCGCCGCGTTCTGCACGATCACGCCCGCGTCGGCGGGGAGTTTCCCGAGCGGCACTTTCCGCCCCGTGCAGCAGTAAATGAGCTGTTTTTCCGCGCCCATCGGGTACTGTTTTTTGAGGGAGACGACGGCAAGGTCGGTCTCTTCAAACGCGGCGATGGCGGCGGGCTTGTTCCGCTCGATGGCGATGACAATGTTTTCAACGCCCAAAGCCTTCGCCATATAGCGCGCGCCGCGCACGATCTCCTCGCGGCGGTGTTTCATCAGCACGTCGTCGCAGGTGAGGTATGGTTCGCACTCCGCGCCGTTGATGATGAGGGTATCGACTTTCGCGGACGGTCTGAGTTTGACGTGCGACGGGAATCCCGCGCCGCCCATGCCCACGATGCCGCACGCCGCAATGCGCTCGCAGATCTCCTCCGCCGTCGGGTCGGAAAGGGGCGGGAAATAGGCTTCCTCCTGCGTTTCGCCCGGAGCGATGACGATATGCACGCACGTTCCGCCCCGTCCGTCGGGGCGTTCCTCCACGGCTCTGACTTCTCCCGCCACGCTCGCATGGACGTTGGCGGAGACGGTTCCCGCAGCTCTTCCGATGAGTTCTCCCTTTTTCACCGTCTGTCCGACGGCGACCGCCGCTTCCGCAGGCGCGCCGACGTGCTGACGGAGCGGGATCGCCACTTCGCCCGCGATTTCCAACCGCTCGGCGGGGAGCTGCTCGGTGGGTGACTTGTGTCCCGCGAGCTTTACGCCGCGGAAGAACGGTCTGCCCTTGATCGCTTTCACGCTGATTCCTCCTTTTTCTTTCCGCTTTCCGCAAAAAACCGTGCGGGAAGCGCTTTCATCGTCCATATGACGACGAGCCCCACGACCGCGCCGGCGCCTGCGCCCATCAGACAGAGATAGGGCGCGTACGCAAGGAGCAGCATGGTTCCCGTCAGTCCGCAATAGACGAACAACTGTACCATATTGTGAACGATCGCGCCCGCCACAGAGACCGCCGGAAAACTGACGCGGGAGAGCGCGAAGAGGAGAACGCGGGTGACCGCCGTCGAAAGGACGCCTGCCGTCATGCTGTAAAGGAGCATCGAGAGGTTTCCCGCAAAAAGACTGCCCAGAAAGGTACGCACCAGAACGACGGCGAGCGCCTCGGGCAGCCCGTAAAGGAGCAGAGCGAGCAGAGAGAAGATATTGGCAAAGCCGAGTTTCGCGCCCGGCAGAAAGGGCATGGGAATCAGGCTTTCCAGCAAGAACGCCGCAAGCCCCAACCCCGTCAGAATGCCGAGCGCGGCGATCTTCCGCCCCGCGCTCCTTGTACGGTTTTTCTCCATATACGCAGTATTATAATTTTGTCGCGCGGGAAAGTCAATTAAAAGGGCGGCGCGCATGGCAAAACTTCCTTCGCAAAAACAAAAGGCGGCTATAACCGCGGCATATAGCGGATAATTTCCCGCTGTCAACCGAAACGAACATTTTGCGTTTGCGGCGATTGGTTGAACGGGCGGAAAATGCGTGCTATAATCGTATTATCGTAAAATAAAGGAGAAATCGTATGATCGTTCAGACCGAACTGCTCGCGCGCAACCTTGCCGCCCTCCGCCGCGCGAACGGGTTTACGCTGGAAGAGGTCGCCGCGCGCGTCGGCACAACGCGTCAGGCGGTCGGAAAATGGGAGCTTGGCGAGAGCCTGCCCGATCTGCCGCATACCGCCGCGCTTGCCGAACTGTACGGCGTAACGGTGGACGCGCTCATTTCGCACGACGAATCGACGCTCGGCTATCCCGTTCCGCCCAAGGGAAAACACATTTTCGGCATTGTCACGGTCGGGGAGCGCGGGGAGATCGTCCTTCCCGAACGCGCGCGGGAGATATTCGGTCTGCAACGGGGTTCGCAGCTCGTCGTACTCGGCAACGAAACGGCGGGCGAACGCGGAATTGCGCTCGTGGAGAGCGAACTCATGTTTTCGTACGCGGAGAAAATTATGAAGCAGGCGGGGAAAGAGGAATGAACGCGCTGGAAGTGTGCGGACTGAATAAAAAATACCCCGCTTTTTCGCTCGAAAACGTCTCGTTCTGCGTAAAAAGGGGGAGGATCGCGGGCTTTCTCGGGCGGAACGGCGCGGGAAAGAGCACGACGATGAAGGCGATTGCGGGACTTGTCTGCGCGGACAGCGGGAGCGTGCGCATCTTCGGAGAGGAACGGCAGGCGGGCGGCGGACTGCCCGCGTCCGTCGGCGTCCTGTTCGGCGGCGCGGAGTTTTATTCCCGCCGCAGGCTGGGGTCGGTCGCCTCCGTCTTTGCCCGCTTTTATCCGCAGTGGAACGAAGCCCGTTACCGCCGCCTGCTCGGGCAGTTTTCGCTCGACGAGCGCAAACGCGTATGCGAACTTTCCAACGGCATGAAGGTGAAATTTCAGCTCGCGCTCGCCTGCTCGCACGGCGCGGAACTGCTCGTTTTGGACGAGCCGACGAGCGGGCTTGACCCCGTCTCGCGCGCCGAAGTGCATTCGATCCTGCGCGCGTTCGCGCACAAGGAGGGCGGCGCGGTGCTGTACTCCACGCAGATCGTCGCCGACCTTGAAAAGTGCGCCGACGACGTCGTATATATCCGCGGCGGAAGAATCGTCCGCGCCGACGAAAAGGGGGCGCTTCTGCGTGCCTACGCGCAATCGGACGGTACCATGCCCGCGCTGGAAGAGATTTTTCTCAAAGAGGAGGGTGTCTGTGAAGGCTTTGCTCTGTAAGGAACTGCGCCTTGCCGCGCACCCCACGCTCTTTCTCTTTACCGCGTTCGGCGTGCTCGTCCTCGTGCCGGATTATCCGTACGGCGCGGTCTTTCTGTTCGGCTGTCTCGCCTGTATGATCACGTTCCAATACGGGCGGGAAACGAACGACGTTCTCTTTTCCGCGCTCCTGCCCGTCACGCGCGGGCAGATCGTGGCGGCGCGCCTTTTTACGGTGTGCGCGATGCAGCTTTGCCAGCTCATGCTCTCTCTTCCGTTCGCCTTCCTGCGCGTGCGGCTGTTCCCGCAGGGAAACGCGGTCGGCATTGAGGCGAACGCTGCCTTTTACGGGTGTATGCTGCTTGCGTACGCACTCTTCAACCTCGTATATTTTGCCGAATTTTACCGCACGGCGTATCGTGCGGGCGCGGCATTTTTCAAGGCGTTTCTGCCCGTTCTCGTCGTGATCGCCGCCATGGAGACGTGCGCGCACCTTCCCGCAACTGCCTTTATGGACGGCGTTTCCGCCGACGCGCTCGTAAAACAGCTTCCCGTGACGGCAGCGGGACTTGCGGCGTATCTCGCGTGCAACCCGCTTGCATGGGCGATCGGAACAAAACGCTTTCGGCGCGTCGATCTGTAACCCGCTTGACAGGCGCGCGGCGTTTGTGTTATACTTGCGCCATGCAGACGATATATGACGTAATCGTTGTGGGCGGCGGCATCGCAGGCTATACTGCCGCACTCACCTTAAAGAGTTTGAGAAGAAACTGCCTCTGGCTCGGGACGGACCCTTTCGGCGAAAAACTGACAAAGGCGGAGTATGTGCGCAATTTTCCCACCCTCGTGGGGGACGGGAAGCTGTTCGCCGCGCGCCTTTCCGAGCAGATGGCGCATGAGGGCGTCGTCTTTACCAAGGGCAGGGCGGACGGCATTTACGCGGGCGATCCGTTCACCGTGACGGCGGGGAGCGAACTGTATCAGGGCAGAGCCGTCATTCTCGCCACGGGCGTGGAGACGGCGGGCGCAGTCCGCGGCGAACGCGACTTCGTGGGGCGCGGCGTGAGCTATTGCGCCGTGTGCGACGGCGCGCTGTACAAGGCCAAGACGATCGCCGCCGTCGTTGGCGCGGAGAAATTCGCCGAGGAAGTGGAGTATCTTGCGGGCTTTGCCGGGACGGTACACGCGTTCTGCCTCTATCCGAACGCCGCGTTCAAGGCGGAGAACGTCGTCGTCCATGCGGAAAAGCCGCTTGCCGTCGAGGGCGGTCTGCGCGTGGAGAAGCTGGTTTTAAAAGAGGGCGAACTTGCCGTGAGCGGGGTGTTCTTCCTGAAAAACTCCGCGCCGCCTGCCGCGCTCGTGGGCGGGTTGGAGACGGAGGGCGACGCCGTGAAGGTCGCGCGCGACTGCTCCACGAACATTGCGGGGCTGTTTGCCGCGGGCGACGTGACGGGCAGACCCTATCAGTACGCGAAGGCGGCGGGCGAGGGGCTTGTCGCGGCGTATTCCGCGCACGCGTATCTCGGCGGGGCGGCAAAATGAGCTTTTCCGAGATCGAGCGTTCGATCATTAAAAAATACCGCAAAGAACTATGGTGTCCGTTCATCAAGAGCGTGAAACGGTACGAACTCGTCCGCGAAGGGGATAAGATCGCCGTCTGCATTTCGGGCGGAAAGGATTCCTTTCTGCTCGCAAAGTGTATGCAGGAACTGCAACGGCACGGCGAAGCGCCGTTCTCGTTGGAGTTCATCGTGATGGACCCCGGGTACGCGCCGCAGAACCGCGCGCTCATCGAAGAGAACGCCGCGCGCCTCGGCGTACCCGTGCGTATCTTCGAGAGCGATATTTTCGCCGTCGTTGACAGCGTGGGAACGGGGTCGCCCTGCTATCTGTGCGCGCGGATGCGCCGCGGGTTTTTATATGAATTTGCCAAAAAATGCGGATGCAACAAGATCGCGCTCGGGCATCATTTCGACGACGTCGTCGGCACGACGCTTTTGAGTATGTTCTACGGCGCGGAGATCAAAACGATGATGCCCAAACTCCGCTCCACGAGCCACGAGGGCATGGAACTGATCCGCCCGCTGTACGCCGTGCGCGAGCGCGACGTCGTGGCGTGGGCGGAGTATAACGGTCTGAAATTTCTGAACTGCGCCTGTCGTTTTACCGAGCGCGTCGCCGATAAGGAAGAGGAGAGCAAGCGGCGCGAAATGAAACAGCTCCTCGCGCATCTGGAACAGACCAATCCTGCGGCGGCGGACAATGTGTTCCGTAGCCTGCACAACGTGGCGCTCGACTGCATCGTCGGCTGGCGCAAGGGCGGCAACCGCGGGAATTTCCTCGACGAATATTAAAAAAAATCAGCCGTTTTTCAGAAAATCAGCTCGTTCCTCTTGCAGGACGGGGCAAAATGTTATATAATAGATACATAAGCCGCGCGTTGGCGGCGGGGAGGCAGGGTATGACGTTGCAGGCGTTACAGGAATATCTCGACGTCGTAAAATGGAAGGAAAGCGAGAAGATCAATGCCGATATGTGCGGACGGTACACGCGCTGCCGTTACTGTACGCGCACGGAGGATTACCCCTGCGCGCGGGCGCATAACCGTCTGGTCGAGATGCAGGCTTCCCCCGTACCCGACTGTATTCCCGAATGGCTGCTCCCCGAACCGCCCGTCAAGGAAGAGTTCGGTGCGGAGATCGCCTCGGAGGAAGAGCCGCTGAAACGTTCCGCAGAACAGGAAAAACCGGCAAAACCTGCTGTAAAAGCGAATCCCGAAACGTGCGCCGTAAAGCCCGTTCCGGACGATGCGGCGGCGGAAACGCAGCCTTCTGCAGACGAATTGCCCGCCCCCGTACATGAATCGGCTGCGGCACAGCCTGAAACGGAGCAGCCCGAAACAGAGCAGTCCGCGACGGCGCAGCCTGAAACGGAGCAGCCTGAAACGGAGCAGCCCGAACAGCTGCGCCTTCCGGAGCGTCCGCGCCCGCACGTGATCATGCGCGGCGTAAAAGGGGAGACACGCGTCTGCGTGCTCCGCAAAAAGTCCGCGGCGGACGCCCCAGAGGAACAGAGCGAACATAACTCCGTCGGGTGATTTTTCACGCCGGACGGGCGTATGGATAAATACGCAATAATATATGGAATAAACGGGGATTTCCCCGTCGTAAAGGAGGTATAAGGTAATTTCCTGTTTATGGACAGTCGATGTATCTGGCTGTTGGTCGCGCTCGTGGTGTTGATTGCGCTTTCAGGGTATTTCAGCGCAATGGAGACGGCTTACACGAGTTTTTCCGCTGTGCGTATGCGCCGGATGGCGCGCACAAAAAAATCCGCGCGTCTCGCGTTTGCACTGAGCGCGGACTACAACAGGGTGCTTTCCACGCTGCTGATCGCGGATAACATTGTCAATATCGCTTCGGCAAGTATCGGTACGCTTATTTTCACTTCGCTGATGGGCGAACAGATCGGTCCGACGGTCTCCACCGTCGTGCTCACGATCGTCGTGCTCATCTTCGGCGAGATCACGCCCAAGGTGCTTGCCAAGCGTCTGCCGGAAACGTTTGCCTGCGTTTCGGCATATCCGCTTCGTTTTCTCGTCAGCCTCTTCCTGCCGCTGAGTTTTCTGTTCGGCTTATGGAAGAAGTTTATTTTTTGCCTTTTCAGGCTGGGGAAGAAAGAACCCAGGTTCACCGAAGAGGAGTTCGGGATGCTCGTTTCGGATATCCGCGCGGGCGGCGTCCTGAACGACACCGAACACGAACTCATTCAGCGCACCCTCCGCTACGACGATCTGCTCGTCAAAGACTGCATGGTCCCGCTCGATCGCATGGTCATGGTGGAGTCGCGCGCAAACGACAGGCTGGTCTTTCGCGTCTTCCGCGAGACGAATTTCTCGCGGCTGCCCGTCTATAAGGGGACGAAGCCCAACGTTATCGGCGTGCTGTACCGCGCCGATTTCTACGAAAATATGCTCGCGGGCAGGCGCGACTTCGACAACCTGATCCGCCCCGTTTCCTTTACGGAGGAGGACGAGAAGGTCTCCGCGCTCATGCAGCGGATGCAGGCGGGCAGGGAGCACATCATGATCGTCGGCTCGGAGGGCGACGCGGTGGGACTGATCACGCGCGAGGATATGATCGAAGAACTCCTCGGCGACGTGGATGACAAATACGACTTAACGCCCGTCACCGCGCCCGCTGCGCCTGCGTCGGAAGGGGGTGCGGTATGAAGATAGGACTTGTGATCGCGCTCGTCGTTCTCGTGATTTTCTCAGGGTTTTTCAGCGCCACCGAGACGGCTTACACGAGCTTTTCTTCCGTCCGCATGCGCCGCTTTGCACAGAAAAAACGCTCGGCGCGTCTTGCGCTCAGACTCAGCGAGGACTATAACCGCGTCTTGACGACGCTGCTCATCGGGAATAATATCGTCAATCTTACCGCGTCCACCATCGGAACGCTGCTTTTCGTCGCACTGCTCGGCGAGGGGCTGGGCGCAACGGTCTCGACCGTCGTTATCACCGTCGTGGTACTCATCTTCGGCGAGATCACGCCCAAGACGCTTGCTAAGGAGATCCCCGAGCGGTTCGCCTGCTTTGCGGCGTATCCGATCATGGCGTTCACATATCTGTTCCTGCCGCTGAGCTTTCTGTTCGGGCTGTGGAAGAAACTCGTGTTCCGCATCTTCCGCCTGAATAAGGAAGAACCCGCGCTCACGGAGGCGGAATTCAGGATGCTCGTGACCGACGTCCGCGAGGACGGCGTCCTCAACGAGACCGAGCACGAACTCATCAACCGTACGCTGCGCTACGACGAGCTGCACGTAGGCTCGTGCATGATCCCGCTCGACCGCGTCGTCTGCGTGGACGTCCGCGAAAATTACCGCCGCGTGTATAAGTTCTTCCGCGAGACGAACTTTTCGCGCGTGCCCGTCTACGAGGGCAGAAAGGAAAACGTGGTCGGGATCCTGTACCGCGCGGATTTTTACGAAAACCTGCTCGCGGGGCATAAGGACTTTGCGCCGCTCATCCGTCCCGTCTCCTATACGGAGGAGGGGGAAAAGGTCTCCGCGCTCATGCAGCGGATGCAGAAGGCGCGCGAACACATGATGATGGTCGGCGAGGAAGGTCACGCGCGCGGACTTATTACGCGCGAAGACATGATCGAAGAACTCCTCGGCGACGTGGACGACAAATACGATTTAACGCCCGTCACCGCTCCGCTCAATCCCGTCGTTCCGGAAGCGGAAGAGGAGACGGAGGAAGAATAACGCCCTGCTCGGGCGCGAGGTGGCTATGCAGATACTCATTCCCGCGGCGGCGGGCGTGGAGGCTTCCGTCAAGCGGCAGCTTCGTTCCATGGGATACGGCGACTGTCCCGCCGTGCAGGGGAGAGTCTCCCTTGCGGGCGATTGGGCGGACGTCGCCCGTTTGAACGTACAGCTCCGCGCGGGCGAGCGCGTGCTTCTCGTCCTCTCCCGCTTTCCCGCGCCCGATTTCGACGCACTCTTTGAAGGCGTTTCCGCCATCGCGTGGGAGGAATTCTGTTCCCCGCATTCGCAGATCATGATGGACGGGAAGTGCTGGGCAAGTACGTTGATGGCGGTCAAGGCGGCGGGCGGCGTCGTCAAAAAGGCGATCGTCGAGCGGCTGAAAAGCAGGCTCGGAGTGCGTGCGCTGGATGAGCGCGGCGAGCGCGTCGTCGTTAATTTCGATATTTACGAAAACGTTGCGACCGTTTCGCTCGATACTTCGGGCGACGGACTGCACAAGCGGGGGTATCGCGTGCGGACATACGACGCGCCCCTCCGCGAAACGACCGCCGCGGCAATGGTGGAGAGCTCCTTTTTCCGCGCGGGAAAACCGTTTGCCGACGTGTTCTGCGGCAGCGGCACAATCCCCATCGAGGCGGCAATGTATATGCGCAGGATCGCACCCGGGAAGCTGCGCGGGTTCGACTTTGAAAAGTGGAAATGCGCACCGCGTGCCGCGCTTGTGCGTGCACGCGAGGAGGCGGCGGACGGCGAGTTCAGAGGTCCGCTCCCGAAACTTGAAGCGTCGGATATTTCTTCGCGCGCGGTGGAGCTTGCCCGCTTCCATGCGGCGCGCGCGGGCGTCGGAGGGGATATCCGTTTTTCCGTGCGCGATATGCGCGCGTTTACCTCGTCCGATCCGTTCGGCGTCATTATTTCCAATCCGCCGTACGGCGAACGGTTGAAGGAAGAGGGGCTTTCCGCGCTCTACCGCGACTTCGGGCGGATGTATCGGGCGCTCCCCGATTGGAGCTGCGTGTTTCTCTCCTCATATGTTAACGCGGAGCGCGCGTTCGGCGGAAATGTTAACAAAAAGCGACGTATCTGTAACGCAAAATTAACCTGCACGCTGTTTACATATGCCGGTAAAAAGCCCGAAAACGATAATTCAAAAAAAATATCATGAAGATATTGTGAATATCTTCAAAAATTGCGCCGAATAAGTTGACATTCCCAATTTTTTTGTTATAATGGAAGTAAGTTGGGATTGCCAAACAGTAATTTCAGTAAGGAGTGTAGGTTTTATGGAAATCAATGAGTATCTTGTCAAATTCTTTCAGATGGTGCGCGACATGGAGAATATGGATTTCTTCGCGGGCGTCGCAAGGCTTTCGAGAACGGAGTTCCGGCTTTTGAGAGAGGTTGTGATGGAGGAGGAGAAAGGCAGAAGCGTCATTTCTTCCGAGCTTGCCCGCCGCCTCGGCATCACCCGTTCCGCGATCTCGCAGATCGTCACGAAGTTGGAGATGAAGGGCATCGTCAAGCGCGTCGATTCGCCTACGGATCGTAAGATCGCGTACATCCGTCTTTCCGACAACACGATCTCCGTGTTCGAGGATCAGTGCAAAGAGGCGAACGGGATCATGTCCCGTGTGGTCGAGCTTCTCGGCGAGGACAAGATGAAGGCGTTCTTCGCGCAGTATGAAGAATTCAATACTGCCGTCACCAAGGCGATCAAGGAAGCCAAAGGATCGTAAGGTCAGACAATTTACGGGGCGCCCGATAGGGCGCCCCGAATTTCTCATAAGGAGTAAAGCTTACTATGCTCAAACTCACCGGCATCACTAAGGAATATAAGGCTGCCTCGGGCAGCGTTCACGCGCTCAAAGGGGTTAGTCTTGAATTCCGCGCGAGCGAATTTGTCTGCGTGCTCGGACCTTCCGGCTGCGGCAAAACGACGCTCCTCAACATCATCGGCGGACTCGATCATTATACGTCGGGCGATCTCGTCATTCAGGGGAAGTCTACGAAAGACTTCAAAGACAGAGATTGGGACGTCTACCGCAATCACAGGATCGGGTTCATCTTCCAGTCCTATAACCTCATTCCGCACCAAACGGTGCTCGGGAACGTGGAACTTGCGCTCACCATCGCAGGCGTGGGACGGGAAGAGCGCCGCCGCCGCGCCGCTGAAGCGCTTTCGCGTGTGGGGCTGGGCAATGAGCTGAGCAAAAAACCCAATCAGCTTTCGGGCGGGCAGATGCAGCGCGTCGCCATTGCGCGCGCGCTCGTCAACAATCCCGATATCCTCCTTGCGGACGAACCCACGGGCGCGCTCGATTCCGAGACGAGCGTGCAGATCATGGAGCTCATCAAAGAGATCGCGGGCGAGCGGCTCGTCATCATGGTCACGCACAACCCCGAACTCGCCTACCAGTACGCTTCGCGCATCGTGCGCCTGAAAGACGGGCTTGTGGAGTCGGATTCCAATCCGTACGCGGGGGGGGGTACCGATTTAGAAGATGCGGCGCGCGCGCCGTCGGACGATCAGCCGATCGCCGAGCAATCGTCGCAGCCCTCGAAAGTCGCCGCAGCAAGGAGCGGAAGCGGACGCGGCGCGGACGGGAAAAAAGCCCGCGCGAAAATGAGTTTTCTAACTTCGCTTGCGCTGAGTTTCCGGAACCTGCTCACCAAAAAGGGGCGCACCATTCTCACGTCGGTCGCGGGAAGCATCGGTATCGTCAGCGTCTGCCTCGTGCTTGCGCTTTCGAGCGGGTTCAACAATTATGTAAAAAAGACGGAAGAGGATATGCTCTCCTATTATCCCGTCACGGTCACGGAGAGCGCGTTTGACATGGCGTCCATCATGACATCGTTCACCGCGCCGCAGGATATGCCCGACCTTGAACAGATCGGCGATAAAGTCTATGTCGATTCCTTCCTGACGAGCCTCGCGAACGGCATGACGATCCGCAACAACATAACGGACGAGTATCTTGCCTATCTGGAAGCCGCCGATCCGAACTGGTATTCCGCCATTCAGTACGGCTACGGAGCGACGGTCGCAAACAATCTCGTCACCTCCGTCATGACCAAGAGCGAGAACGGCGCGCTGGAAGAGACGTACCGTTCCCTTGCCAACCTCAAAGAATACTATATCAACGTGGTGCAGACGCAGGCGTCCGAATACGCGAACCTCGTCGGCTTTGCGGACTTCTTCGGCGACGTGGTCAACGTCATGCCGGGGACGGCGGACGTCTCTTCCGAAGGGTACGGCGACTATGTGCGCTCGCAGTACGACGTGATCGAAGGGGAGTTTCCCTCCGATCTCAACGAGATCGTGCTCGCGGTGGGCAGCCACAACGAGGTGAGCGATCTCACCCTCGCCCAGCTCGGTTTCCTCAACGAAGAAAAGTTTATCGCGCTCTTCGAGGCGGGCGAGAGCGGCGAGGGCATCAGCGAGAGTTCGCTCGTCGATTTTTCGGAGATCGTCGGCAAAAAATTCGTGCTCTACAACAACGACGCGGTCTATACCTCTTCTTCGTATACGGGCGAGGACGACGGATACGAATACAGTCTCGCACAGGCGATGCGCGGCGAATACCCCTTCGAGTACAGCTCGAACGGAAGGTTCACGCAGGAGGCGTTCGACGGCGCCACGGCGGAGGACGGCGTCACGCTCACCGTTTCGGGGATCCTGCGCCTGAAAGAGGGGCTTACCTACGGCTGCCTTACAGACGGGCTCAACCTCACCGAGGCGCTCGTGCAGGAGTATCTCGCGCAGAATATGCGCTCGCTCATCGTAAAATGGATGAACGAAGAGGCGGGATTTACGATCACGTCCGAAATGGCGGCGGGGAATCCTCAGCTTGCGGACTACGACGGGCTGACGCTCTATTTTTCCCCGCCGAGCAATCTC
>CALVMN010000030.1:0-21502 GCA_944346365.1 Candidatus Gallimonas merdigallinarum
CGTCAAAGACGGGCGTTGCGATCTTCCAGCCGAGCTGGCGGCACACATAGCCGAGGTGCACTTCGAGCACCTGACCGATATTCATACGCGAAGGCACGCCGAGCGGGTTGAGAAGGATCTGCAAAGGCGTACCGTCGGGCAGGAAGGGCATATCGCTCTGCGGAAGCACGCGCGAAATGACGCCCTTGTTTCCGTGGCGGCCCGCCATCTTGTCGCCGACCTGAATTTTACGCTTCTGTGCGACGTACACGCGCACCAGCTTGTTGACGCCGGGCGAAAGCTCGTCTTTGTTCTCGCGCGTGAAGATCTTGACGTCGACGACGATACCGCCCTCGCCGTGCGGCACACGCAGGGACGTATCGCGGACTTCGCGCGATTTTTCGCCGAAGATGGCGCGCAGAAGGCGCTCTTCGGGCGTGAGTTCCGTCTCACCCTTGGGCGTGACTTTACCGACGAGAATATCGTTGCTGCCGACCTCCGCGCCGATACGGACGATACCGTTTTCGTCGAGGTCTTTGAGCGCGTCGTCGCCGACGTTGGGAATATCGCGCGTGATCTCCTCTTCGCCGAGCTTGGTATCGCGCGCTTCCGTCTCGTGCTCCTCAATGTGAATGGAGGTGAACACGTCGTCCTGCACGAGTTTTTCGGAGATAAGGATCGCGTCCTCGTAGTTGTAGCCTTCCCACTCCATGAAGCCGACGAGAATGTTCTTGCCGAGCGCAAGCTCGCCGCCCCACGTGGAAGGACCGTCCGCAATGACTTCGCCCTTCTGCACTCTGTCGCCCGTGTTGATGATGGGACGCTGGTTGAGGCACGTTCCCTGGTTGGAACGCTCGAATTTCTTCAAGGGATATTCGGTGACAAAACCGCTGTCCTCGCGGATCCTGATGAGGTCGGAAGAGACGCCCACCGCGACGCCCGCTTCCTTGGCGCGGACGGTAACGCCCGAGTCGCGCGCGATTGCTTCCTCGATGCCCGTCGCAACGATGGCGGGTTCCGTTTTGAGGAGCGGCACTGCCTGACGCTGCATGTTCGAGCCCATGAGGGCGCGGTTGGTATCGTCGTTTTCAAGGAAGGGAATGAGTGCGGTCGCGACGGAGACGAGCTGTTTGGGGCTGACGTCCATGTAGTCGATGCTCTCGCGCGGCATCTCGGTGATGAGTTCCTTATAGCGGCAGCCGACGCGCTCGTTGACGAAATGCCCCTCTTCGTCGAGCGGCTCGTTCGCCTGCGCGACGACGTAGCGGTCCTCTTCATCCGCCGTCAGATAATCGACGTGCGACGTGACGATGCCTGTCTCCTTGTCCACCTTGCGGTAAGGGGACATGATGAACCCGAACTCGTTGACCTTGGAGAAGGTCGCGAGCGAGGAAATAAGACCGATGTTCTGACCTTCGGGGGTCTCGATCGGGCACATACGGCCGTAGTGCGAGTGGTGAACGTCACGCACTTCAAAGGTCGCGCGGTCGCGGTTCAGACCGCCCGGACCGAGCGCGGAGAGCTTGCGCTTGTGCGTGAGTTCCGCAATGGGGTTGGTCTGGTCCATGAACTGCGAGAGCTGGGACGAGCCGAAGAACTCGCGGATGACCGCCGAAATGGGACGCACGTTGATGAGACCGGAAGGCGTGACCTCCATGGGATCCGCCGTCGCCATGCGCTCCTTGATGAGACGCTCCAAACGGGACATACCGATGCGGAGCTGGTTTTGCAGCAGTTCGCCCACCGAACGCACGCGGCGGTTGCCGAGGTGGTCGATCTCGTCGATCGTGCCGATGCCGTATTGCAGGTCGAGGTTGGTGGAAACCGCGGCGACGATGTCGTCCACCGTAATGCACTTGTGGTTGAGCTTTTCGACGAGCGGTTTTACGATCTTCTTCTCGTCGGGCGTAACGCCGAGCACGCGCTTTTCCTTTTCGAGGTCGATCTGCGCGCCCTGCGCGTCGTCGTTACGGCCCAAAATTTCATGGAAGAGTTTGCACGCCGCAACGAATTTCAGGCGGTTTTCCTTGCGCTTTTCGCGGTTCTTCTTCTCTTCCTGCTTCTCGTCCGCCTCGGGCGCGGTCTCGTACGTGTAGTAGACGGCGTTGATCTCGTCGAGGAACTCCTCGGCGACTTCCTCCACGCTCTTCTCTTTGCACGCTTCGGCGATCTTCTTACTGAACACGAAGTTGGGGTAATAGACCGTCTTTAAAAGCCCGAACGCCTTGGGGTCTTTATCGGAGAGCGCGGCAAAATCCACCGTGTTGTTGGAGACGATCTTGTGTCTGATCTCTCCGTCCACGGGGTCGTTGACGAGCACGAACACCTCGCCGATGCCCGCGTTCTGAATGGCGCGCGCCTGCTCTTCGGAGACGACCTCCCCCTTCGTTGCGAGCAGTTCGCCCGTTTCGGGGTGGAAAATGTCGTCCGCGATGCGGCAGCCGGGCAGACGGTAGGCAAGGTTGAGTTTTTTGTTGAACTTATAACGCCCCACCTTGACCACGTCGTAGCGGCGCGGATCGAAGAAGAGGTTGTTCAGGTGCTGGCGCACCGATTCCTCGGTAGGAACTTCGCCGGGGCGCAGGCGGCGGTAGAGGGCGATGAGACCGTCCGCCTGCGACTTGATGGGAGGCGTATTCTTATCGTCGCGCTCGATGGTCGCCGCAATCATCTTGTCTCCGCCGAACAGCTCTTCGAGCGCGCGGTTGGAGCCGTAGCCGAGCGCGCGCAGAAGCACCGTCGCCGTGAGTTTGCGCTTTCTGTCCACGCTCACCCACAGGACGCCCTGCGGATCCTGTTTGAATTCCAGCCATGCCCCGCGGTTGGGGATGACGGTCGTCTCGTAGATCTTCTTGCCCGTCTTATCCGTTTCGGCGACGTTGTTCACGCCGGGGGAACGGACAAGCTGGGAGACGATGACGCGCTCCGCGCCGTTGATGATGAAGGAACCGTTGTCCGTCATGAGCGGGAAATCGCCCATAAAGACGACGGAATCGATGATCTCGTCCTTGACCTTGTTGACAAGGCGCACCTTCACGCGAAGGGGCAGGGCGTAAGTCGCGTCGCGGTTGCGGCACTCCTTCTCATCATACTTGGGCGTATCGCCGAATTCGTGGCCCAAGAAGTGCAGCTCGAAGTGATCGGAAAAGTCGGTAATGGGCGAATAGTCCTCGAAAATTTCCGCGATCCCCTCGTTGATGAAAGAGTCATAGCTCTCTTTCTGGATCTCGACGAGGTTGGGGATGTCGATGACTTCGTTGATCTTGCCGAACTTCCGTCTCTCGGTCTTCCCGTACTTGTGAATGGGTAAGTTCATCCGTCAATCATACTCCTTTTTTTCGTATTTTTGCTTGACGATCTACCGAGTATATCTTTTCATCGATAAAAATCGAATTTTCCGCAATGAAATTTGTTGGATTCCCCTCTTTACAAGCGCATAAAAATGCGGTATAATATGGGGAAAGTGCGGAATGCGCCGTCCTTTCTCTCCCCGTTTTCAGGCAGAAAGGCACAAAAACGCATTCTACGCATAATGATACAGTATGTTATTATAGACCGCGCGTGAAAAGATGTCAAGCCTTTTTGCGCCGAAAATTTCCAAAAATCAGCAATTCGAGGAAAAAACATGAGGATCGACAAATTTTTAAAGGTTTCGCGCATCTTAAAGCGCCGCACGGTGGCGCAGGAAGCGGCGAGCGCAGGCAAAATCAGCGTCAACGGCAGAGAGGTAAAGCCCGCCTACCGCGTGAAGGTGGGCGACGTGGTGGAACTCACCTTTGCGACGGGTACGCTGAAATTCCGCGTAAAGGAACTCAAAGAAACGGTGAAAAAGGACGAGGCTGCAAGCCTCTACGAGGTGATCGTATGATAAGCGTGATTATTTGCGCCGCAGGCCGCGGCAGGCGCGCGGGTTTTGCGGAAAACAAGGTGCTGCACGAGCTGGGCGGGCTGCCCGTGCTCTCGTGGTCGCTCTCCGCGTTTTCGGCGGCGGGCGCGGACGAGATCATCGTGGCGTGCCACGCGGAGGACGAAGCGCGCGTGAAAGCGCTGCTCGCTCCCTTCCCCGCCGCGCGCGCCATGCTCGGCGGCGAGACGCGCGGCGCGTCCGTCTATAACGCGCTCAAAAGCGCGCGGGGGGATATTGTGCTCGTTCACGACGCGGCGCGCCCCTTCGTTTCGCAGAAGATCATTCAGGACTGCATAGAGAACGTAAAGACGTTCGGCAGCGGCGTGTGCGCCCTGCCCGCGACAGATACCGTCGCGCTTGCGGTCGACGGGAACGTCTTTTCCGTTCCCGCGCGCGAAACGGCGTTCCTGATCCAGACCCCGCAGGGATTTTACAGGGACGAGCTGCTCGCCGCCTACGAGAAGGCGCGCGCCGAGGGACTTTCCTTCACGGACGAGAGCGGCGTCTACGCGCACTATATCGCGCCGCCGCACCTCTTTACGGGCGAGCGAGAGAACAGAAAGCTCACCTATGCGGAGGACTTCCTCCCCGCAGAGCGCGTCGGTTTCGGCGTGGATACGCACGCGTTCGGCGCGGAGCGCGGCTATGTGACCCTCGCGGGCGTGCGCATTCCCCATGAAAGCGGACTGATCGCCCACAGCGACGGCGACGTGGTGTGCCACGCGCTGATGGACGCTCTGCTCTCCGCCGCAGGTCTGGACGACATCGGACACCACTTCCCCGATACGGACGAGCGGTTCAAGGACGCCGACAGCATGGACCTTCTGCGCAAAGTCGTGGTGCTGCTCGCAAACGCGGGCTATGCCGCCAAGAATGCAAGCATCTCCGTTCTTGCCGAAAAGCCCCGCCTCTCCCCGCATATCGCGCAGATGAAGGAGAACCTCGCGGGCGCGCTCGGCGTACACAAAAACGCCGTCGGCATTGCGGCGGGAACGAACGAACGGCTCGGATATGTGGGCGAAGGAAAAGGCATCACCGTCTACGCGACCGTACTTTTAATACCCGTGAAGGGATAAGGAAACGACCATGCCCAAAGCGACCACACAATTTGTCTGCGCAGAGTGCGGCTACACCTCGCCCAAGTGGCTCGGAAGATGCCCCGACTGCGGAAAATTCAATACGCTTGCGGAGGAGACGATCGCCCCGCCCGCGCCCCTCTCCAAAAAAGCCGCCCCCCTCTTCGGCAGCTCCAAGGCGACGCCCCTCAAAGACGTGACGTATGAAAAATACGAGCGCGTTTCCAGCGGCATTGCCGAGCTTGACGTGGTGCTCGGCGGCGGCATCGTGCGCGGCTCGCTCGTACTCGTCGGCGGCGATCCCGGGGTGGGAAAATCCACCCTTTTGACGCAGGTCGCGGCGCACCTTGCAACAGAACACCGCGTGCTGTACCTCTCCGCCGAGGAGAGCTGTTCGCAGGTCAGGCTCCGCTGCGAGCGGCTGGGCGTGAACGCGGGCGAGCTGATGCTCATGAACGAGACCAACCTCGAAAACGCCGAAGGAGAGATCGGAAAAGCGGAATACGTGATCGTGGACTCCATTCAGGCGATCTACACGAGCGCGCTCACCTCTGCGGCGGGCAGCGTGGGACAGGTACGCGAATGCGCCGCCAAACTCATGCGCATTGCAAAATCGCAGGGAATCACCTTCTTCATCGTCGGTCACGTGACCAAGGAAGGCACGCTCGCGGGACCCAAAGTGCTCGAACATATTATGGATACCGTCCTCTACTTCGAGGGCGAGCGGACGGAAAACTTCAAGATCCTGCGCGCCGTCAAAAACAGATTCGGCTCGGTGCAGGAAGTGGGCGTATTTGAAATGACGGGCGAGGGCATTTTCGGACTGACCGACTATTCCGCCCTCTTCCTCTCCGATTCGCGCGGCGAGGCAGCGGGCGCCGTCGTGACCCCCTCCGAAACGGGCAACCGCTGCATGATGGTGGAAATTCAGACGCTGATGTGCAAGACGGCGTACGGACTGCCGCGCAGAATGTCGCTCGGGGTGGACTTCAACCGCCTCGTCGTCCTCATTGCGGTGCTGGAAAAGCGGTGCGGGCTTTCCCTCGGCACGCAGGACGTCTACCTCAACGCCATGGGCGGGATCAGGCTCGGAGAGCCGAGCGCAGACCTCGCGGTGTGCGCCGCGCTGGCGAGCGCGGAACGCATGACCCCCGTAGACAAATACACCGCCGTATTCGGAGAAGTCGGTCTGACGGGCGAAGTGCGCGGCGTGAACTATGCCGAAAAGCGGGTGAACGAATGCGTGAAAATGGGATTTCAGCGGGTGGTGCTGCCCGCCAAAAATATGAAGGCGTGCGAAAAGTTCCAAAGTAAAATCGAACTCGTGCCCGTGCAATACGTTTCTCAGATGATAAAAGCCCTCTTCCCGCCCAAACAAACATAACGGCATCTTTTTTGAGAGCTGCGCGCCTCCCCTGTGTAAGGGGAGGTGGCAGGCGAGGTACGAGCCTGACGGAGGGGTTGTTGTGCCCCGCGGCACTAACCTTTACGACCCTCCCGTCTCGCTTCGCTCGCCACCCTCCCTTACGCAGGGAGGGCAAATCATAATATGAAAGCCTTTTCAAAGCAAGCGGGCGGGTGCATTCGCACCCGCCCGCATTCGGCAAATCGTTTACGCAATCGTTACGAAAACATATTTTGTAACTTCTTCCGTTGTCGGCGTTTCCCCCGATCCGCTCGTGACGGTTTCGGTATAGGTGTAGAGCGTGTAAGCCGCGTCGGTGTTACCGCTCGTCATGTTTGACACTTGCGAAAGATATGTTTCCAAATCTGTAATGACCGGATTCGTATATCCGGGCAAATAGACACTATAAGCATCCTTCGCATTGTTATAGATACAAATAAGACCAGACTCTAAGCTACCGGGTACAACTTCTCCGAGCGTCTTTTCGCCGTCCGCCTCGGAATAGGTGTACACCGTCGTAGTGGTGCTTGGAGAAGGATTTTCCGACGTTGCCGCGTCTTCGGTCTTGATGGTGTAGTAAATCAAACCGTTAGAAATAGCGTAGTACTGCTTTTCCCCGACTGCGGCAGATTCCTTTCCGCTGAACACCTGCTCGCCTTCGAGGTTGTAGACAGTCGTGATTCCGGTAGTGCTATCCGAGCGGACAAAATATCCGTCCTGGAAAGTCACCGCGCTTGCGTCCGCGGAACCGAGCAGTTCGCCGTCCGTATTATAGACGTTGATCGTAGCGGGACTTTTCAGAATCACATACTCGCCGGTTACTTCCACCTCGTCCGCCCCGGGCAGCAGTTTCTGCAGATCCACACTGACGCAGCCGTCCTCGCCGTAATATTGCAGGGTCGTGCTTGCCGCCTTCTGCTTGTTCTCAATCTTCTGAACATACAGGAACACGCCGTCGTCCGAATAGGGCGAATAGGGCGAATACGCAGGTTTAGTATCAGTAGCGGTATCGACAATGCCATCGAAATTATGCTCCGTCACCTTGCCGTTCTCGAAATTATAACTCTTGGTGACAAGATCGTATTTGTACATATTTTCCGCATAATCGTAGTCGGCAGCATCAAGCGGCAACTCGACTGCGTACTGGATAAACATACTGTTTCCGACCGGCAACATCGCCGGCGAGGAAGCGCTTTCGGGAACGCTCAGCTCCTTAAACAAATCGACCTCGCGCACGATCTCCCCTTCCGCATTCCAGACGCGATACGACGAAGAGCCGAGCGACTGCACGTAGACGTCTTTATATTCCGTAAACGCCTCGGGCATAAAGACGGGCTTGATCCCGAGCGTATAGGTGTTCACCGTGCCGTCCTCCGCGACGACAAGCACCGTGCCGTCCGCAAAGGTAACGCTGCGGTCGGAACTGTTGACGGGAGGTGTAATAAGCTCGTTCGATGTCTTAACTGCGCCGGACTTGCCGTAGTATGTATACGTCGGCTCGCCCGTCGTCCCCGACGTTTCCTCGTAACGGTACAGCCCGTCTGTTATCTTGGAATATACCTGCGATGCGTCGGGAATTGCACCCTTCTTTGTCGTCGCTGCGATCTGCTTGTTTGCAACCGCGTCGTAAAGAATATACGCCGTTTCCTTCTCAGGAGACAGTTCCGTATCCGTCGGTTCAGGCGTGACATCCTTTTGCGCGGTGATAATGCCGAATTTATCCATGCTGTTGGTACTGTCGATTTCGTAGCCGTCGAGCGCGTCGAGCGCGGTCGCGGTCATCGTCGGAGCAGTATAGGTATAGTCATCGCTGTACAGTGAATCTACGCCGCCCGCCGCACAGGCAGTCATGCCGAGGACAAGCGAAGCGCTGAGCGCAAGGCTCGCCGTCAAGGCAACGATTTTGGTCTTTTTCATAGTTTCCTCCTTATTCGCGCGCAGCCTCCGTCCCGCAATCTGCCGCAAAATACGCTCACACGCTTCAATAAATTTACTGTATTATTATTCTATCACACTACCCCCCCTATGTCAAGGTTTTTAGTAAAAAAAATATGTGATTTGTCAAACGTTTTTTAGTAACTTTTTTATTTTTTTGCTGATTCTCGGTAGAGTTTGCTGATTTCCTTATCGGTCAGATTCGGAAACAGACCTCTCCACTCGCGGAGCTCCTTTTTCGAGATAGCGATACCGTCATCTTTGGAGCCCGCAGGCACGGCAGATTTGAGATGAGCTTTCGTTTCGTTTAACGACTGCTGTTTCGTCGCTGCCGCGACGCTCTTGCGCACGCTGTCGGGGTTTGCCGCAGCATACGCCTCTTTCGGGGACAGTCCCAAGTCCCTGAATCTCCCGAATTTTGCGAGATTTTCGATTTCTCGGAGAGATTTCAGACCTCGGGTTTCGGGGAACTCGCGCTGAATCTCCGCAAAATCAGACAGCATTTTCTTCTCGAACTCTGCCTGTTGCAGGAGTTTCCTTGCAGCGTCATCACGTTGGCTCTCTGCCTTTTTCTTCCGATATTCGTCAAGCGACATATCGTCCGACTCGGCAGCCACTTTTTCGAGCCCCTCCAACACGTTGTCCGACTTTACACCCAGCTTTGCGAGCGTGTCCGCGCTTTGCGTTTTGAGAGCGTCAAGCTCCTTTGTCAAAGCCTCGATTCGCGCGCCTTTCTCGTCCTTGCCCTCGGGTTGGGTTTCGGGTTTCGGCGTCTCTTTATCCTCGTCATCGGAGCCGCCCTCTCCCTCGTCCTCGTCGTCCGTGTCATCATCGGTATCGGCGGCGTCATCGTCGCCGTCCTCGTCCTGATCTTCGTCCTCGATTACGTCGGGGATAATGATATTCCCGTCGTCATCATACTCGAACTCGTCGTCCTTTTCGGTATCGTCGTCAGCTTCTTCGCCCTGAACGCCGCCCTTTTCTTCTTCGTCGAGGTCGATATTCTTCTCTTTTTCCATAATCGTCTGTTCCTCCTTTCAAATTTTTTGAGATAGATTACTTCTTGCCGCTTTTTCCGCTCCGAAGGTCATTGCCCTTTACGACCGTAGCCTTTGGCGAATCGGAGCCCACGGACTTGGGTGCCTTGATAATGCCGCCCTTTGTTTGTTGTGTTCGCCGTCAGTCGTCAAATGCACCCGCGGCGGTGCGTTCGTCCATGCCGCTGTTGAGGCAGGCTACATACCTCTGCATTTGCCTTTCGGCGACAAGCTCCTGTACTCTATCCCACTCTTTGCAGGTTACGCTCCCGCTCCGCATTTTCCCGAGCAGCTCCTCCACCTCGTCGATTCTTGCCTCTATCTCATCGGCTTCATCTCCGAGCTTTCGGCTCAACTCTCGGTCTTTCTTGGCGAACGCCTCACAAGCACGCTCATAAGCCTCGTCGCGCTCGTTCATGAGCTTCGTCCTCATGCTGTCGAGATTGAAAAGTGCGCTTTCCACCTGCTTAAACGAGATTGTTTTCATTTGTGTTTCCTCCTCAACCTTGACTTGTTAGCGGCGAAGTAATAAGCCGTCTGATACTCGCCGCCCGCCTCATCGACATACTCGATCTTGAAAGCCGCGTCCACGGCTTGACCGAATTTGCCGCTCCATTCCTGAACAGATACGGAGCGTATCTCCGAGAACTTGTGTTCGCGCTTAAACTTCCTGATCGCATTCATCATCAACTGTTCCATGACGACCTCCTGTCAGACCGTAGCGATGTACAGCTTCACGACGCCGTTTATGCGCGTAAGCGCAAACCTCTTGACGTCAACCTGCGGGACGCCCGACTCCGCAATATGCGTCTCGAACTCCTCGCGGCTCATTCTGCATTTCGCTTTCGCGTATTCTCTGAACTCTTCCTCGCGGGCTGCGCGCAGCTCCGTAACGGTGCCGTCTTTCAGCTCGGGAGAATCTGCCTGCACCTTGCGGCGAGCCCTTGTAATGCTCTCCATTTGCCGCAGGCTTCCGTCTGCCGCAAGCTCCGCAAACGACCTTGATGTGTCGATCCCCATGCGCTCGAAACAGCCCATGAGGAGAGCCGTGTCGCTCTTTCTTGCCGCCTCGTTCTCCGTGAGCTCCGCGCGGACGATTGATTCCAACCTTTTCAAGCGTTTCATGCCGTGCCTCCTTTACGCCGATTTCTGCGCATTTGCGAGATAATCTCTGATAAGCTGCCTTACGAGGGTGCTCATCGAAAGCTCTTTTTCGGCTGCGAGCTTTTTGAGCTCCTCGTGGGTAGCGGCTGAAAGGCAGACACCAAGATACACAGCGTCCTTTTTCTTGCCCATAAGCTATACCTCCGTAAAACAAAAAATAGGTCTGCCAAGTCAAGGCAGACCTATCAAGCCGTTTTATGAGGGATAAAAAAAATAGGCTTGCCTCAACTCGCAAACCTATTGTAGAACAACATTTAGTAAAAAAAATATTTATTTCATAAATAAACCCTGCTGATAATAAAATAAACCCGCTCAGAGAGCGGGATCGGTCAAAAGATTATTTATGTTCGTCGGGCGGCGCGGCTTGGGCGGAATTTTCTGTTAGCGAAGTCTCCGTATTTTCCGAATGCTCCGCGTTCTCCGACTGCGCGGCTTTCTGCGCCGGCGCGGCGGCAAGCGCCTTCTTCTTGCGGCGTTTTTTGCCGACGCCGAGCACCGTCGTCAGCTTCCTGCCCGAAAGAATATTCAGCGCGATAAAGACGATCGTATAGACCGCGATCGCAACCGCCTGCCACTCGGGCGTGACGGTCATTCCGAAGAAGTGGATCTGATACCCGAACGTATCGGTGATCTGCGTGATAAAGGACGGATCGGCGACGATATTGCTCGTCTCCACATATTCCATCAGCAGTTGAAGAGGCGTATCCATGAACGAGAACCGGAAGAGCGCGCAGCCGAACGTCCCCGGGATAAACGCGCAGATATTCTGCACCCACGTCGGAAGCATTCCGAGAGGCATATATGCGCCGATCAGAAAGCCCATGCCCGTGGAGATGACGGCGATCAGGCTGGAAAGAGAAGCCTGCGTCTTGAAGAAAGAGCAAAGGAACACCGTCATGAGCGTGGAGTTGACACTCATATAGAGCAGAACCACGATCATCAGCAGCAGGTCGACCGCATTATAGACGAACTCGCCCATTGCCGCAAAATAGATAAAGCAGACGATCTCAAAAATAAAGCAGATGAGCGCCGTTACGATAAAGTTGAACAGAAAGTAGCTCGCAATGAGCATATTCCGCGGAATGGGCGCGGAGGCGAAGTCGCGGTTGACGCCTTTCTGCTTATCGTCCACGATAACATTGTTCGTCTGCAACGCAACCGTGATCGTGGACAGCGCTGTTATGCCCGAGAGCATCCATGCATCCACCACCGTGCCGATATACTTTTCAAGTTCGGGGTGGTCGGAGAGCTTGATGGGCGTATCCAGTGAAAGAAGCGCGTTCTCCACCGTCATCAACTCCATCGACCGAAGGAAAAAGATATAGACGACGAAAATGATAATGGGAACGAGGAGCGTGTAGAGCACCTGAATTTTATTCTTGAAAAAAACGACAAAGTGCCGGCGGGTAAGCTGAAAAAAGACGGAAGATCCCACGCCCTTAGTTTTCGCTGCCATGGCTGCCCTCCGTATGCAGGATATTTCTGCCCGTTACATTCAGGAACACGTCGTCCATGGAACCCTTCACGATCTCAATATCCTTGGTGTATTCGTCGAAGTCGGTCAGAAGCCGTTTCGCCGCCGCACTGCCGCCGATGACGATGCGGTACGCCTTCTTTTCATGGTCATAAACAAACGTATAACCGAGTTTTGCGAGCGCGATCTCGAACGCGCGGTCGGGGCGCATATGCGAGATCAGATAGTCGTTCGAGAAACGGCTTTTCAGCTCGTGCGGCGTCCCCTCCGCGATGATGCTGCCCCTATCCATTATGACGACGTACCCGGCAAGTTCCGCCTCTTCCAGATAGTGCGTGGTCAGGAACACGGTCATACCCGTCTCCAAACGCACGCGGTCGATGAGCGACCACACCGTAAGGCGCGTTTTGGGGTCAAGCCCCGTCGTCGGCTCGTCGAGAATGAGCAGGCGCGGACGATGCACCATGGCGCGCGCGATGTCCACGCGCCGCTGCTGTCCGCCCGAAAGATTTTTGATGGGACGTTTCAGGAGCGGTTCCAGCGAAAGGAGCTGAATGATCTCATCGACGTTGCGCCTGCGTTCGGCACGGGAAAGTCCGTAGAAAGAGGAGCGCACGTCGAGGTTCTCCTTCACGGTGAGATCGCGGTCGA
This sequence comes from Candidatus Gallimonas merdigallinarum, assembly GCA_944346365.1. GTDB lineage: Bacteria > Bacillota > Clostridia > Christensenellales > Borkfalkiaceae > Gallimonas > Gallimonas merdigallinarum_A. Next base: position 12,629 of record CALVMN010000030.1, read on the forward strand.
GAACGCTCGACTGAAAGACGATGCCGATGTCCTTTTTGATCGCGATACAGTCCTCGTCGAGGTCATGTCCGTTGACAAATATTTTGCCCGAGTCCTTTTGGAGAATGGAGCAGATGATGTTGATGGTCGTGCTCTTGCCCGCGCCGTTGACGCCGAGAAAGGCGAACAAAGACCCCTTCTTTACCTTGAAGGAGATATCTCTGACCGCCTGCACGTCGCCGTACGATTTGGAGAGGTGATCGACCGTAACCGAAAATTCCATAAAATAATTCCTGATGCGGGTTTATTGCGCGCCGTCCGCGCCGCCGGCGGTGTGTTCGCCGCTTTGCGCGTCCTGCGCAGGGGACTGCGGCGGCGGAACGTTGCGCGCGACCTTCCCCCACGACGGTTTGGAAAGCGCGCCGATGCACAGCGTGATCGCATAAAGCAACAAAAAGACGGGGAACAACAGCACCGCCGAGATAAGCTCTCTGCGATGTTTCGCGCCCAGCTTTTTATAGTCCAGAATTGCCAGCAAAGCAGCCTGTCCGAAACCGAACAGTATGAACAGTCCGCCCGCGATTCCGACCGCGCACCAAAGCGTCGTCCAGAGCATGGAAGCGTAAAAACTGACAGGCATCCACGAAACAGAGATCACATCGTTTATGATCAGCGCGGTGTAGGTGAAATGATAGACGTAATAAAGCGGGATCCAGATGGAAATCAGGATGGTGAGGAAATTGAAAATGTATGTGAGGAACATTTCCATGAAAGAAAAGTTGCCCGTTGTAAAAAATTTCCCGAACATTTTCAGCAATTTTTCCTTCAGCAGTTTCATGCCGCCGCTGCCGATCCGCTTATTGCGGTTGAGCGTATCGCGGAAGGAGGAGGGCATATCTTCATATACGATCGCATCCTCCACATAGTGCCCCTTCCTGCCTTCCAGCATACGGTTGAAATTGAATTCCGCATCGTCAGAAATAGAGACGCAGTCGTAGCCGCCGCACTCACGCAGCATACGGACGCTCATCATTGCGCCGCTGCCGTTGACGTGCGCGGCAACGCCCATGCGTTCGCGCACACGGCTTCCGAAACGGGAATCGAACGCATAAAAAAGCGCGCACGCTTTGGTGTAAAAATTCTGCGCTCCGTTGAGCGCGCCCTCGTACGGGCGGGCAAAATCCACCCCCGACTGATAGGCGTCGTTCATGAGCGAGGAAAACTCCGCATTGATGCGGTTGTCCGCGTCGAGATGTACGATCATATCGTACGCCTCCTCGCCTTCGAGGGCGATGAGTTCCTGCACGCCGTGTTTGAGCGGATAGAGCGCCATGCGGTGCGCGGGATCAGGGTCGTCAAGCACAAGCACTTTCGCCCCCGCCGCGCGGGCAAGTTCCGCGGTGTTGTCCGTACAGTTGTGAGCGACAACATACACGTCGTACAGCTCCTTCGGATAATTCTGCCCTTCCAGAACGTTCCGCACGGTATCGGCAATCACGCTGCCCTCGTTGTGCGCGGGAATGAGATAGGCAATACGCCCCTTTTTTTCGCTTTTCGGCCACCGCTTTTTGGGGATAAACGCAAAAAGAACGTATATCAGCTGCAATAAAAGCGGTATCGCGATGACGATGAGCACCACATAGTTGATGATGCTCAGCACGCGAAACAAAATTTCATGCCACATAAGTAATTCCATCCTTATTTAATGACGTATTACCGGAGCGCGGGCAGTCCGTACGTTTGAGCAAGACGCCGATATTCGTCGTACAGATCGTCAAAGCAGAAAATTTTCAGTTTTTCATGCACATTGTCCACTTCGTCCTGCTTGTACACCCGCATTACGGAAATCGGTCCGTACCACTTGTTGAATCTGCAAAAATGTTTGATCACGGTATCCTTGCGGATCTTGCGCTGTTCGTTGAATTTACGGGGCAGCACTTTTTTAAAACGCACATAATTGCCAAGCGCCGTCTGGTCGGGCAGCATCAGCCGTTTCCGATAGACGTAGGCACGCGTTTTCGGCAGCAGACCCGTTTCTTTGATCTTCTTCATATTCATCAGAAGAACGCCCGCATTGATGTACCTCGGATGAAACAGAAAAAACGGCATCATAAACGGATTGGAAAGCCCGATGTCGTGCACGGCGCCGAATTCGAAGTTCCCGACGTCCTCCTGCCAGAGCTGTTCGACGGAATCAAGAAACATGGTGTCCGTATCGAGATAGATGAGCTTATCCGGCAGCGGATAGAGGTCGAACAGAAGTCTCGTCAAGGTATACGGCGAATATCTGCCTCCGTCGTTCGCTCCGCCGAAAAAATGCTTGCGATAGGCTTCGCTGAAGTCAAGCACCTCGACCGCGCTGTCAGCGTTCTCTCTGCGCAAAACTGCGGATATAACCTCTTCGCTCTTCTTTGAAAAAGGCTGCCACCGTTCGTCGACATCGGTAAGATCCATTGTCGCGATATGCAAAGCCACAGGCTTCTTGCAATGTTTCACAACAGAAAGAACAGAAAGCAGCAGCTGCCTGATCACGCCGTCGTTGCAGCAATAACAAATATGTATCATTTCTCCGTCCATTGCTTTCAAAACCATGCAGTACAGTACTGCATGACCTCCTTTTATTATACTCCGTACAAACGTTTATGTCAACGATTTGTCACCGCAAAGCATGACAAGACGCCATGAAAATACGTTTCAGCTCCGCCTCCGTCGGTTCATAGGCAGATTTTTTGATGTTTTTGTTCTGCGCCGAGCGGCGGGCGAACTCCGAAAGCTCCTCTTCGGGCAGGTTTTCCCGCGCGCCGAGCAGCTCATCGAGCGTATCGCACACGCCTTCCAGCGTATCGCCGCAGGCGGAAAGGATCTCTCCGAGCGCAGGCACGCCCTTTTCGCGGCACAGGCGGAGCGTTTCGCCGAGCAGCAGTCCGTTCGCCCTGCCGTGGTCCACGTTGTGGAAATAGGTGAGGCAGTACCCCATGCCATGCACTGCAGTCGTTCCCGACTGCGCGATGGTCATGCCCGCAAGCGCAGAGGCGTACAGCAGGGCGTCGCGCTCCTCGTCCGTGGTCTGTCCCGCCGTCTTTGAAAGGAGCGGATAGAGAATGCGCAGACTCTCCTTGGCGAGCAGGTCGCTCATGGGCGTTGCGTTGCGCGAGAGCATTCCCTCGACCGCGTGCGAAAACGCGTCGATCGCGGTGTTGACCGCGGACACGGTGGGCAGAGAACGCATATACTTGCCGTCGAGAAAGGCAATGCGCGGGAACATGGCGGGGCTTGTGATACTCGTCTTGGTCTCCTTGAAATCGTTGGTCAGAATGGCGTAGGGCGTGACCTCGCTGCCCGTCCCCGCCGTGGTGGGAACGTGCGCCATGGGGAGAGCCGTCGGCTCGTATCCGCCCGCGAAAATCTCTTCGTCCGTCCGCTCCTGCACGGCGAGCGTGGCGATCGCCTTCGCCGCGTCCATGGGCGAGCCGCCGCCCACGGCGACAATGAAATCCGCCCCCGCGCTCACGAGGAGCGCGACCCCCTCCCGCACGCAGGCGACGGTGGGATTGGGCGAAACGCGGTCGAACACGGTCGCGCGCTGTCCGTTGTTTTCAAGCGCGGTCAGAACGTCGTCAAGCGCGCCGTTCTTCGCGGAGGACTTCCCCGTGACAATGAGCGCGTGCGCGCCGAGCTGTTTCATCTGCGCGCCTTCCGTAAGCACGCAGTCGCGCCCGCAGACGATCTTCGTGGGCATATAGTAGTTAAATTTCATCGTTCTCCTCTCCTTCCCCGCGGTAAACGGCTGCCGCGCGGCAAATCTTCATCCCCTTGTCGGAGAAGTTTTTTTCATACTCCGTGACGATATTCTCCGCCGCCCATTCGCTCGCGTGCAGATCGTACGTCACGTCCTTGACGGAAAACCCGTTCTCGCGGAACTTGCGCAGGGAATATTCAAAAAAGGGCGCACTGTCCGTCTTTTGCACGATCTCCCCGCCCTCTTTCAGAAGCGTTTTATAGATGGCGAGGAAGCGGTCGCTCGTCAGCCGCTGTTTCTCTCTGCCCGCCTCGGGCAGGGGCGTGGAAAAGTTGAGATAGATGCGTTCCACGCTGTGCGGCGGGATATAGCAGGCGAGAATTTCGGCGGGAATATTCAGAAAGCGCACATTCGGGACCTCCTCCCGTATGATGCGCTCCATCGCCGTAAGCACGACGTTGGTGCAAAGTTCCACCGCAATATAGTTTTTTTCGGGCGCGCGGCGGGCAAGTTCCGCAATAAAGCCGCCGTTGCCGCAGCCAACTTCCAGCTCCACGGGCGCGCCGTTACCGAACACCGCCGCATAGTCGACGGGCGCGCGGAAGTTCTCCGCCGCCTCTTTGAGGTTCCTGCACGGCTTTCCGCGCGCGAGCAGAATCTGCCCGCACGCCTCCATGCGCGGTTCCAGATTGCGTTTTCTGCGCATCCGCATAGGCTTATCTGCTCCCCGTCGAGCCGAATCCGCCCGCGCCGCGCACCGTTTCGGAAAGCTCCTCCGCCTCGGCAAACTGCGCCGTGTAGTAGGGCGCGATGACGAGCTGCGCAATGCGGTCTCCGCGCTCCACGCGCCGCGTCTCACTGCCGTGGTTATGCAGCGCGACCATGATCTCGCCGCGGTAATCGCAGTCGATGACGCCGACTTTGTTCGCGGGCGCGAGGTCCTGCTTGCAGGCAAGCCCGCTGCGCGCGTACACCAGCCCCACCGTTCCCGCGGGCAGCTCGACGGCGATCCCCGTGTGTATGAACGCCGTTTTTCCGCTCCCGATTTCGGCGGATTCCGACGCGTATAAATCCGCGCCCGCCGCGTATTCCGAACCATAGGCGGGCAGCTTTGCAAATTCGCTCAGTTTTTTTACGTTGACTTTCATATGTATCCTTTCTGTAAACAGTTTGCTTTTGTCATGCGGCGCACCGATCGGGAAATCGTCCCGTTCCGTGTTTCGGGAACACTTTCCGTCCGCAGATTACGAAAATATCCCTCTGCGCTCGCGGATTTCCTTTACGGTAAAACCTGCCGATGTAACGCACGCGGCGAGCGCCTCGTCGGGGAGCGACGTCTCCACAAAAATAATTCCCTTTTTGAAGTTTGCCTTCGCGCCCGTCACGCCGTCCAGAAGGCAGAGCTTGCGCTCCGCACGCTCGGCGCATCGTTTGCAGCACATTCCTTCCACTTCGATCACGCGTTTCATGGTACGATTATACCATGCCGTCCGATAAATTGCAATCCATATTCCCGCACAATCCCGCGCGCGCACACAAAAAAACGGCTGAACGCACGCGCAAGCCGCAAATTTCTGTTTGGATTTGTTGACAAACCGCACGCACAAGCGTATAATACCGAGTCAAAAAGAGACAAAGCGAGGTTTCTTATGCGCGTTCTTGCAATCAACGACATCTCCTGCGTCGGAAAATGCTCCCTGACCGTGGCGCTGCCCGTCATTTCGGCGTGCGGTCTGACCTGCGACATTCTCCCCACCGCGCTCCTCTCCACACATACGGGCGGATTCACGGGGTACACCTTCCTCAGCCTCGACGGCGAAATGGAGAAGATCGCCGACCATTGGGAGACGCTCGGGCTGAAATACGACCTCATTTACAGCGGATATCTCGGCAGCCGCGCGCAGATCGCCTTCGTCAAGGATATCAAGCGACGTTTCCTCAAAAAAGGCGGCGTATTCGTGGTCGATCCCGTATTGGGCGACAATTTCACCTTCTATAAGGGATTCGACAAGGCGTTCGCCGACGAGATGCTCTCCCTGTGTAAGGAGGCGGATTACATCGTACCCAACGAGACGGAGAGCTATCTTCTCACGGGGACGAAGGATTTTTCCGCCGCGCTTGATAAACTTGCAAAGATCTGCCCCCACCCCGTAATCACGGGCGCGCAGACGGAAGACGGCTATTTTATCTACTATCAGGACGAAGGCGAACGCCGCATTCCCATTCCCCGCGTGGAAGGTTCTTTCCACGGCGCGGGCGACGTGTTTGCCTCCGCGTTCTGCGGATGTCTTATGCGCGGACTTCCCATCGAGCGCGCGCTCTCCGTCTCGGCGAACTTCTGCTATCATGCCATCCGGCGCACCGAAAAAGAAGTCCCCGACCGCAAATACGGGCTGAACTATGAACGCGAGATCTTCGGATTTCTCAAAGAGCTGGAAGCGAACGCATAAACGGCGCTGTCCGTCATACCGGAAAAGCTCCCCGAGGCTTCACGCCGCCGGGGATTTTCTTTTCTGCGGGGGCAGCTTCATGTTGCGGCGGAGAATTTGGATAGACTATCCTGTTCCATGCAGTTGCATTTTTGTCCGCATCGTGCTATACTGTATACGACACCTGCGGTGTACGGAACGTAAATTAAGCGGAATCCACAGTAAATTTTCGGGAGCCGTCGTCGGCGGAACTAGGCAAGGTCTGTTTTTACGGAAAGTCTGATGCTCTGCCGCTCTGCACCCACCTGCGAGAAGCGGGTTCACCATTCTTTACGTTGCGGCACAGGCGGATGTCCTTTCTTTTTTTTGAGGCCCTCCGCTGCGGACGTGCGGCGAAAAAAATTTTTTCAAAAAAAAATTTTTTGCAATTTCCGTGTGAAAAACGGTTGCAAAGCATTTCGTTCTATGCTATAATCACAAAGCATTGCGAAACGGCCTTGTGGTCAAGCGGTTAAGACGGCGCCCTCTCACGGCGCAATCCCGGGTTCGATTCCCGGCAAGGTCACCAAACAAGTTAAAGGCGAACCCGTTTCCATTAGGAGACGGATTCGCCTTTCAAGTATATTTTTAAAAATATAAATTAAACAGGGGGGGATTATTATGGGTGCAGATAAGCAACGTTTAATTCAAAAGGAAGATTATACAAGGATTGTTTCGGAGTTGTTATATAGAATAGGTGCCGTAAAAGAATGTCCTTATTGCAATATTGAGTATTTAACAGGTAAAGATGAAGGCATGATTTATGGTTATATTACAAATGAATTCAAAAAGAAGTTTGGTGAACATGGTTATGATAATGCTTTGATGAAACAAGTAGTGAAAGAGTTCTTATCTGAACGTTTTTTTGGTCATATATGCGATAAGAAAGATGATTAATTTTTGCAATAAAAAAGCGGCGGGTGCTTCAAACGAAGCACCCGCCGCCTTGCCGTTATTCAAGGTTTGTGATATTCGGCGCAACCTAATTGGATTAGATAAAGTGATTTATATACCGCAACGCTTTCTCGCGGCGGCTTTGTAAACCGTACTCATTTAACGGTTATCCCTGTATTCGTTAAAGGGATTTGTCTGTATTAAGGTGATTATTCAGTTTTGATTTTCTTTCTGCTTGCCACGCCTCAAACTCTCGCTGATTGCTTTCATCAGCCATAAATGAGCGTATAACGGGCAGCAGAAATCGTGCGAGCGAATCAAACTCGCTATTTTGTATGCCTGTTTCCTGTCTATTTCTCGCCATCCCCCGTAGTTATGTAGTCTGTTCGATAACTTTCCTCCTTTAAAGCGTTTATTCAGTTTTACTTGCCCCAGTGGTTACCCGACGATTTGAAGGGCTTAGGTCGGTACTTGTCCAGCTTGCGCTGCCTTACCGTTTGCGCACTTTTGTAGGCAGGTCGAGAGCTTCTATCTTATCGTTGATAAATTGCGTGTACGACCGTTGCCTTTTGATAATGTTGTAATTGTTCTGTGTGCGCGTGAAGTCTATCTGTGGGTTGACCGCCTGATAGGTGTCGTCGCGCTCGTTCTCATTTTCGACGGGTGCAATGTCCGTCTTGTGATACTTTTCCATGTGACAAACTAAGTAGCTTATAATTTATACCTCCTGTTATTTCTTGATTAAAAGCCTCGCAGAGCCCACTAAACTTCGGAACGAAGTATAGTGGGCTATACTTCTCGTCGAAACAAAAAGTGGTTGCTTGTCTATTCATAATCCACCTCCAAGATTGATTTATTTTTATCTTTGCCCACGCCGAAGAGGTATGGGTGAGATAACTGAAAAAGGACATAAAAAAGTCGCTGACACCCTTGGAGTAATCACCGACTTGTACCTTATTTAGCAACTTGCCATTGCTCTATGGTGGTCAACCATTCTGTTAAGTTGTCGTTTGATTTACGCTATACTCGTCCTTGCCTGAAAAATTGTACGCTAAAAAAACCCTTTACGGCACATCCAAAAATGCTGCTTAAAACGGCTTTGCTTACAAAAAAATTGTACGCTTATAATCGCAAAATTGCTTTTGCGATTGCGATACCAGCAACTTTTGCTCAAATGTCGCTTCGCGCCGCTTGGCAAAAGTTTATAGCATCTTAAAAGCCGTTCATCGCGCATCTTTTTCGGGTGAAGGGGTAATCTGCTCGCTTTGAAAAAACGGTAACACAAAATAACCCCATCTTCGCCCGACGAAAAACTTACCTTAAACGAGGCTTTGTTCCTAAAAAAAGCGTATGCTTATAAAGCCCAGTTATGGCTCGTCTTTCAGACGGCTCGGGTTGGTTCCCGCCGCGCCTTTTTTCCTGCGCGGCAACTTCGGAGCATACAACTCCGCGGCGCAATCTCGTTATGCGCCCTTCCTCCCGCAAGGGAGTACGCCATACTTAAAATCAATGTACGGCAAAAGAGTACAGGCAATCTTCACGCCTATACTCTTGCATTATATCATAGCTATCTCCATAAGTCAATAGAAACGCAAACATTTGTTTGTATATTTTTATTCTAATATTTTCTTGTAGCCCCTTGACGAAAACTTAAAATTGCGCTATAATAAAGATACTTTGAAAAAAGTGGACGCGTCCAATAATTTCTATTAAAAGTGAGGCTGCTATGATTAAGCGTGATTTGTACTTACAAAGGCTTATCGACAGAATGAATAACGGTTCAATCAAGGTCAT
>CALVMN010000031.1:0-20010 GCA_944346365.1 Candidatus Gallimonas merdigallinarum
ATCTCATTGCCCGAACGCATTGCAGCAGAGCGTTCCGTTGCGAGGGAGTTCTGCTGCGTTTCAAGGATAACCCGTTTCAGCAGCTTGCCCGCCTCTATCTTGTTTGCCTCGGTGCCGATTTTTGCCCCGCCGTCCTTTTGCACCTGTACCTGACAAGCCCCGAACAGGCGGCGGACAACAAACCTGTCCATTTTTCCGATAGGAGCCATGAGCACGTTTGAAACTCTGCCTACCTTATCGAGAATGCCCTGCGCCATAGCCGCCGTATTGTCCTGCGCGCGCAGCTTTGCAAGGCGTTCTGCTTGTTCTGCTCGATTTGAGCATTGAGCTTGTCGAGCTGCTCTTTGTAAAAACCCTCTTGTTTGAGCAAGAACTCCTCGTATGTATCGACCTCTCCGCTGCCCGCCGTAGAGCCTCCTGTTGAGCCCGTGGAGCCCGTTGCGCCTGTCCCGCCTGATGTATCAGGAGAGCTTTCCGTCGGTGTCTGCTGCGGTGAAGCGGCGGCGGCAAGCTGCTGTCCGTAAGTTATCGGCGCAGTAGGCTGTTGGGCGGCGGCGTTCAGAAGATTTGCAGACGGGGCTTTTCAGAATGAGTGCTAATTCGTTTGCCATAAGTTTGTCCTCCAAAAATTTTGATTTTTGTTACTCTTTGTAAATCGGGGGTAGGAGCAGCGGCGGTCTTTGTTTCCGCTCAACATAGCCCCAAAACTCTTTTTCTCTCGTGTAGAGGAATTTCATGTCCTCCATGAGAGCCCTGCGCAGGAACGGATAATGCCTTGTGATAAACTCTGTCTGCTCGTTCCTGCCTGTCTGCTTGATTTGTACTTTCAGCCACGCGAACGTCCAACCGAGCGTAACGAAGTAGTGTAACACCTGCGCGTAGTAATACTCGGGAACGTGCCCGTCCCACTTTTGCAACGCGGCGGCGGAGTGTATCTCCGTGGTCTTTATCTCGATAAACCCGCGCGCCTTTGTCTCGATTTCCGTAAGCTCTCCGTCAAGCGAGGCGAACATAAACCCTCTGCGGTACACCGTCTGCTTATCCTGACGCACCTTGTACTGCGGATAGTCGAGCGCAAACAGCTTGACGAGCATATCCTCCGCCCTTGTTCCGTACTGCACCTGCGGTTTATCGGAGATGTCCTCGGGCTCGCGGAGCCCCACTTTCTCCTCCCAAACCTCAATGTTTGACTTGAACGGGGACAGCCCGAGGATCGCCGCCGCGTCCGAGCCGCCTATTCCCGTTCGCCTGAACGCGAGCCACTCGGGAGAGCCGTGTTTCAGCCTGATCTTTTCAAGTGCCATACAGCCCTCCCGAGACAAGAGAAAGAGCCTACCTGAACAGCGAAAAGTCTGCGCTCCGTCCCGCCGTTTCCGACGGGCGCGGGCGCAAAGATATTCGCCACCGATAAGCTCTTTGTACGTTTGAAGTTTCTCATGGTCTCTGTCTCCTTTTGTTTGTTGTGTTCGCCGTCAGTCGTCAAATGCACCCGCGGCGGTGCGTTCGTCCATGCCGCTGTTGAGGCAGGTTACATACACAGATTTTACATCTGCGTTACATTTGCGTGACAATCCGACGGTTTTCGCGCGCGGCAGAAATGCCATATGCGAAATTCCGTCGCGCAAAAATCCCGCGGGCGCGCCGGACGGCGCGCCCGCGGGATTTGATTGTTATATTCCGATAGATCGGCGCGCGGATCACGATTCCTCCGCCTCGCGGTAGCGCATGGCGTAAACTTCCTTCGCCTTCCACTTTACGCCTTTGAGCGCCCTGCCGCGGGTATTCGTCGCGTCGATGGGGATCTCCTCCGTACTCAGCTCCGTCATCGTATCGTCCTGCGTGACGACGGCGAGCATATACGGCACGGTGACGTAGTTTGCGAAAATGACCTTCGCGCCTTTGAGCGAGGCGATCTGCACGCCCTTCCTGTACCGCGGCAGCGGGTCGATCTGCGCGGCGATGACGCGTTTGAACCGGCTTTCCGATGTGGCGATGACGATCTCGCCCTCGCCGTCGATCTGGGAGGCGAACACGACGCGGTCGCCCTCGCGGAGGTTGATGCCCTTTACGCCGCCCGAGACGCGCCCCTGCACGGGAATATCGTCCTTTTTGGCATTGAGGCACATTCCGTCCTGCGTAACGAAGAATACGGTGACGCCCTCTTCGTCAGCGTCGGGCTGTACGTAGAACAGCTTGTCTCCATCGTTGAGACGGATCCCCTGAAAGACGCTCTTACCCACGGCGTATTCCGCCCACGCCGTCTTTTTGAGCATCCCCTTTTCGGTGATGAACAGCAGATCCCCGTTGCCGACTTCCGCACGGAAGAGCGCCACGGGCTTTTCGTCCTCCGCGGCGTCCTCGTGCAGTTCCGAAAGCAGGAAACCATGATCGGAAAACTTGCACCCGACCGCGTCGCCGTAAATGCGGTAGCAGTTGCCGTAATCGGAGATGACGAGCATCTGTTCGTCGGAGAGAAGGCGGATATGCTTGACGACGACGGAACTCGGCTTGGAGTTGGGGCCGATGACCTTGTTGGAAGAATTGAAGTTGCGCTCCGTCACGCATTTGAGCCTGCCGTCTGCCGTGATACACGCCACGCTCAGCACGCCCGGCTCCTTGATGTCGGCGCGTTCCGCCTCCGCCTCGTCCTCCGAGAACACGAGCACGGACTTGCGCGGCGTCTTGTATTTTTTCTTGATTTCAAGGATCTCTTCCTTGACGACTTCGAGCTGTTTTTTCTGACTGTTGACGATGGCGGTGAGCTTTTCGATCAGCTCTTTCAGCCGTTTCAGCTCCTCTTCCAGCTTATACACTTCGAGCTTGGTGAGGCGGGCGAGACGGAGATCGAGGATCGCCTGCGCCTGCTTTTCGGAGAGCGAGAAGCGTTTTCTCAGCTTGTCGCGCGCGTCCGCCGTCGATTCGGCGTTCTTGATGATCTTGACGACCTCGTCGATATTGCGTACGGCGATGATAAGTCCTTCGAGGATATGACACCGCTCCTTCGCCGCCGCAAGGTCGAACTTGGTGCGGCGGAGCACGACTTCGCGCTGATAGTTCACATAGTAGCGGATGATATCCATCAACCCCATCAGCATGGGTTTTCCGCCCGCAATGGCAACCATGTTCATGCCGAACGTCACTTCGAGGTCGGTGTATTTATAGAGGATTTTCAAAATCTTGTTCACGTCGCCGTCGGGTCGCACCTCGATGACGGCGCGGATACCGTCGCGGTCGGATTCGTCGCTCACGCGGGAGATCGCTGCAAGCTGTTCCTTCTTCTCCTCCCTGAGGTCGGCGATCTTTCTGAGCAGCGTCGATTTGTTCACCTGATAGGGAAGTTCCGTAATGACGATATTCTTTTTATCCCCGTCGCCGTCCTCCACGCGCACCTTTGCGCGGATAAGAATGCGCCCTTTGCCCGTTTTATACGCCTGATTTAGCTCGTTGGCGATGATGTACCCGCCCGTGGGGAAGTCTGGCGCGGGAATATAGCGGAGCATTTCGTTGAACTTGATATTGGGATGCTCGATGTAGGCGACGACGCCGTCGATCACCTCGCCCAGATTGTGGGGCGGGATATTCGTCGCAAGCCCCACCGCAATACCCGAAGCGCCGTTCACGAGCAGGTTGGGGAAGCGCCCGGGGAGCATATCCGGCTCTTTGAGCGAATCGTCAAAGTTGAGCGAGAAGGGAACGGTGTTCTTATCGAGATCGCGCAGCAGTTCGAGCGCGAGCGGTTCCAGGCGCGCCTCCGTATAGCGCATGGCGGCGGCGGGATCGCCGTCCACCGAGCCGAAGTTGCCGTGTCCGTTGACGAGCGTGCGCCCCATGTTGAAGTCCTGCGCCATACGCACCATGGCGTCGTACACCGATGAGTCGCCGTGCGGATGATATTTACCCATGCAGTCGCCGACGATTCGCGCCGACTTCTTATGCGGCTTGTCGGGCGTAAGCCCCATCTCGTACATGGTATAGAGAATGCGCCGCTGGACGGGTTTCAGACCGTCCTCCACGCGGGGAAGGGCGCGGTCGAGAATGACGAACTCCGCATACGGAAGCATTGCGGAAGGCAGGACTTCTTCGAGCGGCGTTACAAACAGGGTTCCCTGCGGTTCTTCCTGTTTCTTTTCCTCACGCTTCATCGTCGTCCTCCTTCCTGATCTTCACCTTATCCATGAACGCGTCCGTCTTGTTGAAATTGGCGTTCCTGTTGAGAAATTCCTTTCTGCCTTCCACCCTGTCGCCCATGAGCGTCGTGATCATATCCTCCGCCGCAACGGCGTCCTCGATGGTCACCTGCGTCAGATTGCGGCGCATGGGATCCATGGTCGTTTTCCAGAGCTGTTCGGCGCTCATCTCGCCCAGCCCTTTGTACCGCTGCACGAGGTACCCGCGCCCCACCTTTTCGATCTTTTCGGCAAGCTCCTTTTCATCGTACGCGTACTCCTCCGCGCTGCCGTTGGCGCGGTAGACCTTATAGAGCGGCGGCATTCCGATATAGACGTGCCCCGCGTTGACGAGCTCGCGCATATACCTGAAAAAGAAAGTGAGCAGAATGCAGCGGATATGGAATCCGTCCTGATCGGCGTCGGATAGAATGATAACCTTGTGGTAGTTGAGTTTCTCGAGGTTGAAGTCGTTCCCGACGCCCGCGCCGAGCGCGGAGATGATGGTGCGGATCTCCTCGTTCGCCAGCACCTGATCGAGGCGTTTTTTCTCGACGTTGAGCGGCTTGCCGCGGAGAGGCAGAATGGATTGGAACTGCCGTACGCGCGCCTGTTTCGCCGTGCCGCCCGCCGAGTCGCCCTCGACGATGAACAGCTCGTTCAGCTCGGGTTTTCTGCCCGAGCAGGCGGCAAGTTTACCCACGAGCTGCAGCGAATCGATGCTGTTTTTGGCGCGCGCCGTGTCCTTTGCCTGCCGCGCCGCAATGCGCACGCGCGCCGCGCCCTGCGCCTTTTTGATGATCTCGTCGAACGTCTTTTTGTTCTGCGCATTCGCTGCAAGCTCGCGAAGTCCCTCCACCACGACGCTCTCAACGGGCGCGCGCGCCTCAGGATTGCCGAGTTTGGTCTTGGTCTGACCCTCGAACTGCACGTTCTTCATCTTGACGGAAAGAACTGCCGTAATGCCCTCGCGGAAATCGTCGCCGAGGAAATTGGGGTCTTTATCCTTGATGAGCTTGTTGTCGCGCGCATAGTCGTTGAGCATACGCGTGATGCCGCCGCGGAAACCCATTTCGTGGAATCCGCCCTCGGGCGTGGGAATATTGTTGACGAAGGAAAAGAGGTTTTCGGTGAACTCGCCCGTGTGCTGAATGGCGAACTCCACATAGATGCCGTCGCGCTCGCCCTTATAATAGAGAGGCTGCGCATAGAGCTTGCTCTTACCCTCGTTGAGATAGGCTGCGAAATCGGCAATGCCGCCCTGATAACAGTACGTCACGGAATAGGGCTGCGTTGCGCCCATCAGATCGAGCTGGCGCGCCTCGCCGTCGTCCGCGCCCGTCTTTTCGGCGTATTCGTTCATCGTGATGCGCTCGTCGGTGAGCACAATGGTAAGCCCCCTGTTGAGGAAGGCAAGCTCCCTGAGACGGTGCTCGACCGTGGAAAGCTGGAACTCGACTGAGGAGAATACCGTATCGTCGGGCAGGAACTGCACGAGCGTGCCGTGCGCCTTCCCGCACTTGCCCGTCTTTTTGAGGGGCGCGACGGGAATGCCCGATTCCGTCTTTTGCTTCTTCTCGTCGAAATAGGAATGGAACTCCATTTCCCATGTGTCGCCGTCCTTGTTGACGCGCACTTTCAGCCACTTGGAGAGCGCGTTGGTGACGGACGCGCCCACGCCGTGCAGACCGCCCGAAAAGGAGTAATTGTGCTCGTCGAACTTGCCGCCCGCGTGGAGCTGCGTAAAGACGACCTGCACGCCCGAGACCTTCGTTTTGGGGTGGATATCGGTGGGAATGCCGCGGCCGTTGTCCTCGACGGAGACGCTCCCGTCCTTATGCAGGGTCACGCTGATCTTGTCCGCGTACCCGTTCGCCGCCTCGTCGATCGCGTTATCCACGATCTCCCAGAGAATGTGGTGCAATCCGCGCGTACCTGTCGAGCCAATATACATACCCGGGCGCAGACGCACCGCGTCCAGCCCTTCGAGAATGGTAATATCGCCCGCATCGTAATGCTGCTGTGCCATAGTCGCCCCTTCAAAATGCAAAATTCTTTTCCTTATTATACCATATTTTGCGGTATGCGGCAAGTCTTTTGCGCAATATTTAGCGTTTTTCGGCATATTCCGCACGAAAACGCGCATATATTCATTCGATTCGCCCGAAACCGCCCGCCGCACGCAACGCGTTCCGCCGCGCCCCGCGCCGCGCGGCATGAAAAAAGAGCCGCGCCACTGCGCAGCCCTGTGTGCTCTCTCGATCCGTTCGGTTATTTCTGCAATTTTTCCATCATATCGACGATGTCCTGCACCGTCTTGACGTTTTCAACTTCGCCCTCGGGAAGAGTGATGCCGTACTCGTCTTCGAGCGCCATCATGAGTTCGACGACGTCGAGCGAATCCGCGCCGAGATCCTTGACGACTTCGGACTGCGGGGTGATCGTATCGGCGGAAATATCGAGCTGCTCTGCGAGCATTTTGCAAACTTTTTCGTACATGACTGATCCTCCATGCTGCCCCGCAAACGGCGGGTGCGCGTATATTTTTTCATATTCTACCCCATTCGGGGAAATTTGTCAATACTTTTCCTGCAAACAGGCGTGAAAAAGTCACTCTTTTTTGTGACAGCCGCACCTGAGCGCGCGGAGTGCCTCTTTCCGCTGCGGCGTGACGCGGAAACTCTCGCACGCCTTGCGGATCGCGCGGTCGTGCGTGACCGGATCGAGCGCGCGATCCGTTAAGAGCTTCTCGCCCGCAGAAGGCAACTTCACGATGACTTCCGCCGCCAGCCACGCCGCCGCCATGGAGACGTAGTACTCCTCCGCGCGCACCTTTTTCAGACAGTCCAGCACGAAGGGAAGCCCCTCCCCGTCCACATAGAAATGAAGGAGCGTGGTCAGCGCGAACCGCCGCACGAATACGCGCCCGTCGGCGAGATACTTTTCAATGTACGGCGCGAACTCCGCCCGATGTTTTGCAATGCACGCGGGCGCGAATCCGTCGCACGTCGCCCAATTATCGATCAATCCCACAAGCCCGTCGAGGGCGGCAAGGAGCTGTTCATAGGGCAGCTGCGCCGCGACGGCGCACTTCAAAAAGGTGACTTCGTAATACTCGTCGGGGAACGTGCGCACGCTTTCCCACTCCCCTTTCCACCTCTTTGCGAGGGCGCGGAGAACGGGCATCCGCACGCCGATGACGTTGATCGAATCGTCCTTTAAAAGTTTTCTGTGAAAGGCGCGGTAGCCTTCGTCCCGATGTTCTTCCAGCGCGGCGAGCGCCGCTTCGTATGTAAGCATTTATCCCTCCTCCAACGCCTCCGCAAGCGCCGCGCGCCACGCATCCGCCGAAAAGCGCGGATTGGCGGGCGACGTCGAAGGCAGGCACAGAACGCGGACATGGTCGGGGAGAAACTCCTTTGGAAGGTACGCAAACGCCGCCTTGCCGTTGCACAGAACGGTATGCACCGCCGTGCCGCGGATCAGCCCCGCGACGTCCGCCCTGTCCGCTTCGCGGATGGACGCGTCCTCCGAGGCGTGAATGGAACAGGCGGTCACGGAGTCCCACAACGCAATGTTCCTGCGGCGCAGAAAATCCACCTTGCCCGCAATGTCCTTCGGTACGTCCTCCCCGAAAAACCCGCACACGACGCCCCAAAAGCGGTTGCGCGGGTTGCCGTAGTAGAACCCCTCGGCGCGGCTCTTGACGGAGGGAAAACTCCCCAAAATCAGCACGCGGCTGTCCGCAAAACAGACGGGCGCAAAGCCCTCGGCGCGTTCGCTCATATTCTGATCTCTTCTTCGAGATTGCCCACCGAGGCGACCGCCGCGCGCGAGAAGTCGAATCCCGACTCGATCGCCGCACATATGTCTGCGCGGGTCAGCGCGGAAATCTCCGCCATGCGCTTTTCAAAGTCGTACACGGCGTTGTTGTAGAGCATTTCCTTGCCGTACAGGAGCATCTGTGCGGAGGTATTTTCCTGCGAATAGATGCTGCTCGCTTTGAGCTGTTCCCTGCCGCGCAGGAACTCCGCCTCCGAAACGCCGTCCTTTTTCATCGTCTCGATGACGGCGCGAACCGCCTCCGCCGCGTCCTTCGCCTTGGCGGGATTCACGCCCGCGTAGACGGTGAGAAGTCCCGTTTCCAGATAGTGGGTGGAATAGGAATAGACGGAGTACGCCAACCCCAGCTCCTCGCGCACGCGCTTGAAGAGACGGGAGCTCATGCCGCCGCCGAAGATCGCGTTCATGACCTGCACCGCGGGACGGGACGCGTCCTCCCGCTTTACGGAGGGGAACGCAACGGCGAAATGCGCCTGTTCGATGGGCTTTTTGCGGAAGAGCGTTCCGCCCTGCCAGACGACCTTCTTTTCCCGTTCGCGGAAGGCGGTGCGCGCCATACCGCCGAAATACTCTTCCGTCATGGCGATCGCCTGCGCGGGATCGATGTTCCCCGCAAAGGAGACGACGACGTTTTCAGGGCAGTACCGCTCCTTTCTGTACGCTTGCAGGTCCTCGCGGGTGAATCCGTTCACGTTCTCCGCCGTGCCGAGAATGTTCCTGCCGTAATTTGCGCCGCCGAACGCCGCGCGCGACAGAAGGTCGAGGCACAGATCTTCGGGAGAATCCTCGTCCATGTTGATCTCTTCGACGACGACGCCCTTTTCGCGCGCCATCTCCTCTTCGGGGAATACGGAATGCAAAAAGAGATCGGCAAGCAGTGCGAACGCCTCGGCGGCGTGATCGCTCGTCGCTTTGGAGTAATAGCAGGTCAGGTCCTTCCCCGTGAACGCGTTCACCTGCGCGCCGAGGGAATCGAACGCGTCGGAAATTTCAAACGCCGTGCGCTTTTCCGTCCCCTTGAAGAGCATATGCTCGATGAAGTGGGAGATGCCGTCCTCGCGGTCGGTCTCGTACGCCGCGCCCGTGCCGACGAGCACGCCCATAGAGACGGAGAGCAGCCCCTCCATGCGTTTGACGATGACGCGCACGCCGTTTTCGAGAATCTTTGTCTGAATCATAATCTTTCCTCGTTATGTATGTGTAGTTTCCGTTTTTTTATCCGATATTTTCGCTCACGGTCACGACGCGCAGACCATGCTGCGCGCAGTAGCCGAGAATGCGCGGGAGCGCTCTGAGCGTGTGTTCCATGGGGTGCATGAGGACGAGCTCGCCCGCTTCCAGATTTTCGGTGGCGCGGGTATAACACAGCTCTTCGTCCTTATCCCGCCAATCGACGGTATCGCGGCTCCACATGACCGTTTTCAGCCCCAGACTCTCGGCGGCGAGCACCGTGTCGTCGTTATACGCGCCCGACGGGGGCGCGAACAGCGCGATCTCCCGCCCTGCGGCGAGCGAGAGAAAATCGACGCTCTGTTTGATCTCCTTATAATTCCCGTCGTAATCGAGCGCGGAGTGGTCGCGGTGGAAATACCCGTGCGAGGCGACTTCATGCCCCGCCTCGGCAATGCGCCTGACGAGCGCGGTGTTGTCGTCCGCCCAGCTTCCGCCCACAAAGAAGGTCGCCTTCGCGCCGTACTCTTCCAGCACGGACAGGATCCCCTCCACCTCCTCGCTCCCCCAATAGACGTTGAACATCAGAGAAACCGCGTCGTCCGCATTGCCGCGATATAAAACGCGCTCCTCCACCCCCGCAACGTGCGATGACGTCGGGAAGAAACACACCGCGCCCACAACGATGAGAATGAGTGCGAGCACGCCGTTCGTGAGCGCGGCGATCGCCCGCGCGGAGAGTTTTTTCAAAGCAGGTCACCTCACAGAGAGTATCACTCTATACTGTAAGGGAGTAATACGAACCCGATCAAAAGCGGAAACTGTGCGCTCATACTTTGTTGAACCCCTTGCCCGTGCCACACGGCACGCGCCGCGGGCTTCGCCGCGTCTGACCGCCCATCTTGCCGCTTTTGATTGCTTCGCACCTTTGGCGTGAAGATTTTCGCGCCGGATTTTTGTGAAGATGACGCAGCCATACAAGCGTATTGCAAGGAAGATGAGCAAAAAGATGCCGAAAAGATTCCGCCAAAGGCGTGGTTCGTATTTTTCCCTTACAGTATTGTATCGGAGACCCGTCCGGAATATGCGTTATTTTAAAGTGACGACCGTAACGCCGCTCTCGCCCTCCCCGTATTTTCCGAGGCGGAAGGAGGCGACGCGCTTGTTTTTTCTTAGAAAATCGTGGACGGCGGCGCGGAGTTTGCCCGTTCCCATGCCGTGAACGATGCGCACTTCGGGAAGATTGGCGAGCACCGCGCTGTCGAGAAATGCCTCCACTTCGGGGAGCGCCTCCGCCGTCGTCATGCCGATGACGTTGCATTCGAGGTGCGCCGCCGCGCGCTCTTTGAGATTGCGCGTAACCTGCACGCTGTGCTTTTTCTCCTGCTTTTCCGCTTTCGCCCTGCCCACGGTGAAGAGATCGGAAATCTTCGCGTTCACCTTGAACGCGCCCACCTGCACCTCGCACGTTCCCTTCTCTTTGCGCACGCTCAGAACGACGCCCTCGGCGTTCATCGACCCGACGAGCGCTTTATCGCCCGCTTTCAGCTTTGCAGCGTCCACGGGAACGGCGCGGACGGGCTCTTCCTCCGCGGGCGCGTTCTCCATCTTGTTTTTCAGCGTGCGCGCGCGGATGAGATCGGCTTCGGTGTAGTTTTCCTTGCGGAAGATCTCTTCCATTTCGGCGAGCAGTTCCTCCGCGTCCTGCGTGCGCGCCGCGACGATCCGCCTTGCCTCCGCCTTGGCGGAAGTGAGGAAGCGTTCGCGTTCGGCGCGGAACTTCTCCTCCTCTTTGCCGAGCGCGGAGAGCCGCTCTTCCCAGCTCCTTTTGAGCGATTCGGCGCTTTTCATCGTCTCTTCCGTGCGGATACGGCTCTCTTCGGCGGCGCGGAGCGTCTCCGAGAAGGAGCGCGCGCCCTCCGAAAGATAGCTCTTCGCCTCGTCCACCGTCTCCTGCGGAAGTCCCAGCCGCGTACAGATGAGCAGGGCGTTGGAGGACCCGGGCGCGCCGATTTTGAGTTTGTAGAGCGGTTTGAAGTCGCTTGCGTCGAACTCCATGCACCCGTTTTCAATGCCCTTCGCCCCGTAGGCGAACTCTTTGAGCGCGGAATAGTGGGTGGTGACGATCCCCCTGCACCCGCGCCGCAAAAGCGCGTTCAAAACCGCCTGCGCGAGCGCCGCGCCCTCTTCGGGATCGGTGCCGCCGCCCGGCTCGTCGATGAGCACCAGCGAGCGCGCCGTAGCGCATTCCAGAATCTCTTTGATATGCACGATATGCGACGAGAACGTGGAAAGGTTCTCCTCGATGGATTGACTGTCTCCGACGTCGCACCACACGCCGTCGAATACGGAAAGGCGCGTCCCCTCTGCCGCAGGCACGAACAGACCGCACGCCGCCATCAGGCAGAACAGTCCGCACATTTTGAGCGTGACCGTCTTGCCGCCCGTATTCGCGCCCGAAATGAGCAGGAATTTGTACCGTTCCCCCACCGAGAGCGTGACGGGTACGGCGGTGTTCCGATCGAGCAGCGGATGCCTGCCTTTGAGGATTTCCACAACGCCGTTTCCGTTCAGAACGGGCTTGACGCATTTCAGCCGATACCCGTACTCTGCGCGGGCGTAGAAGCTGTCCGCCTCGGCAAGCACTTCCGCATCGCGTTCGAGTTCGGCGCGCATTCCGCCCACCGCGCGGGAGAGTTCGGAAAGGATTCGCTCGATCTCCTCGCGCTCGTCCAGCATGAGCGAACGCAGTTCGTTGTTCATTTCCAGCACTTCCTCGGGTTCGATGAACACCGTTGCGCCGCTCTGCGAGCGGTCGTGGATAAACCCGCGGATACTGCGCTTATATTCCGCCTTGACGGGAATGACGTATCTGTCTCCGCGCACCGTGACGATGCCCTCTTGCAGATACTTGCGCTCTTCGCCGCCGAGATAGCTTTGCAGGCGGGCGCGGATACGCTCGCCTAAAAGTCGGATCTGCGAACGGAGCGAATACAGCCGTTCGCTCGCGTGGTCGGAAAGTTCGTTTTCGTTTAAAATTTTGCGCCCGATGTCCTCTTCGAGATTTTTATCGAACGCAAGGTGTTCGGTGAGCGCCTTCATGCGCTCCACGCTCACGTCGGCGTAACTGCGTACGGACGCGTACAAAATGCGCGCGGCGCGCAGGAGCTTCGCCACCGCCAGCAGCTCCGCAGGCGAGAGCGCAGACCCCTTCTCCGCGCGTTCCAGACTGTCCGCAACGGGCGGAAATTCTTCGATCTTGCCCGCGCCGCACCGATAGAGCAGCGTGCTTGCCTCCTCCGTGAGGTCGAGCAGCCGCCTTGCCTCCGCGAGGTCCGCCGTCGGCTCTGCGGCAAGCAGCAGCGCGCGCCCCCCTTCGAGGGCGGCGCAGGAAGCCGCCTGCGCGAGAATTTTATCAAGTTCCAGCCGTTTTGCGCTCTCGTTCATAGCATACTCCTGACGCTGTGCCCCTTGGTGGCGTTTGCATAATATTTTTCGGGATGATGCGCGTCCGCCGCCGCGCGCACGTCGCCAAGCGAACAGTCGAGCAGCGCCGAGGCGCACCCGCCGCCCGCCGCAAGCGGCACGCAGTTGAACAGCTCGAATCTGCACCCTTCCGCGGCGCGGTATCTGCGCAGCGGGAACTGCCGCCCCGCCTCGTCCGTCAGCGTGTACCGCCCGCGCCGATCGCACGACGCGCAGGTGCGCGAAAACGGACAGTAACAAAGATCCATCACTTTTAAATCGCCGCCCGCAAGATAAAAAGCGTTGTCCGCGGCGAGCCGCCCCTGTTCGCGGGCGGAAATTTCCTTGGAAAGCGTAAAATATTCCGCCGCCCTGCCCGCGCCGACGGCGGCGAACGGGTTCGTTATATTCCAGCCCGCGCCCGCAAACAGCTTCACGCCGTATTTGCGCGCAAGCGCGATGCCGTACGTTCCCTCGCAGAACACGCCAGCAAACTCTGAAAGGCGCGGCGCGACGAGCTTCTCGTCCGCCGCCGTGAAGAGAGGCGGCAGATACAGCCATACGCCTGCGGGCGGGGTAAGTTTCGCGTAGTCGCGCGGCTTCCAGACGACGATGTCCGCCTCGGGCAGGGGCGTTCCCTCCGCAACGATGACCGCGGTCATGCCCCCTTCCAAACGCGCGACTGCGGGCATGGGTATTTCCTTTTCTGCCAAGGGAGCGCGCGCGGGAGCAAGGTGCGCGGCAAGTCCTTCGTAAAAGTCGCGGCGGAAAGCGTTGAGCGCGGACTTGGGCAGGAACACGCCGTCCGTCTCAACGCGCACGTCGGGCGCGAGCGGAAGTCCGTCCGTCTTTGCAAAATTCGCGGCGACGTCCGAGGCCGTGAGCGGCGCGTTCTTTGCCGCCTCGCACACGATGCCCGTGAGCGAGAACCCCTCGCAGGAGGCGAACGCGGGCTGCCCCGCGTTCAGGCGGACGAACACCTCCGCGCGCCGCCCTGCCGCAGGCGCAAGCGCGCGGGCGTTTGCGGCGGTATCGGTGGTGACGCGCACTTCGTCGCCCTCGCAGAGCTTTTCGGAAGCGACGATGAAAAATCCGCCCGTTCCGCTCCCCGCGAACGCCGCGCCGCCGACCTCTTTACCGCCGCGCAGGATCTTGAACGCGTCCCCCTTCTGCGCCGCGAACATGCTCTCGCAGAAGAATTTCCCGTTCCGGCGGGAGAGGAATCCCGCCCGTTCGCCGATATGCCCCTGCACGGCGCGCGAGAGGAGCGATTTATCCTGCCCGAACCCGATCCCGCGCGTATAACCGCCGCGGTTGTAGGCGCGCGCGAGGTCGGAAAACTCGCCGCCCGCCTCCTTCCCCGCGAGCAGGGCGCGGTAATACTTCACCGCCGCCGCGGCATAGGCGGGCGAACGCATACGCCCTTCGATCTTCAAAGAAGTCACGCCTGCGGAGAGCAAAGTCCTGACGTCCTTCCCGACGGAAAGGTCGGAGAGCGAAAGCGCATAGGCGGGCTCTTCAAACCCCGCGCGGTCGACGGCGTACTTTTTGCGGCAGGGCTGTTTGCACCGCCCGCGGTTGCCACTGTTGCCGCCCGCAAAGGACGAGAGATAGCACTGCCCCGAAAAACAGGTGCAGAGCGCGCCCTGAATAAACGCCTCCGTTTCGATGACGGCGGAAATGGCGGCAATATCCTCCGCGGGCGTTTCCCGTGCGAGCACCGCGCGCGAAAATCCGTACTCCTTCGCAACTTCCGCGCCGTGAACGTTGCAGCAGCCCGCCTGCGTGGAGAGGTGCAGCGTCAGTTCGGGATAGGCGTCTTTGAGCGCGCGCCCGAGGAAAATATCCTGCAACAAAATCGCGTCCGCGCCCGCGTTGTACGCCTCGCGCGCGGCATGGAAAAACGCGCCCGTCTCCTCCTCCTTGACGAGCGTGTTGAGCGCAACATAGACCTTCGCGCCGCGGATATGCGCAAACCGCGCGACCCGTTCCAGCGCGGAAAGGGAAAAATTTTCCGCGCTTTCGCGCGCGGAAAATCGCGTAAGTCCCAGATATACGGCGTCCGCGCCCGCATTCAGCGCGGCGTACGCCGATTGTTCGTCCCCCGCGGGGGCAAGAAGTTCCGTCATCTTCCGATCGTTCTCTGAATGAGTTCCTGCGCCGCGTCGTAGCCCATGTTCTTCAAACGCTGATCGCGCGCGGCAACTTCGATCAGGATCGCAAGGTTCCTCCCTGCGCTGACGGGTACGATGAGGCGGGGAATATTCACGCCGAGAATGGTCTCAACGTTGGATTCGCCGCCGATGCGGTCGTACTCCTTATCTTTCCGCCACGGTTCGAGTTCCATGACGAGTTCGATCTCTTTTTCCTTCATGACGGCGCCCGAGCCGTACATATTCTTGACGTTGATGATGCCGATCCCGCGCAGCTCCATAAAGTAACGGATGCGGTCGGGCGCGGTGCCGATCAGTTCGTTCTCCACACGGTGAATGAGCACGGAATCGTCCGCGACGAGGCGGTGTCCGCGCTTGATGAGCTCCATTGCCGTCTCGCTCTTTCCGACGCCGCTGTTGCCCGTCAGAAGAATGCCCGCGCCGAATACGTCCATCAGAACGCCGTGCACCGTCGTCGTAGGCGCGAGAAGGCGGTTGAGATAGATACAGAGATCGACCATGATGGACGACGTCATTTTGCCCGTGCGGAAGATGGGCGTCTGCGACGCGCGCGCGCACTCCATGAACTCGGGCAGAACGGGCAGATCGCGCGCAAAGATGACGCACGGGATCTCCCCGCAGTCGAAGAGCTTTTTGATCATTTCCCTGCGCTGTTCGGAGGAGAAGGAGTGCATATACTCGTGCTCCGTCAGCCCGATGAGCATGATGCGCGCCGCGTCGAAATAGCTGAAAAATCCCGCGAGGCGAAGCCCCGGGCGGTCGACGCTGATGCTCGTGAGCGTGATAATCCCGCGCCCCGCGTACAGCATTTCCAGCCCCAGATCGGACGCAAACTTATCGAGCATCACGGTTTCTCTCGGCAATAGATTGTCGGTCATATCGAATCTGCCTCCTTTCAATTTCCTTTCAAACGCCGCGGCATTTCACTCGCCCGCCGCGATTTGCAGCGCTTCCGCCACGCCGTCCTCTTCCACGGAGGAGACGACGCGCGCGATTGCTTTGAGTTCCGGCTCCGCGTTGCCGACGGCAAACCTGCCCCCTGCCCGCGCGACCATCGGCACGTCGTTGAGCTGATCGCCGATGGCGGCGATCTCCGCACACGGCACATGGTAGTATGCGGAAAGAAAATCCACCGCCGCCGCCTTCGACTGCCCCGCGGGCATGACTTCAACGAGATAGTCGGAAGAAGTCGTCACATAAAACCCGTCGCCGAGCGCCTTTTTCAGCTTTTCCATGAGCGGACGGCGGGCGTCCGGTTCCACCATGGCGAGAATCTTCACAACGCGCATTCCCTCCCGTTTCACGAGCGCGGAGAGCCGCTCTCCCCGCACGATACGCGCCTTCACGCCGCAGACGCGCTCGTACGCTCTGAGCGCATCGTCGTCGCGGTTGCAGTACACGTCCTGCACGGTGTACACGTGCGCGTGATGTCCGTCGTCCTCCAACAGATCGAGAATGCGGAGCGCGTCCGCCTGCTCGAATCCGTCGTTCTTCAACAGCGCGCCCGTTCTCACGTCGGCAATGGTCGCGCCCTGATAGGCGACGACCAGTCCGTCCTCGATGCCCAGCTCTTTCAGGCGGGGAAGAATGGACGCGAGCATACGCCCCGTGCATACGGCGAACACGCCGCCCGCCGCACGGTAGGCGGCAATAGCGTCTTTGTTGGCTTGGGAGATCGTGCCGTCGGCACGGACGAGCGTGCCGTCAAAATCGGAGAGAAAAATACGATACTTCATAATTCCTCGAAATAAGTATGAATACGCGCGGCAAGCTGGGGACCGATCCCCTCCACCCGCGCAAGTTCTTCGGGAGCGGCGCGCATGATCCTGTCGATCGTGCCGAACGCCTTTTGCAGCGCGGCGCGCTTGCTCTTGCCCACGCCCTCGATCTCTTCGAGCACGGAAGCGAGATTGCGCTTGCTGTGCAGGTTTCTGAAATAGGTGACGGCAAAGCGGTGTGCCTCGTCGCGGATACGCTGCAAGGTGCGCAGGGCGTAGTCCCGCCGATCCAGCCGCACAGGCTCGTCCTGCCACAGCGTGTAGACCTCTTCCTCCTGCTTGGCAAGCGCAACGAGGTCGATGTCCGAAACGCCGAGTTCGTCGAAAATCGCCTTGACGGAGCTGAGCTGCCCCTTGCCGCCGTCGATGACGATGAGCTGAGGCTTTGCAAAGCGTTCCTCTTCCTCCGTTCCGAGTTTTGCAAGGCGGCGGCGCAGGACTTCCTGCAAGGAAGCGAAATCGTTCGCGCCCTCCACCGTTCGGATGCGGAAGCGGCGGTACTCGTACTTATCCGCTTCGCCGTCGGTGAACACGACCATGCTCCCCACCTTGTCCACGCCCGAGACGTTGGAAATATCGTAGCATTCCATGCGTTTGGGATAGCGCGAAAGGCGGAGCAGCGTCTTTAACCGTTCGCAGGCGTTCACCGTCATATCGTTCTTGTGCTGAATGGCGGAAATGGACTTTTCGAGGTATTCCTTGGCGTTGCCCTCCGCCATATCGAGAAGTTCGCGGCGGATGCCGAATTTGGGACGGGTAAGTTCCACCTTGCGCCCCGCCCGCTCCTCCGCATAGGAGAGAAAGAGCGCGTCGTCGATCTGCTCGTCGAGCACGATCTCGTGCGGGAAGGCGTGCGCGGCATAGTATTGCGTGAGGAAGGAGAGAAAGCTCTCCGCGCGGTCGCCCGCGCCCTCGTCCAGCGAATAACTGCGGCTGCCCTGCATAATGCCGCCGCGCGTGACGAGCACGCTGATGGACGCGTACAGTCCGTTGGAGGCGTACGCCCAGATATCGGCGTCCACGTCGCGCGGCATGGCGGTGATCCGCCGTTCGCCGAGGCGCGAGAGCATTTCGATCTTGTTGCGGTATTCGAGCGCAAGCTCGAACTCCTCGTTCTCCGCAAAGGCGTTCATCTTCTGCGTGAGGAGTGCCTCCGCTTCCTCGTAGTTGCCGCCCAGAAAGGCAATCGCCTTTTCAACGCAGACGGCGTATTCCTCGCGGGAGATATAGTGTGCGCAGGGCGCGCCGCACCGCCCGAGATGATAGTTGAGGCAGGGTTTTTTGGGTTTTTCCGTTACGGCGACCCCGCAGGTGCGGATATGATAGACGCGCGCGGCGACGTCCACGATGTCTTTGCACGAAACGCCGCCCATGAACGGACCGAAATACTTGCCGTCCCCCAATTTCACCCGCCGCGTGACGGATATGCGGGGAAACGCCTCTTTGGTATGCACCTTGATATAGGGATAGGTCTTATCGTCCTTTAAAAGGATGTTGTACTTCGGTTTATACTTCTTGATATAGGTATTTTCGAGCGCGAGCGCGTCCACCTCCGACGGGGTGACGATATAGGAAAAATCGGCAATGCAGTCCACCATCGCCTGCACTTTGCTCGGCTTGGGCGAGGAATGGAAATACTGCCGCACGCGGTTTTTCAGCACGCGGGCTTTCCCCACATAGATGACCGTCCCCTCTTTATCCAGCATGATATAGACGCCGGGAGAATCGGGCAGCAGTTTGAGTTTTTCCCGTACGACGTTTTCGCCCATAGTTTTATTATACACGCTTTGCGCATATTTTTCAAGCAATTGGCAGAAATTGCCCGAAGAAAACGCAAAATCCGCAGGTATGCGCGGAGGCTATCGGACACCATAGCCAAAAAGTATTTTCATTCTCTGGAAAAGTGGGTATAATATGATTGGAAAAAACTTTTATACGGAAAAACCATGGAGACGATCGAGAACGAAACGTTTGACGAAGAGCGCGCACTGTACGCGAGCGACGGCGTGACGGTGAAACACTGCCGTTTCGACGGACCCGCCGACGGCGAGAGCGCATTCAAAGAGAGCAGAAATATTGCAGCGGAGGACTGTTATTTCAACCTCCGCTACCCCTTCTGGCATACGCGCGGGCTGACCGTGCGCGGCTGCGAAATGACGGAGAAATGCCGCGCCGCGCTCTGGTATTCGGAGCATATCCGCGTGCGCGATACCGCCATGCACGGCATCAAGGCGCTCCGCGAGTGCCGCGACGTTTCTCTGGAAAACTGCGATATTGTATCCCCCGAGTTCGGCTGGTCGAGCGAGCGCGTGACCATGAAGAACTGCACGGCGGTGAGCGAATACTGCTTCCTCCGTGCAAAGAACCTCGACCTTGAAGGCGTGCAATTCCGCGGGAAATACTCCTTCCAATACGTGGAAAACGCGATCATTTCGGACAGCGTTTTGGAGACGAAGGACGCCTTCTGGCACACGAAAAACGTGACCGTGCGCAACTGCGTGATACGGGGCGAATATTTAGGCTGGTATTCGGACGGGCTGACGCTCATCGACTGCAAGATCATCGGCACACAGCCCCTTTGCTACTGCGAGAACCTGCGCCTTTTCAACTGCGAAACGGAGGGCGCGGACCTCGCCTTCGAGAAATCGGACGTGCGCGCCGACCTCATCTCGCCCGTGATCAGCGTCAAAAATCCGAAGCGCGGCTGCATCCGCGTTCCCGCCGTCGGCGAGATCATCCGCGACGACCCCGCCTCCCGCGGCAGGATTGTCCTTACAGAGCCGCAGGAGGCAAAAAAGCGCGCATAAAGCGCGCTTTTTTCATACATACACAGACGTTTCCCGCAGTATTCTGAAAACAATGCGGAAACTTAATACCCCAGAAACTCCACGCCTTTTAAAAGCACGTCGTTCACGATCTCGTTGGAGAGCGAGTAAAAGATGATCTTCCCGTGGCGGTCGGTGCGCACCATGCCCGCGTCCTTCAAAAAGCGGAGCTGATGGCTGACCGTCGTCTGATTGATGCCCAGCACGCGGGAAATATCCGTAACGCACATTTCCGATATGGCGAGCGCGGAAAGAATGCGCAGGCGCGTACTGTCCGAAAAAATCGAGAAAAACCGAACCAAAAGCGTGAGCACCTCTCCGTCGGGAACGTACCCCTCGATCATATCCTGCGTGCGTCTGTCCAATAAGAGCGTCTGCATAGCCGCCTCCCGTACCGTTTGCCCTATAATAACACCTGCACGCTTGCGCACGCATGGAAGATATGACGAAACACAGCGTATTTTGTCAGAAAGGACGCCGACAAGATGTCTGCATGCAAAAGAGCCGTGCAATTGATATGCACCCCAAAAGTTGGACAGACTTTTGGAGGTGCATATTTTTATGTCAAGAGAAAAGAAGTTTAATACAA
>CALVMN010000032.1:0-19610 GCA_944346365.1 Candidatus Gallimonas merdigallinarum
TCGAACACCGCCGTGTTGCCATTACCCGTAAAGGCGCCATTTTTGCTTTTCAGCGGCTCGGCGTCCAAAGTCTTTTCGAGTTCCTTGACTTTCCTGTCCACCTGCGCGAGCGAGGGAACGAAGCGCATCGCCTTCATGAGCGGGCCGCCCAGCCCGAAGGAAAGGCAAAGCACCAAAATGAGGTCTGCAAGCTGCGACCAGCCGCACGCGACGAACATGCCGCCGAAGGGAAGCGTGAACAGCGAGCAGCAGGCAAACACGCCCGCATACACCGCCATCCACGGCCAGCACACGCGATACCAGTCCAGCGTGAAATCGCGGTACGCCTCCACGTTCTTTTTGTACCGCTTATACGAATCGCCGTCCCTGCCGAACACTTTGACGACTTCCATGCCGTTGACGTATTCGATGATGGTGTTGTTCATGACCTGCGCCGAACGGTAGTAGCTGTCCATCTTGGCAAAACCGGCGCGCGTCATCATCATGACCGCCCACACACCAATGGGAAGCATAATAAGTGTTAAGAGCGCGAGTTTCCAATCGATCGCGAACATGGCGATAAATACGCCGATGGGAATGAGCAGATTTCCGATGCCTTCGGGTATGGCGTGCGCGAGCAGAAGTTCCATACTCTCCACGTCGTCCACAAACAGTTTTTTGAGATTTCCCGTCCCCTTCTCCTGCACCACGCCGAGGGGCAGTTTCTCCATTTTGCCCTGCAAGCTCACGCGCAGATTGTACAGCGTGTTGAACGCCGCAATGTGCGAGAGAGACAGCCCGCCGAGATAGAACACGAAGTTCAGAACAAGACAGACGGCAACGCCCGCCACTCTGCTCACGGCAAACTGCCACGGAATGCTCCCGCCCGCAATGAGCGGCGAGATGATCTGATACGCAAATATGTACGGCAAGATCTGCGCCGCCACCGCTATGACGACCATGACAGTCGCTACAACGGTTAAAATCTTGTACTTACCCGCGTACTTCAAGATACTTTTTATCATACAGCCTCCTGTACTTTTATTTGTTCGCATATGCGAACATTATGCCGAAAGAATTGCCGCCACTGCGGGCGGCAGAATTTACCGCTCGAAACCGAGCATTTTATACCAATCGAACAGTCCGCACATCAAGTCGGAGATGCGCCCTGCCTCTTCCTTTGTAAACCCGTGAATGAGCGGCTCACAGATTGCCGTCCAGAAGGACGAAAGCATGACGTGCAATTCCTTTTCGGAGATGTCCGTCTTTGTCAGCCCGCACCTCTGCGCCTCCTTGTAATACGCATAGGTAGTATGGCTCATATTCTCCACCCATTCGTGATCGAAGTTCGCGTACTTCGTTCCGTCCGAATAGACGAGCAGCAGGCGCATTTCGTCGTAGCGGTCGTAGAGATAGTCGAACCACCACTGCATGTAATCCCTGTCCATATCCCACGCCTTTTTGAGCTGTTCGTCCGTGAGCGTGGCGGGCAAAACGGTTTTTTGCCGCACTACCTCTTCGAGGTCTTGTACAGTGCTCTCCACCAGCGCGCAGAAAAGCTCTTCCTTTCCCTTGAACCGCTTGTACAACGCGCCCGTGGTCACGCCCGCGTTTTTGCAGATCTCCTGCAAGGACGCATCTAAAAATCCCTTTTGTAGAAACTCCTCTTTTGCGCTCCCGATGATGCGCGGATCGATGCTCCTGTCCGCAACCGACATACCTGCCTCCTACGATAATCTGATTACCGATAATTTGATTATCATTATAATCATATGCTCTTCTCCTGTCAAGAGTTTTGCGGCGGTAATCAAAAAATTTTTCGCAAAAAATAGCGGAGGCTGCTTGCCCCCGCGCTATGATCTATACGGTTCAATTCTTACCGGCTTTCTTTTTTGCGTTGATAAAATGAAAATCGCAGCACTCTGCGCCTTCGCCGATCGTTCCTGCTCTTTCAAAGCCTGCAATGCCTTTATCGTCTTGATGACGGTTGTACGCGAACAGCCGCAAATCGTTGCAATCTGCGTATTGGTATTCCCTTTGCTATAATACAAAAGTATTGACTTATAATCCGTCATTTTGTTACCTCACCCTGCCTATACTATACCATATCTTATAGTAAAAACCATGTGTTCAACTTATATGGAAATAGCACTTTTTAAGCCTGTTTCAGAGCATTTTCAGCACAGAAAAAGGGCTTACCCTATTATTAGGATAAGCCCTCAAAACACAATATCTTGTGGTACAACTTAGTTAAACCACTATATATGTTTACCTCGGACGTTTAATATTAGCCTGCGCCGCTGCCAATCTCGCGATCGGGACGCGGAACGGCGAGCAGGAGACGTAGGTGAGACCGATGTTGTGGCAGAACTCGATGGACGAAGGATCGCCGCCGTGTTCGCCGCAGATACCGCAGCTCATCTCAGGACGGGTCTGACGGCCAAGCTCGACGGCCATCTTCATCAGCTTGCCGACGCCGATCGTATCGAGACGGGCGAAAGGATCGGACTCGTAGATCTTGTTCGCGTAGTATGCGGGCAGGAACTTACCGGCGTCGTCACGCGAGAAACCGAACGTCATCTGCGTCAGGTCGTTCGTACCGAAACAGAAGAACTCCGCTTCCTTCGCGATCTCGTCTGCGGTGAGCGCCGCCCGAGGAATCTCGATCATCGTACCGACTTCGTAGTGAAGCTCGACATTCGCCGCCTTGATGACCTCGTCAGCCGTCTTGACAACGATATCTTTGACGAACTTCATTTCCTTCGCCTCGCCCGTGAGCGGGATCATGATCTCGGGAACGATATTCCACTCGGGATGACGCTGCTTGACCGCGATCGCCGCCTTGACGACAGCCTTCGTCTGCATGACAGCGATCTCGGGATAAGTGACGGTGAGACGGCAGCCGCGGTGACCCATCATGGGGTTGAACTCGTGCAGGTCGGAAATGATCTGCTTGATCTGCGCGACCGTCTTCTTCTGCGCCTTTGCAAGCGCCTTGATGTCCGCTTCGTCCGTGGGAACGAACTCATGGAGCGGAGGATCGAGGAAACGAATGGTTACGGGATAGCCGCCGAGCGCCTCGAAGAGACCCTCGAAGTCAGCCTGCTGCATCGGCTCGATCTTCGCGAGCGCAGCCTCGCGCTCCTCGACCGTATCCGAGCAGATCATTTCGCGGAACGCGCCGATTCTTGCAGGATCGAAGAACATATGCTCGGTACGGCAGAGACCGATGCCCTGCGCGCCGAACGCCGCCGCCTGCTTTGCGTCCTTGGGCGTATCGGCATTCGTTCTCACGCCGAGCGCCTTGTACTTGTCCGCAAGCTCCATGATACGACCGAAGTAACCGCTGTTGGGATCTGCGGGAACGGTGGGGATCAGGCAGTCGTAAATATTACCCGTGGAGCCGTCGAGCGAGAGCGAATCGCCTTCCTTGAACACCTTGCCCGCAAGGGTGAACTGCTTGTTCTCTTCGTCCATCTTGATGTCGCCGCAGCCGGAGACGCAGCACGTACCCATGCCGCGCGCAACGACCGCCGCGTGAGAGGTCTGACCGCCGCGCACCGTAAGGATGCCCTGCGCGAACTTCATGCCCTCGATATCTTCGGGAGAGGTTTCGAGACGGACGAGAACGACCTTCTTGCCCTTCTTACCCTCTTTGACGGCGTCCTCAGCCGTGAAGACGATGCTGCCTGCCGCCGCGCCGGGGGAAGCCGCAATACCCTTGCCGACGACGTTTTTCTTGTCCGCCTCTTTGAGCGCCTTGGGGTCGAACTGCGGGTGAAGGAGCATATCGAGCGACTTCGCGTCGATCTGCATGAGCGCTTCCTGCTCGGTGATCATACCCTCGTCGATGAGGTCGCACGCGATCTTGATCGCCGCCGCAGCCGTGCGCTTGCCGTTACGCGTCTGCAGCATATAGAGCTTTTCGTTCTCGACGGTGAACTCCATATCCTGCATATCGCGGTAGTGATTTTCAAGGATCTTGCAGACTTCCTGGAACTGCTTGTACACTTCGGGGAAGACTTCCGCCATCTTGGAGATGGGCATAGGCGTACGGACGCCCGCGACGACGTCTTCGCCCTGCGCGTTGGTGAGGAACTCGCCCATGAGCCCCTTCTCGCCCGTTGCGGGGTTACGCGTGAAGGCAACGCCCGTGCCGCAGTTGTCGCCCATGTTGCCGAACGCCATCATCTGCACGTTGACCGCGGTACCCCAGCTGTAAGGAATGTCGTGGTCCATACGGTAGACGTTCGCGCGGGGGTTGTCCCACGAACGGAAGACCGCCTTGATCGCCTCGAAGAGCTGCTCCTTGGGATCGGAGGGGAAGTCCTTGCCGAGCTGCTTTTTATACTCTGCCTTGAACTGATTTGCAAGTTCTTTCAGGTCGTCCGCCGTCAGCTCGACGTCCTGCGTGACGCCCTTCTTTTCCTTCATCTCGTCGATGAGTTTCTCGAAATACTTCTTGCCGACTTCCATAACGACGTCGGAGAACATCTGGATGAATCTTCTGTAACAGTCGTAAGCCCAGCGGGGGTTACCCGACTTCTTCGCAAGCGTCTCGACGACTTCCTCGTTGAGACCGAGATTAAGGATGGTATCCATCATGCCGGGCATGGAAGCGCGCGCACCCGAACGGACGGAGACGAGAAGGGGATTTTCCAGATCGCCGAACTTCTTGCCGCAGATCTTTTCCATTTTCTCGATGTACTCCATGATCTCCGCCTGGATCCCGGGGTTGATCTGACGGCCGTCTTCATAATACTGCGTGCAGGCTTCCGTGGAGATCGTGAAACCCTGCGGAACGGGAAGACCGATGTTCGTCATCTCAGCGAGATTCGCGCCCTTGCCGCCAAGGAGCTCTCTCATTTTCGCGTTGCCTTCGGAAAAAAGGTAACAATACTTCTTTGCCATGAAATCAATTCCTCCTGATATAATTCAGATTATCCGTTTTTTATTGTACAACATTCCAAGGAAAATTTCAAGCCTTTCTCGAAAATTTTTTACAAGATTGTGGCAAAAGGTGCAAAAGATCTCGGGGGGACGGTTATTTCCGCGCGACGAAGCCCATAAAAAGAACATGAAGATTTTATACCGCAACTGCTTTCTCCCCCTTTCAGGAGAACGGGCGTTCGCCGTGCGGGACGGGAGGTTCGCCGCGCCGGCGCCGCCCTTCGACGGCGAGACCGATTTGAAGGGCGCAGCCGTGCTGCCCGCCTTTCCCGACGCGCACTCTCACCTGCTCGCCTACGCGCTCTCGCTCTTGCAGGCGGACGGGCGGGACTGCGCCGCGGCGGAGGAGTATATCGCCTGCGCGGAGACGTTCGCACGCGCGCATCATCTTTCAGGAAACGCGTTCGTTACCGTGAAAAACGCCGACCGCTTTCCCCCGCCCGACGCGCTGGACGAAACGCCGCGCCCACTGCATTTGCAGGCGCGGTCGGGGCACGCGGGAATGTTCAACGCCGCGGCGCGGCGCATTCTCAGAGACGTGCGCGCGGGCGTGCTCGAAGAAACGGAGTACCTCGCGGCGGCGAAACGCGTGCCCATGCCCGAGGCGGGCGCGCTCTTTTCCGCCTTTGCGCAGGCGCAGGACGACTATTTCGCGGGCGGGATCAGCGTTGCGCAGGAAGGGCTGCTCACGCGCGAAATGTTTCCCCTCTACGAGGCGCTCCTGTCGCGCGGCTGTCTGCGCACGGACGTGGTCGCCTACCCCGCGCCCTCCGATTACGACGACGCGCTCCGCCGTTTTCCGCCGCACGAAAAAACCCGCCTGCATATCGGCGGCATGAAGATCTTTTTCGACGGTTCGCCGCAGCAGCGGACCGCCTTTCTGCGTGAGCCGTACTGCGGCGGCGGATACGGAACGCCCACGATGACGGAGCGGGAGGCGGACGAGGCGTGCGCGTTTGCCGCCGCCCGCGGCGCGCAGCTCCTCGCGCACTGCAACGGAGACGGCGCGGCGGAACGCTTTCTCGGCGCGCTCGGACGGCTCTCCCCCGACGACCGCGCGCGCATCCGCCCCGTGCTCATTCACGGGCAGATCATCGGCGACGACCAGCTCTCCCGCGCCGCGGCGCTCGGCGTGACCGTCTCCTACTTCCCCGCGCATATCCGCTATTGGGGCGAAACGCACCTGAAAAACCTCGGCAGGGAGCGGGCGGCGCGCATTTCGCCCGCGCGGAGCGCGCTTACATTCGGCATTCCCTTCACGCTGCATCAGGATACTCCCGTCTGCAAGCCCGCGCCCCTCGAAGCGGCGGCGTGCGCCATATCGCGGACGACGGCGGACGGAACGCGGTTCCGCGGACAGGAGATCTCCGTGCGGGACGCCCTTCTTGCGCTCACCCAAAACGCCGCGCGGCAGTACGGCTTTGCCGACCGCGGGCGCATCTGCACGGGAATGCGGGCGGATTTTCTCGTCTGCGACCGCGACCCGCTCGCCCTTCCGCCGCAGGAATTGGAAAGCGTGAGTATCGAAGCGGCGTATCTCGACGGCGCGCGCGTGTTTACGCGAACGCGGTGAGAAAGAAGTCGATGACGAGCGCGCACGCGAGCACGCCGTTGACGGCGCGGAGCAGAACGCCGTCCGCAAGCGCGAGGCGGCGTTCGAGCGGGAACCAGACCGCCTGCAGGGCGAACGGAATGAGGAATCCCCACCCCACGCTCGCGGGCAGACAGACGTAGCCGAGCAGGTTGTTCGGGCAGTCGTAATACGACCACAGCCGTATCCCGAAGGCGTGCTCGAACAACAGTCCCGTTGCAAGTTCCGCCGCCGAGGCGATGAGTGCGGCGAGCGCGGCATAGCACAGAAAGCGCAGAACGTTGCGCGGATAGGACTGCTCGCGGAGAAAGGGTTCGCCGAGCAGGGCGCGGATGAAAAGGAGCGCGGAGCCGTACACCGTGCAGAACGGCAGGGTGAGAAATCCCCTGTCGACGTTCGCGCCGTAGGCGAATATGAACCACAGTTTTTCCAGAACCCAGCCGAGAAAGGAAAAGAGAAAAAACAAAAAGATTGCGGCGGTCAGTTTCCCGCCGCGCTCTGCGTGATGGGCGCTCATATACGCTCAGTTTGCCCCCTTCGCCGCATTTTATGATACGAAAAACTTATGATACGAAAAACCGACGGGAATCCCGTCGGTTTTGGAAGGAAATCCTTTCTGTTTTCTATTTAGCCGTCCCCGTCCCGCAATATACCGATACCATATAGGCAAGACTCCGTTGCAACCACTCCTGTAAGTACTCGATCTGCCCCTGCCAAGTATCGATCGCCACGAGCTCGGGCGGATTCGGCGATATTTCAACTCCCAAAATCTGCCAACGGACGAAATTACGATCGAAAGAACGGGAGAGGCTCTGCGCTTCGTCGTCGGCGTTTTCAATTTTACCGCTGATCGTATTCTGATAGCTGCTGAGCTTCTCTTTCACGAGTGCTCGGAATTCATCATAAGTTAAAAGCAATTGATAAAATATGTTCCGTTCTGCAGCCCATAAATATTCCGGATTTATCGCATCCTCTTGATAATTACAATTTCCGCTGCTGACGTCAAAATCCCAAACGGGTCCGCTGAATAATTCTTTGGCTTCCCCTTTTTTATATACGTAAAAGCTTGAATATCCAACATCTACCATATGGAACAATTCGTGTACGATATACGATTCCGCAAACGAATCGGCATCAATATAGCTTTGAACCTGCGCCCAATCCTCAGATCTCAACGCGGCGAATACGTCCTGTAAATATCCTTTAATATACGATACGTAGTCTACCCACTCAATATCGTTTGATTCTATATCGCCATAATCCGGGCTTTTGATAGCGAACGGCACACCTTCAACAACTACATAATCGATATCTTCTGCCCCCTCCGTCGGAACTCTCGCATCCAGCTCTAACAGATAACCGATCGCGTCAGGTTGATATTGATTGATATCATCCTCAATGTTGACACGATTTTTACCGACTTCGTTCTGCTCGCAGACGAGATAGACGCCTTCATACGAACCGTTTAAGTACAACTCTACCATTTGCACGGTCGTCGTCGTATCTTTGATCGCAGTCATCTCGCCGCCGATTGTGTAGGCAAGGTAATTCCGCATTAAACTTTTATCGCAATAATTTGCGATCAACGTCCAGTTTTTTGCTTCACCGTTGTGAAACAGATCCGTCTTTTCGTCAAATTTGATCCGGTACGGTTTTTTCGGCATTTCCCACGTCGAGTTCCCCCTGCCGCGGATCCCCGCAGACGCGTTCGCCAGAGTATACCCGCCCTCGCCCGTGTTCGATACAGAGACCTCGCAGGAGACGTAATTTTCTTTATCTACAATCGGCGCGGCATTCTCCGTATTGATCTCCATAACGGGAAGGTCGAGCGCGTCGATCTCCGTATGCACGGTAACGATAATATCGCCCGTGATCTTCGTGATCCGGTACGTATTTTCCGCACCCGTTTCGGACGGATCTTTTAAATTTTTATACGTTTTCGGAGAAACAGTAACGGCTTCTTCGCTCAGTTTATATCCCAGATCGACTTCGATTTTGAAATTGACCTGTCCTTCGCCGTTTTTCAGCAGCACGCCTGTATCTCCGTCGCGAGACCACGCGGTCGTCGTCTGTTCGCCCGCCGCCGTGTAATCGTCGTTGCGATAAACCGTGATCGTGACATGTTCGCCTTCAAACGTTATCTCGTACGCATACTCGTTGAGCGGAACTTCATACCCGCAGACCGTGCAGGCCTCGTTTTCCCTGCCGTCTGCCGCGGAAAGCGTATGTTCCGCCGTCTCCGTTTCACCGCACAGCGTACAGGTTCGCCAATGCGACGTCACGTTCGTTTCATAATCGCCGAAATGATGCTCTCCGTTTTTATCGAGCGGCTCTTTCCGCTCCTCGCCGCAGTCCTGACAGACATAGGTGATCACACCCGGCGTCATACAGGTCGGCGCAGTCGTGACCGTTCCTTCGTCCCATTGATGCTCCGGTGTAGAGACAGTGTTGTCGTCCCATTGATGTTCCGGCGCAGAAGTGGTATCGTCGTCGCAGGCGGCGAAGCCGACGATCCCGACGCACGCCCACAGTGCGGCAAGCGCCGCAGCGATTTTCTTTCGCATATCCCGTTGCCCTCCAAAGGGGAAAAGTTCTCGTCTCAAATAATACCATTTCTCCCCCCCCCCGTTGTCAAGCGTTTCATTTCGGAATTCTGAAATTGGCCCGCATTTTATTCGCCGACGGAGAAAACAAAAAAGACCGCGGAGATTGCGCAGGGAACGCATCGATCCATAAAAAAACACCGCGCATATGCGCGGCAGTCATAAAACCGTTTCTTTATATCGTCACGTACAGCAGACCTTCATGAAAAATCGGCAGTTCGCGTTGGATGTTACCGCCGAGGAACTGAATTGCGCCGCCGAAGGCGCCGCCGTCGCAGACGGAATTGACATACAGCGTATTTTTGCAGCACAGGTTCGCCTGCCGCGCATATTCGAGCTTTCCGCCGCGTTCCCATGCTTCTTCTGTCCAGCACACATACACGGGCCAGAAAAGGAGATCTTCGCCGAGCGCAAATCTTTCGGGGTGATCCCACAGATCGCCGCACAGACCGATCGCACATTTCTTGCCTTTATAGTCAAACACTTCGACCGACGAGCCCTCCCGATAGTGTTCATCCGTTCGGGAGCATTCCTTCCACCCTCTTGAAATGCGGCGGTGGTTGTGAACGATCCCGCCGTCTGAAACGAGTGCGCAGGACGAATAGAGCACATCGTCTTCGCGCTCATTGTACCCGAATAAAACGTCGATACCGATTTCTTTGGTCAGCGTCCTGATATGCGTAAATTCCCGCGAAGAAACCGTCAAGGCGATTTTCCTGTCCGCTTCATACCGCCACGAGAGCGCGTGGAACCCTTGAAGGAAGGCTTCGCCGAAGCATACGAGGTCTGCGCCGTTTGCCTTCGCTTCTTTCATATATCGTTCCATCCGGAAAAGGTTATGATCGATGTCTCGGTCAACGATCCGTGCCGAAGCAAGTGCGATTTTCATACGTTTCTCCCGACCGCATCCCTCTTTTCGCCGTGATTGCCGCCCGCCGTACGCGCGGCGGGTTTTAAGACGCCCGTTTGACGGCGATGCGGCAGCTTCGGCGCAGCCTTCTGCGGTGCGAACGGGTGCGCCCGTCGGGGATCTCCCCCTTCTTCCGGCGGCGCATGACGACGATATAAGTCGTAACGAGGAACATCACGGCGGCGACCCACGCGACGGGGTTGGAGGAGCAAATGCCGGCAAATCCCCAGATGCGCACGAACACGAGCGACGCGAGGATGCGCCCCGCCAGCTCCGTGACGCCCGCAAACGTCGTGACCGCGCTCTTGCCGATGCCCTGCAACGTGTTGCGGAAAACGAAGATCGCGCCGAGGAAGGGATAGAACGCACACTGCCACAGCAGGTACTGCCTGCCGTAGCCGATGATCGCAGCGTAATTGTCCGCAACATCCGCGCTCAGATCGGTATTGAGAAAGAGCTTCATGAGCGGTTCGCACAGCCCGACGGCGAAGGCGAACCCGATGGCCGCGCTCGCCAACACGTAGACCATGCCCACGAAGACGCCGCGGCGGATGCGCCCGTACTCCCCCGCGCCGTAGTTCTGGGCGGCATAGGTGGCGAACGCCGTTCCTAGTGCGGCGAACGCCTGATTGGCGATGTTATCGATCTTCGACGCGGCGGTGTACGCCGTGACCGCCCCGGGATAGGAGGCGTCCAGCCCGTTGAGCGCGGTCTGCTGGACGATGCAGCCGATGGCGGTAATGGAGAACTGCAACGCCATGGGCAGTCCGACGGCGAAATGCCCCATCGCGAGGCGGGTATCCCATCTGAAATCCGACCGCTTGGGACGGAGCGCGGGATAGCGGCAGAGCGCATAGACAAGGCACGCCGCGCCCGAAATGAGCTGCGAGAGCACGGTGGCGATCGCCGCGCCGCAGTAATGCCATCTGAATCCGACGATAAAGGCGAAATCCAGCCCCACGTTCAGGACCGCGGCAAGGACGAGAAAGACGAGCGGCGTGCGCGAATCGCCGACGGCGCGGAGCAGTCCCGCCACAATGTTATAAAATACCGTCGCGCCGATCCCGCAGAAGATGACGAACAGGTACCAGTACGCATAGTCGTAATAGGCGGCGGGCGTCTGCATCAGATGAAGCAGGGGCGCGGTGAGCGGCGCGGCGATCGCCGTTACCGCCACGGCAACGATGACGCACAGAAGATAGCTCATGCCCACCGCACGGCGCATCTGCGCCTCGTCGTTCGCGCCGAACGCCTGCGCGACTTTGACGGAGAACCCCGCCGTCAGTCCGTTGACGAACCCGAGAACAAGAAAGTTGACCGCCCCCGTCAGCCCGACGCCCGTGAACGCCGCCGCGCCGACGGTATTGCCGACGATGATGGTATCCGCCATATTATACAGCTGCTGAAACACGCAGCCGATAAACACGGGAAGCGCGAAGAAGAGAATGAGTTTGAACGGATTGCCCTTCGTGAGATCTTTCATAAGAGTCCTGCCCGCCGCGGCTTTTCCCGCGGCTGCATGATATTATATTCTGTCTGCGGAATTTTGCAAGCGTTTTGCCGTAAATTTTTTCACCTTTTTCGGAAAATTTTCCGCCGCCCCGCAATGCGGACGCGCGGCGCGTTTTACAGCGGGAAAAACGGCGGAACGGCGCGGTTTTCCGCAACGAAAAAAGCCGCCCGCACGCGTTTCCGCGCGCGGGCGGCTCTCCCGCTCCGCTATGATATTGCAGGCGCTCACGGGGCTTTCCCGAATGTCGCCTCCCGCAGTACGTCCTCCTCGAACGCTTCCAGATAACCGCGTACCTCGTCGTACAGCCCGTCGCGGATATCCGCGATCTCATTGTCCTCGATCTCCTCCCGATCGCATATGCCCGTCGTCTGCACATACCGCTCCCGATAGAGCGTCTCCGCAAGCGCGTTGTACCCTTCCAGCTCCTCTTTCGGGCTTCTGCATCCGTTGACGACGTAATTCCCCAAAAAGACAAGCTGCGCAAGCCGAGAAAACTCCTCCGCCGTCATGCTGATCACCGTCCGCACGGGCTTCGTTCTTTCGTTTTCCGTCATAACTTTCTCCTTAAATAATAGAGCGTATGCATACGCTCACCTATTTGAACGCAAAATAAGCATATATTGTAGTTGACGCCAAGCCTACGCACACACTCCCTGCGTTCATCCTTTTTTGGAACAATTATATTGTATCATAGCGCGGCGGCAAAGTAAAGGATGCGGGGACGGGCGGGGGTGTCTTATTTTGTCGAACGGAGGGTTGTTATGTCGGTTTGTGTTGATTTCAGGGACAGGCTGTACGATTTGGTCGAAGAAAGGGATCTGAACCGCACGCAGATCGCCAGGGAGATGGGCGTCGATTACCGCTCCTTCTCCAACGCCTATAATTACGGCATTCTGCCGAAGCCCGTCGTGCTTGCGCGCATGGCGGATTACTTCCACGTTCCGCTCGCGTACCTGCTCGGGCGGTCGGATAACGACGCGTTCACGCCCGCTGCCCGTCCGGAGAGCTTCCACGAACGGCTCGAAACGCTCCGCGCGGAGAAGGGAGTCACCTTTTACAAAGTCGCAAAGGAGTGCCACTTCGACAAGAGCTGCATCTCGAAATGGTACACGCTGCGGCAGATGCCCTCCTTTGAGATTTTAGAGCTGCTCGCCGATTATTTTCAGGTGTCGCCGGATTATTTATTGGGGCGATCGGACGACCGCTGAGCGGACGGCGCGGCCCGGTCGCGGACGAGGGGTTCCGGCGCGGTCGGCGCGTTTCACCGGGATTCGACGCGATTTTCCCCCATCTGCCACCCGCACAGCAATTTTGTACACAAAGGGAATTGACATTTCCCCCCGCGCGTGGTAAAATATGGTTTACAGAAATCATCAGAGGTAGAAAAATGATCGATTATTCTTTGAAAGCACTGACTGCGGACGAGCTTTCGTTCAAGGTCAACCCCGTGAAGGCCACGCCCGATACCAAATTTGAGATCAAACCCCTGTTCTCCCGTCAGATCCGCCACGTCACGGAGAACCCGAAGATCAACATCGTCGTGTTGGAGTGCAAGATCGAGAGCACGGAAGAATCGCCCAAGCCCTTCAACCTGCTGGCGCGCTTCGTGGGCGTATTCGAGGTACAGAACAT
Organism: Candidatus Gallimonas merdigallinarum; assembly: GCA_944346365.1. GTDB lineage: Bacteria > Bacillota > Clostridia > Christensenellales > Borkfalkiaceae > Gallimonas > Gallimonas merdigallinarum_A. The sequence goes on from CALVMN010000032.1 coordinate 13,179, forward strand.
GGAGACGGACGAGGATAAGCGCATCTTTGCCATCAATGCGACGGAGACCATCTTCCCCTATCTCAGAGCCGCCGTGACCAACCTGACGGCGGACGCGCTCGTCAACCCGCTCACGCTCCCCGTCGTATCCGGTGCGACGATCTTCCCCGACGACCGCGGCGCGAACAAGTATACGCTCAATTTCGATCCCAAGGTCATCAACTGAACGCAGAACGTACATTCAACTGAAAACCGACCGCCCCGCGGCAATCCGCGGGGCGGTTTTTTTGTGCTTTTCTTTTCTGCCGGGCGCGCAATTACTTGCAGCATTCCTCAAAAAATCCGAGTACGGCGTTCCACGTTTCATCGCGGCGTTCCGCCTCGTTTAAAAACTCGTGGCGCGAGCCCTCGAAGAGCTTCAGCGAAACGCTGCGCATTCCTGCCTTTTGCGTGTAAAAGCGATACAGTTTCTTGACTCCCTTGCCCATGTTCCCGACGGGATCGTCCGCGCCCGATGCGATGAGCACGGGCAGCTCCCGCGGCAGCGCGGCGGCGTATTTTTTCGTGTACAGCTTTTTCAGCCCGCGGAAAAAGTCCGCGTAAAACTGATGGGAACAGGTGAATCCGCAAAGCGGATCGCCGTGATAGCGCGCGTTGTTCCCGGCGTCTGTGCTCAGCCACTCGCGGTCGTCGAACTTCTTGGCGTACGCCCCGAAGGAGAGTTTTTCAATCAGCCGCGCGGGCTTTTGCTTTCCGCAGAACGCCTTCCCCAGCGCCGCCACTGCCGCACCGAGATACACCTCGAAATCCTTCTTGTAGCTGCTCCCCGCGATGACCGCACCCGCGAGTTTCCCGCCGTACTTGCCCAGATAGCTCTGCGTCAGGAAGGACCCGTACGAGAACCCGAACAGAATGCAGGGCAGATCGGGGTACTTGCTTTTAATAAAGTCGGTGATCGCGCCTTCGTCGCGGACGGTATCGGCGAACATATCCCCTTTACACCAGCCCAGCGTCTGCCCGTCCGTGCCGCCATGCCCGCGGTGATCGTCCGCCACGACGATGAACCCGCGTTCGTTGAGAAAGCGCGCGAACGCGTCGTAACGGGCGGTATGCTCCGTCATGCCGTGTACGATCTGCACCGCCCCGCGCGGGCGTTCGACGTCCTCCCACGTCCGGACGAAAATTTTCTTGCCGTCAAAACTCACAAAATCCATATCTGCCCCTTTGTCCGCCAACGGCGGAACGCGGCCGTTGCCGCGCCGTTATTATACCACGCAGCGGCGCAATCGTCAAGCCCTGTATTTCCCTCTTTTGCCAACAGCTTACCTGTATGATTTTCTTGCTTCGGGAACGTCCGTTCTGATAGAATACAGCCGAGAAATCAAACAAGGAAGGTACTTGCCATGAAAAAACACATGATCGCAGCCACGGCTTGTTCCCTTGCGCTCCTTTTAGGCATTGCGCCCGTGCTGGCGGCGTGCGGAGGGAACGCGGACGCGGACGACGACACGGCGATCGTCCTGCCCGATCAGGATACGCAATTTCCCGAACTCCCCGAGGAGACGCTCCCCGAAGAGCCCGCGCTCCCCGACGATGAAACGCAGCCCGAATCCCCCGAAGTTCCCGAGGAGACGCCCGAACAGCCCGAGCCTGAACCGGACGTTCCCGCCGTCAGTCTGCATGCAAAGTACGTGCTGGTGAACACGAACGGGCTGAACGTACGCAAAGGCGCAGGCACGTCGTACACCTCGCTCGGTCAGGCGGACAGCGGCGATATGCTGCACCTTGCCGGCAGAACGGGCGACTGGTACGAGACGCGCTACCGCGGAAAGACCGCCTATGTGAGCGCAAAAACGGCGTACACCTCCGTTGCAACGCTGCCAAAGGCAAGCGACGCGGTCGAGCGCGTCATCGACGAGGGGCTGAAACTTCTGGGCGTTCCCTATGTGTACGGCGCGGTCCGCCTGCACGACGGCAAGGGGAATTTTTTGAAAAACTTCACGACGGACGCGTTCGACTGTTCCTCGCTCATGCAATATATCTTCTACAAAGGTGCAGGGATCCTGCTCGACGTGACCACCCGCACGCAGGTGAAACAGGGCACGCCCGTGGCGTGGAAGGATATCCGGCGCGGAGACCTCCTGTTCTACACCAACGCGCAGCGGTACAACAAGACGGGCGTGGAACGCATCGGACACGTTGCGCTCTACCTCGGCGAAAATTATATCCTGCACACGGCGAGCGACTACGCCGTCATCGAACAGATGTCCGCCACGCGGCAGAAATACTTCATCACGGGGCGGCGCGTCCTCTGAGCCGCGCACACGGCGCGCAACCGCGTTCCGATGCTTGCATTCGGCGCGCGGTCGTGCTATAATGCAGGCATGAAACTTACCGACGTACACACGCACAGCACGTTTTCCGCGGACGGGATCACCCCGCTCGCGGATATGCTCGCCCGCGCGGAAGAGCTCGGCGTCGCCTACTACGGCGTTTCCGAGCACTTCGACTACGACTATCTCGCCGACGGCGTCCTCGTCGAGGGAAAAGCCGTACCCATGACCGACGCGGCGGCTTACTTCGCCTGCGCGCGAAAACTGCAAGCCGAACGCGGACATGGTACCCGCCTTCTCGTCGGCGGCGAGTTCGGATACACGCCGAACGCACGCGCCCATGCCATGTATGCGGACGTGATTGCGCGCTACAGGCCCGACTTCGTCGTGAACAGCGTGCATACGGTGGACGGGCATGACGCGTGGTTTGCGGAATACTTCGTCGGTAAGACGAAGGAGACCGCCTACCGCGCCTACCTTCTGCGCGTGCGCGAGAGCCTGGACGCGCCCTACCGTTACGACATCGTGGCACACCTCGGCTACGTTGCGCGGAACGCCCCTTACGACGACCGCGCCATGCGCTATACGGACTATGCGGACCTCCTTGACGAGATCCTGCGCGGGGTCATTATGCGCGATAAGATTCTGGAAGTCAACTCCTCCGCGCGCGGCGCGGGAGATTTTATCCCCGACACCGACGTTCTTGCGCGCTACCATGCCCTAGGCGGGCGGCTCGTCTCGTTCGCCTCGGACGCGCACGGCGCAGACCGCATCTGCGCGGGTAGGGAGACCGTCGTCTCTGCGCTCCGCGCCATCGGCTTTACGCATATTGCCGTTCCCGACTGCGGAAAGCGGCACTTTGTGGAAATCTGACCGCATTCAGACAGACTGCAAATCCGCCCCTGACGGGATACAAAGCAATCGGAATTTTGTAAGCGACAGAGCCGCCCGCCGCAAAATTGCGGCGGGCGGCTTGATATGTTGCGCAACGCGCCGATCATCGCTTTGCGCCCGCATTTTTCTACCCCTCCGTTTTGCTTCGCGCAACACCTCCCCTTACACAGGGGAGGCAGGAAAAGAGGCGTTCCCCTCCCGCTTTTGAAAACGCTGCGCCCGCGGCAAATGCCGCGGGCGCATTCGTTATCTTTCAACTGTTGTCCGAACAGAATTATTCGCCCTCCGTTTCGGGTGCTGCGGGAGAATCCTTCCCGCCCTCCCCTTCGGACATGGTGTCGTCGGTTGCGTCGTCCGTTTCGTCCGCACCCTCGGCGAGTTCTTCGGGCGAGAGGTCGGCAGCCGTCTCTTCGGGCGCCTCGACTTCCGCCTCATCGTCCTTTTCAGTGACGGCAACGGTGGCGACCGCGCCGTCGCGCACGTTCATGAGCCGTACGCCGCGGGTGTTGCGCCCGATCTGCGAAATGCTCTCCGCGTGCATGCGGATGACGATGCCCGCAGACGTGACAAGCATGACGTCGTCGTCATCGGAGACGAGCTTCATATTCACGAGCGCGCCCGTCTTTTCGTTGAACACGCCCGCCTTGATGCCCTTGCCGCCGCGCGTCTGCACGCGGTAATCGGCGGGATCGGTGCGCTTGCCGTAGCCGTTCTCGGAGACGGTGAGAATATCGTACCCCTCTCTCAGAACGAGCATATCGACGACGGCGTCGCCCGCCGCAAGATTGATGGCACGCACGCCCATCGTATCGCGCCCCATCGGGCGGACGTTCTCTTCGGAGAAGCGGATGCACTTTCCGGAGCGCGAGGCGACGACGATCTCGTCCGAGCCGGTCGCAAACTGTACGGAAATGAGCTCGTCGCCCTCGGAAATCTTAATGGCGATCTTGCCGCTGCGCATGATGCGGTCGAACTCGCTCGTGGCGGTCTTTTTGATGAGACCGTTCTTGGTCGCCATCACAAGATACCCGGTGCCGTTTTCCGCAACGGGCAGAATGGCGGCGATCTTCTCGCCCGCGTTGAGCTGGACGATATTGACGATCGCCCGCCCGCGCGCGGTACGGTTCGCCTCGGGGATCTGATACCCCTTGATGGAGTACACCTTGCCGAAGTTGGAGAAGAGCAGGATGTTGTTATGCGTGGAGCATACAAACATCTGCTCGACGAAGTCGTCCTCCTTCGGGCGATGCCCCGTAATGCCCACGCCGCCGCGGTTCTGCGCGCGGTATTCGGCAACGGGGAAACGCTTCACATAGCCCGAATGGGTCATGGAAATGACGACGTCCTCCTCGTCGATGAGGTCCTCGTCCTCGATCTCGCCGTAATCGACGGAGATCTCCGTCTTTCTCTCGGAGGGATATTTCGCCTTGATGGCAAGCAGATCGTTCTTGATAATATCGAGCACGCGCCATTCGTTGGCGAGAATGTCTTTGAGGTCGGCAATCGTTGCGCGCAGCCCTTCCAGCTCCTCTTTGAGTTTCTCCACTTCGAGGGAAGTGAGACGCTGCAAGCGCATTTCGAGGATTGCGTTCGCCTGCCGCTCGGAAAGCTCGAACGCGGAGGTCAGGCGTTCCGTCGCCTCGTTCTTATCCGCAGATTCCTTGATGATTTTGATGACCTCGTCGATATTGGCGAGCGCAAGGACAAGCCCTTCGACGATATGCGCGCGCTCCTCGGTGCGGGCAAGGTCGAACTTCGTGCGGCGGACGATGACTTCCTTCTGGTGGTCGAGATAATACACGAGAATCTCGCGCAGATTGAGGACTTTCGGCTCGGTGCCGTTCTCGACGAGCGCCAAAAGGATAATGCCGTCGGAAGTCTGCAAATTGGTGTGCTTGTAGAGGGAGTTCAGGACGACCTGCGGGTTCGCGTCCTTCTTGCATTCGATGACGACGCGCATACCGTCGCGCCCCGACTCCTCGCGGATATCCGAAATGCCTTCGAGGCGTTTATCGCGCACCATGTTCGCGATCGTCTCGATGAGCTGGGCTTTGTTGACCTGATAGGGAATTTCGGTAACGACGATGCGGCTTCTTAAATTCCCGCCCGTGCCGTGCTCCTCGATCTCGCATTTGGAGCGGATGACGATGTTCCCCTGCCCCGTGCGGTACGCCTTGCGGATCCCGCTGCGCCCCATGATGATGCCGCCCGTGGGGAAGTCGGGCGCGGGGATGTAGTTCATCAGCTCGTCGACCGTAATGTCGGGATTTTCGATGAGTGCGACCGTGCCGTCGATGACCTCGGCGAGGTTATGCGGCGGGATATTCGTCGCCATGCCGACGGCGATACCGTCCGAGCCGTTGACGAGCAGGTTGGGGAAACGCGCCGTGAGCACGGCGGGTTCCATCTCGTTGCCGTCGAAGTTGGGGAAGAAATCCACCGTCTCCTTATCGAGATCGCGCAGCATTTCCGCGGCGAGTTTTGAAAGGCGCGCCTCGGTATAACGCATTGCCGCGGGGGGATCGCCGTCCACCGAGCCGAAGTTGCCGTGTCCGTCGACGAGCGGGAAGTTGATGGAGAAATCCTGCGCCAGACGCACGAGCGCGTCGTACACCGAACTGTCGCCGTGCGGGTGGAATTTACCCAGAACGTCACCGACGATACGCGCGCACTTGCGGTACGCCTTCTCGTTGTACAGCCCCATCTCGTGCATGGAGTAGAGGATTCTCCTGTGAACGGGTTTGAGTCCGTCGCGCACGTCGGGAATGGCGCGGGACTTATTGACCGCCATCGCATAGGCGATGAAGGAGCGTTTCAGCTCGTCGTCGACCTCGACGTCGAGGATCTTGGTCATTTCGAGCGTCTTTTTAAATTCTTCGGTCAGCTCGGGACTTGTCTCTTTTTTAGCCATAAAAAACACCTCTTTGTTCACACTTTTTCTTTCGAACTGACGAAAGAAAAAGTCGTGATTTTGAGAGACAACCCATTGCGCAGCATAAATGCCTGACAATGTGTTTGTCTCAACCGCGCCAATGGAAAGCGCGGTTTCGGTCACGAAATTGCCCTTGATATGGCAATTTCTCAGTTCGCGCATACGCCGAAGCCCCGCAGGGGCTGTCTGCATAACGTACGCGCTCACCTCTCGCTGCCGCTGTTTTCGCAACAGTATAGCACGCGGCGGCTCACTTTCTGAAAAATATACCGCAGCAATCACGAAAATATTTTC
>CALVMN010000033.1:0-19584 GCA_944346365.1 Candidatus Gallimonas merdigallinarum
TGAGTTTTTTGCCATTGTCGGCAAAAAACTTGCCCGAACGCAAGGTCTACTTGCGTGAGACCCCTGCTTGCGCGAGTATAACTTGCCTCCCTCTGTGAGGGAGGTGGCGCGGCAAAGCCGCGACGGTGGGAGTAACTCCCTCAGTCTGTGCAGCCACGCTGCCCAGCCAGCTCCCTCTTTGAGGGAGCCAAGGACGAGGAGCGTTTGCTTGTAAACATCTCTGAATAAAGCTATAAATCACAGATACAAGCAAAATCGCCATTTTGCGCAGTATGCCCCTAATTGTTGCGCAAGCAACTTTCAGGTAGGTGTGAATGCGGGCGAACTATAATTGTAAGCCCCTAAGGTTCGCCCGCAGAGCGGGAGGTGCGGTTAGCGCACGCCCTATCCCCTCATCCGTCTGCTTTGCAGACACCTTCCCCCTCGGGGGAAGGCGAGGGGCGGGCGCGTACCCGCAACCTCCTGCTCAGATCACGGAATTTTGTCGCACCTTTGTGCGAGAAAATTCGTGAACTGCTTCGGAGGTGTTTTATGCTCTGGCTGGAATCCATCGCTTTTCCCGACGCGGACGAGGAGTTCGATGCCCGCCTCGCCGAAAAACGGACGTGCTACGGGTCCATGTATCCCTTTTTCGTGCTCTCGCGGCGGGAGTTTTCGCGCGCGGACTTCGCGCCCCTCACCCTGTTTGCGGGCGGCAACGGAAGCGGCAAGACGACCGCGCTCAACGTGATCGCGGAAAAGCTCTCGCTCAGACGGCGCGCCCCCTTCAACCGCTCCCCCTTTTTTGACGATTATGTAAAACGCTGTTCCTGCGTCTGCCGCCCCCTGCCCGCGCAGAGCGCAGTCATCACGAGCGACGACGTTTTTGACTTCATGCTGGATACCCGCGCCATCAACGAGGGCGTGGACAGGCGGCGGGAAGCGCTCATGCAGGAGTACCTGAAACTGCAGAATACCCCCATGCGATTCCGCACGCTGGATGACTACGACGCCCTGAAAGACAGCGCCGACGCATGGCGCATGACGCAGTCGCGCTATGTGCGCGAACGTCTGCAAGGCGAGATCCGCGAACGCTCCAACGGCGAAAACGCCTTCATGTTCTTTACCGAGAAGTTGCAGGACGGCGGACTGTACCTTCTGGACGAGCCGGAAAACAGCCTTTCGCCCGCGCGGCAGAAGGAGCTTGCCGCCTTTTTGGAGGAAGCCGTCCGGTTCTTCGGCTGTCAGATCGTGGCGGCGACGCACTCCCCCTTCCTCCTCGCCATGCGCGGCGCGAAAATTTACGATTTCGACGCCGATCCCGTGGACGTGAAACGCTGGACGGAGCCGGACAACGTGCGCACTTGGCGGGAATTTTTTCTGGAACACGACGGCGACTTCAAGCAATAACAAATACCCCCGCGCACAGCGCGGGGCATTTCATATACGGGTATAGCCCTGATTTTTAACGCCGCCCGCTGCGATCTGCAGCGGGCGGCGTTTTTCTTATCCGTTCTGTTCCGTCTGATTGCCGTTCTCCCCTTCGTCCGTTCCCGCGATGGCGTTTGCGGTGCGGTCAAAGACGAGCATGAGCGCGAACGCGATGATAAAACACACCCATGACGGGTGCCAGATGCCGTACATGAACCCGATAAAGAGATACACCGCGACGGAGAGCAGCATGACCATGCCCGCGAGTCCCTTGAAAATGCGCGCCGCGAGCGGCAGCGCCGCATCCTCCTCGTCGTTGCGCGAGACCGAATCGACGAAAATGCAGAGCGCGAACGCGACCAGGAACACGAGCCATGCAGGATGCCACGCGCCCATCAGTCCGCCGAGGCAGAAGAACGCGACGGCGGCGCACAGAAAAATGCCCCCGCTGACCGCCGCGCCGATGGCGCGCGATCTGGTAATGCGCCCGTCTTTTGCGGCGCGCTCCGCGGGAAGTTCTGCGGCAGGCAGGACGTGTTCGGGAACAGGCTCCGCCGCTCCCTCCGCCGCGGCGGGCGGCTCCTGCGGCGACGTGACGTTTCCGCGCAAGAGATCGTCCATAGAGACGCGGAAGAAATCGCACAGGGCAATGATCTTCTCCGTTTCAGGGTACGCTTCGCCCGTCTCCCACTTGCTGACGGACTGACGGGAAACGCCGAGCGTTTCGGCAAGCCCCTCTTGCGTAACTTTGTCTCGCTTTCTCAGATATTGCAGGTTTTCGGCAAATGACATCGCGGTATCTCCTTGCGTTTTGTACCCAAAGTGTAACACATTCAAAAGCCCGTTTCAACCACTTTATGCGTGCTTTTGCGCAACCTGAGGTTGCATTCCGCATTTTTTCGGCGAAAAACCGTATAAATCTGCCATCAAATTCTCGCCCCTCATACAAAACGCCGCGCAAAAGCGCGGCGTTGATTTTTGAGCATTTTTCTTCCCGTGTCGGTCCGCGAAAAGTAAGCAAACAAGCGATTGATTACGTCCGCAAGGAAGGTTGCCTTCCGCCGCAACGACGTCAGTTCGAAAGAAAAAGTGTGAACCCGTTTACTGCCAATCGCAGACGTTGACCCACTTTGCAAGGAACTCCTGCTCTTCGGGCTTGCCCTTGACGGACTGCGACGCCGCAACGATGGGCAGAATGCGCTGAACGTATTGGATCGCCGTATCCGTTTTGGTGCAGAAGAGGTTGAGGTATTTTTCCGCAAGCGCGTCTTCGCCCTGCAGCTTGAAGATGAGATAGGTGCGCGCCGCGTCCGCCGAGCCGTTGCCCTGCGTGGCGTGCGACCAGTCGATGATGTAGGGCGTGCCGTCCTTGGTGATGATGACGTTGCTGGGCTGGAAGTCGCCGTGGCACAGTTTTACGTGGCGGGGCAGGCCGTCGAGCCGCATATGCAGATCGTAACGGACGGTCGCGGGATATGCGCTCGCCGAAATTTTGGCGTGCATCTTATCGCGCAGGTGACCCAAAAGCGGCACTTTTTCCCTGCTCATGCGGATCTGCAAATCGACGAAGAAATTGAGGTATTCGTCCTCCTTCTCGGGGTGCTTCTGCATGAGCGATTCGAGCGTTTCGCCCTCGATGAAATCCCAGATGAGCGCCCAGCGGCCGTCCACGACGGTGACCGCGCGCACTTTGGGGATGTTCAGCCCCGTCTCCTCGACGCGCGCCTGATTGAGCGCCTCGTTGAGGATCCCCGCTTTGAAATAGCTCTCGTCGAACGTCTTGACGAGCTTGTCGCCGTCGCGGTAGAGCTTCTTTCCTGCGCTTTCATGAATGAGTTCCATAGTTCCTTTTCCTCCTTATCCGCGGGGAATTATCCCGCAACTTCTTTCCGTTCCCTATTATACCCGAAAAAAGATGATAAGTAAATACCTTTTTTGGAAAAAGTTCACGAAAAACAGATTCTTTTTTTCTCCGAAACGAAACGCCGCGCGCCGCGAAAATTCGCGGCGCGCGGCTTAGAAACAGTTTTCCGATCATTCTTCCGCGGAAGTCTCTTCTGCGGAAACGGGTTCGCCCGGCTCCTCGGCGGGCGCGGCGGAGAGGACTTCCGTCAGGCAGGCGAGGCGGTCCTCCGCCGCGGCAAGGCGCGCGCCCTCCTCGGTGGACGAGAGTTTTTCATTCTCGCGGCACAGGCGCACGGCGACGACCGACCTGCGTACGAAGTACACCGTAAATACGAGCGCGGCGAACGCGCAGACGCCGAACGCGCCCGTCAGCACAACGGGAACGGCGCTCTGAACGCGCAGAATGAAGTCCGCGCTCACGCACACGCCCACGATGAACAACACGAAAATTCCGAACGAGACGGCGAGCCGCGTCAGGTAATAATTGCGGTTGGCGCGGAAGGGTCCGCGGCGTTCCGCCTGCCCCGCCTCGACCTGCGGACGGAGCGATTCCGCCTCGGCGCGGAGCTCTTCGTGCGCGGCGCGGAGACGCCCGCCGAACACGTCCATCACCTTCGCGCGGATGGGTTCGGACGCGTCGGCAAACTCGTGAACGCCCCGCTCCGTATAGAGCGCCTCGTCCGAGGTATACCCCTGCGTGCGCGCCGCCCAGAGACCCTCTTCCGCGCGGGCGTTGTTCATCTCGTGCAGGAGCGCGCTCTCAAAGCGGTCCTCCGCTGCCGCCCAATCCTGCTGCGCGAGGAACCCGTCGCCCTCGGCGCACAGTTTTTCGCACGTCTCGTGCGCCTCGCGCGCGGCGCGCTCGCGGCGTTCGATCTCCTCTCGGTACTGCGAGGGGGTAAGCCCGACGAGGTCCTCGTCGTACGTTTCGCCCTCGAACTCGACGGCGTACTCCGTTTCCGGCTCTTTCAGCCCCTCTTCGGGCGTTTCCTCGGGGAGCGCGTCGTCCACGACGTCCAACTCTCCGTTCGTCCGCGTCACGCGCACCTTGCGCAGTTCGTCTTTATCGATGATCCGCTCTTCCATGTTATCTCCTTTCGTCCTCCCCGATCTGTGCGGGCAGAACGGTCCTTGTCCGAATCGTGCGGAAATCTCCGCGAAAACGGCGCGCCGCCTCGTCCGCCGCCTCCGCCGTACCGAATACGGCGTAACACGCGCTGCCCGACCCCGTCATGCCCGCGCCGAGCGGGCGGAGCGATTTCAGCGCGTCGAGCGCAGCCGCCACTTCGCCGTTGCACGCCGCCGCGGCGGCGAACAGGTCGTTCCCGAACAGCGCGGCAGCCCCCGCCGTGTCGCCCGCCGCGAGCGCGGCAAGCACGCGTTCGGTGCGGGGCGGATAGCTTACCCCCTGCCCGTCGAACGCCTGAAAGCATTTGGGCGTGGAGACGCCCCGCCGCGGACATGCCGCCAGGATATGCAGCTCGGGCAGCCCCGCAAGGGGCGTGATGCGGTCGCCCCGACCCTGCATACGGGCAAAACCGCCCGTCAGCAGATAGCCCGTGTCGCTCCCAAGTCCGTCCGCGATGGCTTTTAAGGCGCCCATGTCCGCGATCCCGTACAGCGCGGCAAGCGCACGAAGCACGCCGGCGGCGTCCGCCGAAGAGCCGCCGAACCCGCCGCCGACAGGGATCTTTTTATAGACGGAGATATCCGCCCCCGCCGTGCGGAACGCGGCGACAAACCGCTCCGCCGCCAGAACGGCGTTGTTGCGCGCGGGCGGGATGCGTTCGCTCCCCATGCCGTGCATATGCAGGACGACGCGCCCGTCGCGGCGGCGCGTCGCGGCGATGCGGTCGCGGAGCGCAACGGTTGCGACGAGAGAATCGAGCGCGTGATAGCCGCCCTCTGCGCCGACGACGTCCAGCGTGAGGTTGATCTTTGCGTGCGCGTTGACTCTCACCGTTTCCATGATTGCCATTGTAGCACACTTTTTTTCATTTTGCAACTGCGGACGCGTGAAAATGCGGCGCAGGAACGCAAAGAAGCCGCCCTGCGGCGGCGTTCCTGCAATTTTTTCGCGCGGTCACACGCTCTTTTTCCGATAGATGATCACCCGCTGTCCCTCGCGGATCGGGAATTCGAGGTCGGGATTGCTCGCCGTGACCTCTTCGGGCGATTTGTTCAGCCGTTTGGCGAGTTCCCACAGTCCGTCCCCCGCGCGGGGGATATACACGCTGATCGCGCTGTCGCTCTCCGTGACCGCCTCGCCCGCCTCCGCGGAGGCAACCAGCCGCGCCCCCAGCCTGACGCGCTCGCAGAGGGCGAATTTCAGCGTGACTTCCGCGTCGATCGTCCCCTCCTCCTTCTGCCGCGCGCTCATGCCGCAGGCGAGTACCGAGACGGACGCGCGCTCCGCCTGTACGGCGACGGAGAAGGGCAGGCTGATCTCCACCCCGCGGCGGCTCCCGTCCGAGCCGCGCACGAGGAGCGTTGCGAGCGCGACCCCCTCGGCGCGCATTCCCCCTTCGCCGCGCACGAGGTTGGCTTCCGCCCGCTGCAACGTGACCGCCTGCAGCGTATCCGAAAAGTCGATGGGCGACGAGAGCGCAGCCCTGCCCGAGACGCGCTCGGTGAGGCGCACCGTCTCCCCCGCGCCCTCGCAGATCACGTCGGAGTAGGCGAGCGCGACGCGGTTTTCGCGCGAGAACGCGTCCGTCACCGCGTCGACGGCGACCTCCTCGTAGAGGCACGCGTCGGCGCGCAGCGTGAGCGTGACGAAGAGCGCGCACCTGCCCTTCTCCTCGTCCGATTCGGCGCGGATCTGCGCCTCCGCCACCGTGACGGAAGCCTCCGCCCTGCACGCGGGATTGGACGCGTCGGACGGGATCTCGATGCGGAAGGGAACGAGCCGCTCGAAGGAGACAAGCTCCTCCCCCTTCATGGCGAGCACGCCCACGAATACCTCGCCCTCGATCGCGACGGACCCCGTCCCGCAGGCGACGCCCGTGAGATGCACCATCTCGTTATGCTGCAAAATATCGCCGATCGCGCCCACCTCGAAGTCGTCCTCCGTCTCGGCGGTACCGCTGACGAGGTGCGCCGTCAGCACGCGGACGGGCTCGCGCTTCATGACGAGGTCTCCCCCCGCGAGATAGTCGAAGGACTGTTCTCCGAAGAGGGCGGCGTCCGCGCCCAGAAGCGCCGTCACATAGGTGCTCGCCCCCTCGCGGCGGACGGAGATATTCTCCACCGCAAGCACGACGTGCGCGCTGGCGGCGGGAAAGACGCGGTCGTCCTTGGCGACGGCGGTAAATTCCACGCCCTTTTCGGCGCGGCAGACGCGACGTTCGGCGTCCTCGTACACGATCGAGAACAGCACTCTGCCGTAATACCGCACCTCTCCGTTCCCCGCTTCCGCGCCCGCAAGACGGGCGCAGGCGTTCACCGAGAGCGCCGTTTCCACCTCGGGAAAGCGGCACTCCACCGCCGTCTGGGCGCTCAGTTCAAACAGCTTTCCGTATCCGCGGAAGGTCTCCGTCTGCGTCTTCATGATATTTGCTCCTTATGATGATTTCCCTCTATCGTATGCGGGCGATCGGCGCATTATGCGGGAAAAAACCCGTCGAAGAAGGTATGATTTTGCGCAAAACGGGCAAAAAATGCAGTATGATCAGACAGGGCAACGACATCGCGCGCGTCAAGCGGCGCATTCAGGACTATTTTTCCAAACAGGTGGACGTGACGGTCAACCTCGGGCGCAACAAGGTGCTCCGCTACTGCGGATGCGTGACAGGCGTTTATCCCGCCCTCTTCACCGTGCGCCCGAACGACGAGAATTTTCTGGGCAAGACCTCCTATTCATATGCGGAAGTACTGTGCGGCAGCATTGCGGTCAGGCTCGCCGCGCCCGCCGCGCCGCCCATAAAAAATCCGTAAACTGTGCGCCGCGCCGCCCCAAAGGGCGGCGCGGCGCGTTCCAAAATAAATCGGAACTGCAAAAAAGAGCCGCGCAGTTTGCGCAGCTCTTTTGCTGTTTCGTCTGAATTTCCCGCACCATGGCGCGGAAACCGTGCGCAGATCAATACACGCTGACCTGCTTCTTGTCTCTTCCCTTCCGCTCATATTTCACAACGCCGTCTTTCAGCGCGAAGAGCGTATCGTCTCCGCCGATGCCGACGTTGTTGCCGGGATGGATCTTCGTGCCTCTCTGGCGGACGAGGATGCTGCCTGCGAGCACCGTCTGCCCGTCCTGACGCTTGACGCCGAGGCGCTTCGCCTCGCTGTCGCGGCCGTTGTGAGAGGAACCCGTTCCCTTTTTATGCGCGAATAAGCTGATGAAAAACATATTCGTTATCTCCTTATTGCGAATTTTGTGCGGGGCGCGTCGCCCCCGATGCGTCAGAGCGAGATCTTCTCGATTCTGACCGCGGTGAACGGCTGACGGTGACCTTGCTTCTTGCGCTCGTTCTTCTTGGGCTTATACTTGAAGACAATGATCTTCTTGTACTTGTCCTGCGCTTCCACTTTCGCGGTCACTTTCGCGTTCTCAACGTCTTTGCCGACCTTGACAGCACTGCCGTCCGATACCATGACGACGTTGAAGGAAACTTCCGCGCCGACTTCCGCCGCGAGCTTCTCCACCTTCAAAACGTCACCTTCGGAAACTTTGTACTGCTTTCCGCCGTTTTCGATGATTGCGTACATGAATGTTACCTCCTCTTCCCAGTCTCGCAAGTTGCGTAGGCGGCCCGTATTGCATGACCCTTTTGCGCCCGTCCTTAGCGGCTCAGAGTATAATTTAGCATATACGGCGGCAAAAGTCAACTCATTTTGCGCACGCGCGGGTGAATTTTTTCCGCGCAGGCTGCGCATACTGCCCGAAAAGGAGGCTACGTTATGGAGATCAAGAAAAGCGAAGAAGTCCTTGCCGAAGTGCACCGCAACTGCCAGCTTGCGCAGCAGTCCATCTCGAACATTCTTCCCGAGACGGAGGACGGCGACCTGAGGGAAGAGCTTCTGCGCCAGCACGAGGCTTACGAGAAGTTCTGCGGAAAGGCGGCGATCCTCGCCAAGGACAAGAGCGTGGAGCTGAAAAACCCCAACCCCATCAAAAAGGCGATGATGTGGAGCAGCATCAAGATGAATACGATGACGGACAACTCCCGCGCGCACATTGCCGAAATGATGGTGCAGGGAACGGTGATGGGCATCACGGCGCTCAAAAGCACGCTCGCAGACGTCTGCGGGGACTGCGCGGACGCGGAGATCGTTGCGCTCGCCAAAGACCTGCTCGCCGCCGAAGAGGGCTTTGAAAAGACGTGGAAGGCGCTCATCGCGTGAACGGGGCGGAAGGATAATATAACGGCGGCGCGGGGATGCAAATTACATCCCCGCGCCGCTTCCGTATATGCAATTTTCAACCCCTCGTCCGCTGCGCGTCCAAAAGGGGGAAGGCTCGCGACCTAATACAGAATCTGCGCGTCGTCAGGAAGGGTGAGCACGGGGGCGTTGTCGCCGCGCACCGTATACGTTTCCTCGTGCCAATCGGAATGCGGGACGAGATACACGCGCTTTTCCTTCCACGCCCCGCGGACGTCCTCCGAAAAGAAACGCCCCGCAAGGATATTTTTCATCAGCTCGCGGCTGAGCTCGACGACGACGGCGTTGTAGCCGTTCGCGAAACGGTCCATAATGTCGCCGCGGAGCCGCAGCGCCATGTACATATCGGAGAGGACGTACCCCTGCCGCGTACAGTGCGGGCAGGGCTTTAAGAAAAAGTCCGTCGCGTCCGCGCTGGTGCGCTTGCGCGTGAACAGCGTCACGCACAGATCCCCCATGGGATGCACGCGGCACTTGGCGCGGTCGGCGGAGAGCGCCTCTTCGAGCGCCGCGTTGACGGCGAGGCGGTGCTGCCCGTCCACCATGTCGATGAAATCCACGGCGACCAGCCCGCCCACGTTGCGAAGGCGCACCTGCCGCGCGATCTCGCGCGCGGCGACGAGGTTGGTCTCGAACACCGTGCTTTCCAGATCGTTATCGCCCACGAATTTGCCCGTGTTGACGTCGATGACCGTCATGGCTTCCGCGCGGTCGATGACGAGATACCCGCCGTTATCGAGCGGCACGGTGCGCGAGGGAAGCGCGGAGAGCTGATCGGCAAGCCCGAACGCGCGGAACATACTCGTTTCGCCCGTATAAAACTCCACTTTGCGCTCGCCGAGATCGGGGCGCATCCGCGCGAGAGAGACGACTTTTTCGTAGATCGCGCGGTCGGCGACGTGAATGCGCGTGACCCCGCCGCCGAGGCTGTCCCGCATGACCTTGAAGGGAAGATCGAATTCGCGGAACACCGCCTCCCCGACCGAGGCGTTCGCCGCCGCCTGCCGCACCGAGCGCCATACGCGCTTTAAATACTCCGTTTCGATTTTCAGCTGCCGTTTTTCCGCGTGCTCCGCCGCGGTTCGGACGATGAACCCCTCCCCCTTGCCGCGGAGTTTATCCGCTTCCAGCAAAAGATTGGCGCGCGTCACTTCGTCCGTGATCTTGCGCGAGATGCCCAGAAAATCTGTTTTGGGCAGATATATGAGGTTTTTCCCGACGAACGAGAGATTGCAGGTGACCTTTGCACCCTTGTTTCCGCGCGGGGGCTTGACGATCTGCACCAGAATCTCGTCGCCCTCGCGGAGCGAGAGCTGTCCGTGTCCGCCGTCCGTGCCGTCGTACGTGGCAAAGCGGGACATATCCTCCGTCAGCGGCAGATAGCAGTTGCGCTCCAAACCGCAGGTCACGAACGCCGCCTGCATCCCGGGAACAATATTGCAGACCCTGCCCTTATAGATGTTGCCTGTCAGCTCGTCGGCGCCCTTCTGCTCGAAGTCGGCTTCCACGATCTTCCCGTCCACTGCATACACCGCGATCTGCGCGCCGCAAAAACGGTCGAAAAACCACTCTTTCCTCATCTACGAAATCACCTTTCAAGAACCCAAAGGGAAATTTTGCGCGTAGCGGGAATTATTTTAACATAATTTTTCGTTTTTTTCAAGTTATTTTATAATTTGGGCAGACATTCGGAGAGCGGTTCCGCATATTTGCCCGCCGAAAGCGCAGCGAGGTACTCCTCCTCCGTCAGCTCGCCGAGGTACTCGCCCTCCGCGTAGAGAACGAGCACGAGATACTTTTCCTCCGTCAGATACCGCAGCGCGTCCTGCACGGTGCGCGCAGCGTCGATGACGACGCGCCGCTCCTCCACCCCGCGCGAAAAGCTCTTCCCGCGCGAAAACGTGAGCCGCGAGTAGCGCGCCCCGCCGAACGCCCCCGCCGCGAGCAGCACGGAGAACACGAGCGCCGTCCACGCGGGTTGAGAAAAACACGACCGGACAAAGTACGCGAGCACGCCCGCCGCGACGAGCATGGTGACGGCGCGGCAAATAAGGCGCGCGCGGCGTTCGCCGAAGCGGGAAAGTGCGAGATGCAGAATGCGCCCGCCGTCCAGCGGATAGGCGGGCAGCAGATTGACGAGAAAGAGGGAGAGCGAAACGTACGCCGCGGTATCGGTGTAGGCGTACGTCTCGGGCCAAAGCCACCACAGCGCGGCGAAAAAAAGCGCCGTGCAGGCATTGGCGAGCGGTCCCGCCGCCAGCACGGCAAGCTCCTGTTTTTTTCCGATGCCCGCAATATCGCCCGCGATGACCGCGCCGTAGGGCATGAGCACGAGTTTATCGAGCGCGAAACCGTACCGCCGCGCGGCGAACGCATGGGCGCATTCGTGCAGGACGGCGGCAACGGTGGCGGCGAGAAAGAGCATCAGATCGCCCGTGAATACGGACAGCAATCCCGCCAGAAGGAAGAGCGGATGAATGCGGAGCTTAACTCCAGGCAAGACCGTCCTCGCTGAGCGTGTAGCAGTTGAGGGGCGCGCCCTCCTCGTAGAAGGTCACTCGCACTTCGTGCGAACCGTCCGTATAGGCAAGCGGAACGTTGGTGCGCACTTCGTCCCCTTCCGCCATATATACGGTGGAAAGTCCGCTGATGACGGTGGAGAAGGAATCGGAGTGTTTCAGTTCGAGCGTGTAGCCGTTCTCCGCGTCGCCGTTGATAGAGGCAAGCTCCCCTTCGCAGGGCGCGTAGACGGAGCAAGCCGCGGTGAAGCTCATCACGCCCGTATCCGAAACGGCGATCTCGACGTCGGTATATTCGTTGACGACGGGCGAGAGCGCGAAATCGGAATACGTGCGCGTATCCGCGGTGGACGCCGTGCCTTGGAACAGATCGCGCACGAACGTGTTGATTGCGCTGTTCGTCATGAAAATATTGGTGAGGAAAATGGTCGCGCACAGCGCGCACACGGCGACAAATTCGCCGAGAATGATCTTACGGGTGCGCTTCGCGCGCGGATCGACTGGCTTGATCTCGCGCTCGACGGGCGTGCTCTCCGCATAGGCGGGGTCTTTTTCCACGCGGTCGTTGACCGTCTCGACGACCTTCTCCGAAAGATCTTCCTCTTTTGCGCGCTTGCGTCTCTCCTTGTGGTTGACGGTCACCGTCTCCACCGGAATTTCCAGCATTTCCGCATAATTGAGTTCTTCGTTCATAAAGCACACCTCTTTGAAGATTCTTTGACGGGGTTTCCTGCCAAGCTATCATACTCTATGCCGCGCGCGCCGCGTTTAGAAGAAGAATTTGCCGTCGAATGCGCGCGAAAAAGAGATTTTCCGCACGGAACGCTCCGTCCGCGCTTTGCTCTATGATATGTTCCGCCCGCGCGGAATATGACGGCGCGCCCGCGGCAAATGCCGCGGGCGCGCGCAAAAATATTTCCCTTTCCGATTATGCTTCGTCCGTTTCGTAGTCCACGGAGACGGAGCGCGACGTATCGGTAACGCTGTGCATATACGGCTTGACCGTGTGGGCGTGATAGCCCGCCGTCTGGTAGCGTTCCAGCGCAGCCATATCCGCAAGCGTTACGATGAGAATGAGATCGTACGAGCGGGGCGAACGGAGCGCGTCGATCCCGACTTCCACGGAAAGCGCAGTCTCCTCCCGTCCGCGCATACTCAGGAGCATTTCCTTCGCCTCTGCGGCGGAGCAGCCCTCTTTCATTTTGAAACATACAACGTGCCTGACCATAGTTTCCTCCTTCCTCACGCCTGCGCGCGGGAAAATATACGATATTTTTCGATGACGGTATCCGCCGCGCGCGCCGCTTCCTCCGCAGTCGTCTCTCTGCCGAAGGAGAACCGCACGCCGCGGAGCGCCTCTTCCGCGCTCCTGCCCATCGCCATGAGAACGTGCGAGGGCTGCGCGCTGTGCGACGAACACGCCGCGCCGCCCGAGCAGGCGACGCCCGCAAGATCGAGCACGTTCAAAAACACCGTGCCGCCCCGCGCGAACGTGAGATGCGAAATGTTCGGAACGCGCCGCGCGCCGTCCGCGCGGACTTCATTCCCAAGCTCGGCAAGAATGCGCTGTTCAAACGCGTCGCGGAGAAACCCCGTGCGGCGGATATACGCCTCCCGTTCCGCCTGCGCCAGCGAAAGCGCACGCGCAAACCCGACCGCGCCCGCCACGTTGGAAGTGCCGCCGCGCAGTCCGCGCTCCTGCTCCCCGCCCGCGATGAGCGGCGCAATCGGCACGCCCTTTTTGACGACGAGCGCGCCCACGCCCTTTGGTCCGCCCACCTTGTGCGCCGAGAGCGCGAGCGCGTCCGCATGGCGGGCAAGCTCTTTGAGGTCGCAGGACGACGCCGCCTGCACGCAGTCCGAAAAGAAGTATGCCCCCGCCGCGTGCGCCGCCGCCGCAAGCTCGGCAACGGGCTGCACGCACCCCGTTTCGTTGTTGACCGCCATCACGCCGACCAGCGACACGCCCCCGCTTGCCGCGAGCAGATCGCGGACATGGTCGGGGGAAACAACGCCGTCCTCCCCCACGCGGCAGACGACGTGCTCGCGGTGCGCGGAGACAGCCGAAAGAACGGCGGCGTGCTCAATAGGCGAGACAAGGAGCTTCTCCGCCGCCCCGCCGCGGGCGATCCCGCGCGCCGCCCAATTATCCGCCTCGGTGCCGCCCGAAGTGAAGTACACCTCCGAGGGCTGCACGCCGAGCGCGGCAGCGATCGCGTCGCGCGCGCGCTGCAACGCCGCCGCCGCGCGCCTGCCGCAGGCATGCAGGGAGTCGGGATTGCCGAACTCTACTTTGAAATAGGGCAGCATCGCTTCGAGCGCCTCTTCGCGCAGGGGCGACGTCGCCGCATAGTCGAGATAGATCATTTTACAAGTTCCTTTACGATATGTTCCGCCATGAGCAGCCCCATGACGGAGGGGACGAAGGGTACGGAACCGACCGTCTCGCCCGAACAGACGGGCGGCTCATCCGACCAGACGACGGGCAGGTGTTCCACGCCCCGCTTTTTGAGTTCGCGGCGCATGACGCGCGCGAGCGGGCAGACGGACGTCTGCGCAAGATCGCTCACGCGGAAGCGCCCGCCTTCGAGCTTGTTGCCCGCGCCCATGGCGGAGATGACGGGCACGCCCGCCTCCTTCGCGGAGAGAACGAGCCGCACCTTTGCGGTGACGTTGTCGATACAGTCGGCGATATAGTCGTACCCGCCGAGGGGAAGTTCGCCGCTCGTTTCGGGCAGATAGAAGAGCACGCGCGGGATCGCCTCGCAGGCGGGGTTGATGTCGCGCACGCGTTCCGCCATGACTTCCGCCTTATATCTTCCGATCGTGGACGAGAGCGCCACGAGCTGGCGGTTGCAGTTGCTCTCCTCCACCGCGTCTTTATCGACGAGGGTGAGCGAGCCGACGCCCGCCCGCGCGAGCGCCTCGGCGCACCAGCTCCCCACGCCGCCCAGACCGAACACCGCGACGCGCGCCCCCTTCAATTTTTCCGCGCCCGCCTCTCCCAGAAGGAGCGCGGTGCGCGCGTACAATCCTTCCATATCCCCATTATACCGCGCAGCGGCGCAATTGTCAACGCCGCGGGGGAGCGCATTCTGCACGCCCGCAAGCGAAAACCTCGTGTACCGAAACCTGCCCGCCACGGTGTTCGGCTTCCCGCTCATGTTCCTCCGCCATGGGCGGCGGAGATTCTGCCGAACCGCCTGCGGAATGACGCCCGCTCGATAACAACATTCAAAACACACTGCCGCCGCCCGGACGTAAAATTACGGCGCATTCTGCGCATACTGCGGTCATGAAACTCACCACTGTTCTCTGCTGCGCATGGCTGATCTTTTTCGGGCTGTCCGCCGCCGTCTGGTCGCTGACGGGATTTGACCTGCTCGCCGCCGTCACCTTCGGCAATCTGATTGCATACCGCGCCCTGCTCTCGCTCGCGGGCGTGGGCGCGCTGTGGCTTTTATTCTGGCTGATCGCCTTCCGCCCCACCCGTCAGCTCCGCTGACGCGCACGGGAACACGCTCTAGCGCGAAAATCGCTTGACGGCGCGGTGCAAACATGATAGAATATGCGCACACGGAAGGTTTTCGGTCAACACTTCCGAATAAAAAAACCGAGGTTTTTTCATGTTCAGAAACTTTTTTACGACCAAGCGTATTTGCCGCGCGGGCGTGATCGCCGCGCTGTACGTTGCGCTGACCTACGCCTTCATGCCGTTCGCTTACGGCTGGCTTCAGATCCGTCCGAGCGAAGCGCTGACCATTCTGCCCCTCTTTTTCCCCGAGGCGATCCCCGCGCTCTATGTCGGCTGTATCCTTGCCAACCTCACTTCCCCCATGCTGGCGTTCGATCTGACGATCGGTCCCGCCGTCACGCTCGTTGCCGCCGTCTGCACATGGCTCGTGGGGCATCTGCTGCGCAGCTATCGGAACAAGCTCGGAACGGCGATCAAAATCGCGCTGGGCGGATTCTTCCCCGTGATTTTAAACGCGTTCATCATTCCCGTCGTCATCGTCTTTCTTTCGGGCGACATGAGCGCGGGACCTACGCCACTCATCGCGTATTGGACGTCGTTCGGCACGATGCTGGCGACAGAAGCGGTGTGGATATTCGGACTTGGCGCGCCCCTCGCGCTGTTCGTGGAACGGATGCGCAAGAAGGGCGTTTCGGCGTTCCTTGACGGAAAGAAAAAACAACTCCCTGCGCCCGACCCGAGCGACGAAACGCCGCAGCCGCAGGCATAACGCAAAACTTCACGCCCCGCGCTTTCATGACCGAACGAAAGCGCGGGGCGTTTTGTCGAAACAGCCGCCCGCGGGAGCATTCCCGCGGGCGGCTTGTCGGTTTACAGAATTTCCAAAAGTTCGTTGAGGTGCGAGATCACTGCTTTGACGCGGTATCCGGGCGGCAGCGGCGCGCCGCTGCGGTTGAACCAGATACAGTCCATGCCCGCGGCGTTCGCGCCCGCGACGTCCGACCCGAGCGAATCCCCCACCATCAGGCAGCGGGAAGGCTCTGCGCCGAGTTCCTCCGTCATGGCGCGGAAAAAGGCAGGATTGGGTTTGATAAAGCCCATCTCCTCCGAAATAAACGTACGGCAGAGGAACCGGCTGAGCGGCGCGAGCCGCCCCGCCTGCATCGAACTCAATCCGTTGGTCGCAACGCACAGTTTATAGCACGGAGAAAGGGCGGCGAGCACTGCGGGCGCGTCCTCCACGGGGTGTGCCGCCGCCGAGAGCGTCTCGGTAAACACCCGTTCCGCCCGATCCCGCTGCGCGCCAAGTCCGAAGGCGCCGTCCGCAAACGCCATGATCTCGCGGACATGGGTATAGTAGAGTTCATGATAGCGCGCCTGAATCTCGGGCAGATGCACGTTGTACAGCCCCAGATTCGCCCAATTTTCGGCGGAGAACCGCCAGCACGACTCTACCATGTCCGCGGTCGGCTCCCGCCCTGCGGCGCGGAACGCGGCGTAAAACGCCCGCCGCTCGTCGGCGTCGAAGT
Organism: Candidatus Gallimonas merdigallinarum; assembly: GCA_944346365.1. Lineage (GTDB taxonomy): Bacteria > Bacillota > Clostridia > Christensenellales > Borkfalkiaceae > Gallimonas > Gallimonas merdigallinarum_A. The sequence continues at coordinate 16,218 of CALVMN010000033.1, forward strand.
CGATGATCGTATGATCGGCATCGAATATAACGTAATCGTACATCGCCCCTACCAATCCTGTTTTTTCAGGCTCTTATCCTTGACATCATCGTATTTCTCGAAATAGGCGCGTTTCCACTCCGCGAGGGAGAGCGGCTTTTCCGCTCCGTCGCGGTAGTCGAGATATTCCTGCAATTCCTCGGGCGTGAAGTCGCTCTCGCTGACCTCGCCCTCGAACTGCGAAAACAGTTTCATCATATCGTACTCAGACATATCTTCTCCCCAGCCGATGCGGCCCGCGCAAGAACGTTTCCGACACTTTTCGACATTTTACACACTTTTCCAAAGTTATCAACAGCAAAAATGTGGATATGTGGATAACTCAACCGACGCGGTTGTACGTCTCGTTGTACGCAAGTCCCAGCGAAGAGAGCTTCGCGTCCAGCTCTGCGCGGTCGATTTCAAGATCGTCGCATAACTCGTCCAAAGAGGCGTAACGATCGCGCAGTTTCATATTGAGAAAACTCACGAGCATCGCGCCGTCCGAAGGTATCTGCATAAGCGTTCCCCCGTCTTTTTATATCGTATATCCAGTATATCACAGCCGCCTGAAAATTGCACGCGCTTTTTCCGGCATTCACTTGACTTTTCCCGTCGGCGGGAGTATAATCGAAAAAAACGTTCACGGAGTGAATATCATGCAGGACAACTGCCTCGAAGAACAGCTCATCTCCGCTTGGGTACGGCTGACAGGCATTCTCAAAAATACGCGCATCACAAAGGGCATGGTATACAACGAAGCGATCGTTATGCTTGTGGCATACAACCGCTATCGCGAGGACGGCAACGGACTCGTCTCCTTCAAAGAGATCGTCTCGGAGACGCGGATGCTCAAATCGCTCGTCAACCGCACCATCGATTCGCTGGTCGCCAAGGGATTTTTGGAGCGTTGCGAGGGCAGGGACAAACGCACCACATTCGTGCGCGTCGTGCCGGACAATCTGAACGAGTTTTTATCCGTCCACGAGGAATCCCTCGCGCTTGCGCACAGACTCGCCGAAGTCATCGGCGAAAAGGACGCCCGCGCCTTTATCCGCATTGTGGAGAAAATTTCCGCGCAGCAGAGCGACACATAATCGCAGATAATCCGTAAAAATCCCCGCGCGCCCGACCTTCGTCGGGCGCGCGCTGCGTTTCCACGCCGCGTGTTCCCGTTGACAATCCGCGCCCCGCGTGATATAATCTGAGACAAAAAGGAGGAATGGTATGTTAAAAGATCTTGGCGTAAAACCTTACACCTTTCCCATGCCCGTACTCATGATCGCGACCTACTGCGACGACGGGAAAGTCGACGTTATGAACATGGCTTGGGGCGGCGTCTGCGCGGAGAACATGGTCGCACTTAATCTCGACGAGAACCACAAGACGAGCGAAAACATCAAAAAGCGCGGCGCGTTCACGCTGAGCATCGCCGACGTTGCGCACATTGCGGAAGCCGACTTCTTCGGCTGCGCCACGGGCAACAAAACGGCGGATAAATTCGAGCGTTCGGGAATGCACGCCGTGAAGAGCACGCGCGTCGACGCGCCGATCGTGGAAGAGTTTCCGCTGACGCTCGAATGCAAAGTCGCAGAGTGCCGGCACACCGCATACGGATTCCGCGTGCTCGGAGAGATCGTCAACGTTCTCGCCGACGAGAAAATTCTCGACGAAAAGGGCAAACCCGATCCCAAAAAGCTCAACGCCTTCGTATTCGATCCGTTCCGGAGCGGCTATTATGCGATCGGAGAAAAGGTCGGGCAGGCGTGGAACGCGGGCGTCGGCCTGCTCAAAAAATAACATTTCATTCAAATAAGCGCGCGGGCGTCCTTTTCGGGACGCCCGCGTTTTTTAAAGTTCCTTACAGCAGCGGACGGCAAGTTCGACGACGCGCACGCGCAGCGCCTCATCGTCGAAAAATCCGCGGTGATCGTACTGCTCGCCCGACATATCGTCGCCGCAATACAGCAGATAGCCGAGTTTTGCGCCGCGGAAACGCGCCGCCGCCATGAGCGCGGCTGCCTCCATCTCCACGACGATGCACCCTTCCGAGCGGCGGAGCGCAACTTTTTCCGCCGTCTCGCGGTACAGTCCGTCCGTCGTCCACGTCTTGCCCACCGTATAGGCAACGCCCGCCCCTTCGAGAGAGCGCGCAATGGCTTGCAGCATATCGGCGTCCGCCTCAACTTCGCGGGAGGGCGGCAGATAGTGAAAGCTTGCTCCCTCGTCGCGCACCGCTCTGTCGGGCAGGACGATCGCCCCGAGCGGAGCCTCCGAGAGCGAACCTGCCGCGCCGCATATCACGAACTTCCGCGCGCCCTGATGGATCAGCTCGTCGAGCTGCGCCGCCGCGCCCGCCGAACCGAGAAATCCACACACCAAACCTATTTTTTCGCCGTCGACATCGAGCACATAGAGCGGCAATTTTGCAGTACAGGTGTCCATGCTGTCCACCTTGACCCCGCCGAGCCGCTTCGCCACGATCTCCACCTCGTCGTACGAAAACGCAACGACGCATTTCTCGGGAACGACTTGGGGAATATCGAAATCGGCGGGAGAAAAGACGGCTTCCTGCGCGGCGTCATACTCCAACAACGGATACATTTTCTTCTTCATCACGGTCACCTATCCTTTTGATCGGGGAAAAATACATCGGGCTGGCTTTGTCTTCCGTCACGAATCCGTGCGCCGCGTAAAATTTTGCGGCGGGATGCTCGCCGATGAGCGCAATTTTCAGATAGTCGGCGTATTTGCCTTTGAGCCGTTCCAACAGTTCCCCGCCGATCCCCTTGCTCTGAACGTCGGGATGCACGAGCAGATAATGCACATACGCGGTCATCTCCCCGTCGTCCATCGCGGCGATCAGCCCGACGAGCCACCCGTCCTCCCACGCCGTGATCACGGTATCGTATCCGCGGATCGCCCTTTGCAGACGGTCCGGCGCTCTCCCCGACTCCCAGCCGACGGAGAGGAAGAGCGCCTCCAACTGCGATTGATCGATTTCTTTGTCTTCGGAATAGCGTATCATATCTGACTGCCTTTTTTCTTCTATTGTACTATATGAGGGGATAAAAATCAAGAGCAAATAAAAAGAAACGAGCGACTGCCCCCTTCCTGCCCGCAGGCGGCGTTCCCCCTTGCGCCGCCGAGACAGAGAGGGAAACAGAGGAGCGCTATTCCGCAACCCTCCCGTCCCTTGCGGGACACCCTCCCTTACTCAGGGCGGGCAAAAAAAGAAACGGACCTCGTTTCTGAGATCCGTCTCCGTGTTTTGAAAGGTGGCAACTACCTATCCTCCCGGGTCGTTAGACCAAGTACTTTGGGCGTAAGAGAGCTTAACTTCTGTGTT
>CALVMN010000034.1:0-18164 GCA_944346365.1 Candidatus Gallimonas merdigallinarum
GAGGCTCAAGGGGCTCCCCTGCTAAGGGAGTAGTACCTTTACCGGTAGCACGAGTTCGAATCTCGTCTTCTGCGCCACGCAAAAAGCCCGCTTTTAGCGGGCTTTTTGCGTGGCGCAGAAATAATGTCCGCACCGCGCGCCGTATTGTTTTCAGTTACTTCACGATCCCCGCAGCAACGAGCGCGTCGGCAAGACGGGCAAGCGTCTCGGGTGGGAGCGTTTCCCCGCGCACCATGTCCGCGATGCCCGCTTCCGAAAGCACCTGCTTCGCCCGTTCGCGCGGAATGCGGAAGGCGTTCACGAGATTGTTTTCCAGCGTCTTGCGGCGGCTCAGAAAGGCGCACCGCACGGCGGCGCGGTAGGCGCTCCTGCTCCTGACGGGAATGCGCCCCTCTTCAAAGTCAATACGCACGACGGCGGAATCGACGTTGGGACGGGGATAGAACATCGTCCGCGGCACTCTGCGCACGATCTGCGCCTCCCCTTTCAAGGCGATGGCGGCGGTGATCGACCCGTATTCCGCCGTGCCCGCCTTTGCGCAGAAGCGTTCGGCGACCTCCTCCTGCACCATGACGGTGACGCCCTCGCACAGCTCCGCCTCTTCGAGGAAGCGCGTTAAAACGGGCGTGGTGACGTAATAGGGCAAGTTCGCGACAACGCGGTATGCCCCGAGTTCCTTTTCCAGCGCGGGAAGGTCGGCTTTGAGAAAGTCGCGGAAGATGACTTCCGTGTTTTCGCACCCCGCGAGCGTTTCGGCGAGCACGGGTTGAAGCGTTTTATCGATTTCGAGCGCGACGACCCTTTTCGCCGCCTTGGAGAGCGCGCGCGTGAGCGCGCCCGCGCCCGCGCCGATCTCCAAAACCGTCGTATCCGCGCCGACGCCGCCGTCCCGCACGATGGCGTCCAAAAGATTCGCGTCCGTTAAAAAGTTCTGCCCGAACTGTTTTTTGAAGGAAAACCCGTGTTTTAACAGAATGGTCTTGATTTCTTCCATATTTCTCCTCGCATGGTCGGCGCGCCGACGCACATATTGCAGATGAGGGAACTGCCCTCCCGACAAAAGAAACAGAGGGAGCCGACGACGCGCGGCTCCCTCCGATTTTTATTCGATCGTCGGACGGACGCGCAGCGGAATGCCCGTGCGCGCCGCAACGGCGCGGCACGCCGCGATCTCCTCTTCTCCAATGCAGTCCACGACCGAAAACCAGCAGTTCAGCCCCTGCGCCTTGCACGCGCGGGCGAAAAACAGCATGGAATCGAACGCCATATCGGGATAGATGGGACGGCAGAGCTTCTGATAGCGCGCCGAATCGGAGGCGTTGAGCGAAATGTTGATGCCGTCCAGCCTGCCCGCAAGTTCGGGCGCAATGTCGCGCTGGTTGATGATGCTGCCGTGTCCGTTGGTGTTCAGGCGCGTCTTTCCGCCGCGCTCGTGCACCCAATCGCACACGGCGAGCATGACGTCCAGCCGATAAGTGGGTTCGCCGTAACCGCAGAATACGATCTCGTCGTACTTCTTCGGGTCGCCGATGCCGTCGATGACCTGCTGCGCGTTCGGCTCGCCCTCTTTCAGCCACAGCGAATAGCCCTCGAAGGTCTGCTTGTCGTTGCGCACGCAGAAGGTGCAGCGGTTGGTGCAGCGGTTGGTCAGATTGACGTAACAGTTCTTTCCGATAACGTAGGTGTATGTATCCATAATTTATCTCATCTTTGCGAACAGACGGTTCGCATTCTCCATAATAATTTCTTGCAGTTCTTCTTCCCGCTCCCCGCGCAGCTGCGCGAGCTGCCGCACGATGACGGGAATGTTGGCGGGCGTATTTTTCTCCCCGCGGAAGGGGGAAAGATAAGGGCTGTCCGTTTCGGAGAGAATACGCTCCGCAGGGCAGGCGCGCACGCTCTCCCATACGTTTTTCGCGTTCCTGAAACAGGCGACGCCGCCGAAGGAGAAGTATGCGCCGAGCGCGGCGAACGCGGGCAGCATCTGCGCCCCGTGCGAATAGCAGTGCATCAGAAATCCACGCCCGAGGTGCGCGCGCATTTCGGTGAGGAGGGCGAGCATATCGGCGGCGCAGTCGCGCGAGTGAATGACGAGCGGCAGCCCCGCGCGCTCCGCGAGCAAAATCTGCTTCACGAACGCTTCGCGCTGTACCTCCTTGGGCGGCTCGGGATAGTGGTAGTCCAGCCCGATCTCCCCCACCGCGATACACTTTTCATCTTCCGCGAGCACGGAAAGCGCGGAAAGGGTATCGTCCGAAAAATCCGCCGCCTCGGACGGATGCACGCCCGCCGTGAAGTACGCGCCCGCGTGCGCCGCCGCGAAATCGCGGTGCCACAGGCTGTGCGCGAGCGTATCGCCCGCCAGCACGACGGTTTCCACGCCCGCGGCGCGGATCTCCTCCCACGTCCGCGGAAATTCGTACCCCTCTTCCGCGAAATGGGCGTGAATATCGAGATAGCTCATCGGATGCAGGCACCGCTCTCCATCGCCTTTTCGGGCGTGAGCAGGCTGAGATTCCCCGCGGCGTCCTCCGCGCAAAGCACCATGCCTTCGGACAGCACGCCGCACAGTTTTACGGGTTTGAGATTGGTGACGAGCACGACCTTTTTGCCCACCATCTCCTCGGGCGTGTACCATTTGGCGATGCCCGAGACGACGGAGCGGACTTCTTCGCCCACGCGGATGGTCTCGTGCAACAGTTTGGAGGACTTCGGCACTTTTTCGCAGGCGATGACCTCGCCCACTTTCAGCTCGATCTTGGCAAAATCGTCGATGGAGATGAGCGGAGCTTTCTCCGCCTCGGCGGGCGCGGCGGGTTTTTCCGCGGGCTTTGCGCCGTTTTCGCGCTCGTATTCCGCCTGCTGGCGCGCGCGGATCTCCTCCGCCTTTTTGAGCACTTCCTCCCTGTCGAAACGGGCAAAGAGCGCCTCGTCCGTCTCCGCAACGGCGGCGCCGCTTGCGTAAACGCCGAACTGCTCCGTCTCGCCGAGCGTCTGCAAATGCGTGTTGAAGTACGCCGCGATCTTTTCCGCCGTGGCGGGCAGGAAGGGATAGAGCAGGCTCGCGCCCGTCACGATGCTCTCCGCAAGGTTATACAGAACGGTCGAAAGGCGGGCTTTGTTCGCCTCGTCCTTGCACAGTACCCAAGGCATGGTCTCGTCGATATACTTATTCGCGCGGCGGAACACGGCGAACAGCTCGTTCAGCGCGTCCGCAATGCGGAAGCTCTCCATGCACGCCTCCACCTTCGCCCGCGCGCCCGTGACAACGGCTTTCAGATCCTCGTCGACCGCTTCCGCCGCACCCATGTCCGCGATCACCCCGCCGCAGTACTTGCGCGCCATGGCGAGCGTGCGCTTGACGAGGTTGCCGAGCGTGTTGGCAAGGTCGGAATTGATGCGCTCCACCAACAGCTCCCACGTGATGGTGCCGTCGCCCTCGTAGGGCATTTCGTGCAGGACGAAGTAACGGACCGCGTCCACGCCGAACACCGAAGCCAGATCGTCGGCATACAGCACATTGCCGCGCGATTTGCTCATCTTCTCGCCCCCCTGCAACAGCCACGGGTGCGCAAAGACGTGATCGGGCAGCGGCTCGCCAAGCGCCATCAGAAAGATGGGCCAATAGATGGTATGGAAGCGGGCGATGTCCTTGCCGATGACGTGCAGCGTTTCGCCGCCGCGCCAATACTTCTCGTAGAGGGGCGCGCTCTTGCCGTCGGGATCGTACCCCAGTCCCGTAATATAGTTGGTGAGCGCGTCCAGCCACACGTACACGACGTGACGGTCGTCAAAATCGACGGGGATCCCCCACTTGAACGTGGAGCGGGAAACGCACAGATCCTGCAACCCCTTTTTCAGGAAGTTGTTCATCATCTCGTTCTTGCGCGAGACGGGGCGGATAAAATCGGGGTGGCTCTCGATATGTCTGATGAGCGCGTCGGCATATTTTCCCATGCGGAAGAAGTACGCCTCTTCCTTGGCTTTCTTCACCTCTCTCCCGCAGTCGGGACACTTGCCGTCAACGAGCTGGCTCTCCGTCCAGAAGCTCTCGCACGGCGTGCAGTACCAGCCCTCGTACTCCCCTTTGTAGATGTCTCCCTGTTCATAGAAGCGGCGGAAGAGTTTCTGCACCGTCTTGACGTGGTCCTCGTCCGTCGTGCGGATGAACTTATCGTAAGAGGTGTTCACGCCGTCCCACACCGTGCGGATGACGTTCGCGACCTGATCGACGTACGCTTGGGGCGTTACGCCCGCCGCCTTCGCCTTTTCTTCGATCTTCTGACCGTGTTCGTCCGTACCCGTCTGGAAACGGACGTCATAGCCCTGCAACCGCTTGAAACGCACGATCGCGTCCGTCAGGATCGCCTCATAGGTGTTGCCGATATGCGGCTTTCCCGAGGTATAGGCGATCGCCGTCGTTACATAATAGGGTTTTTTCATAAAAACCACCTGTACAAAATTTTATTCAAAGCTATTATACTTCATTTAAGCCGAAAAGTAAACTTATTTTGCGCGGCGCATTTCCCATTCAGGGCGCAGGATAAACCATTCCGAAATTATTCCCCGAAATCCTTTGAAAATAAAAACGGTTATCTCGCATTCGACGAAAACGAGCAAAAAAATCGGCATCGTTTATATGGCAGACGATAACCGTACTTTACGGTACGGAAATGCAGAAATCATGTTTTTCAAAGCATACAAAACGGAATATGGCTCATGGCGCGTTATCAGGGAAAACGGAAAATATCTTCCGTTTGAAGAACTCGAAGAAAAACTGAAAACAGGAGATTATATCTGCACAACGGACAAGCGTCTGCGGTAAAAACATAATCGGACAAATTTCCGCATAAAATGCCATGTGAACGCGATATTTTCCGCCGTTTTTTTGATTGCGGCGGCAATCTTTCTCATCTCCGATCCGAACGGATTTCTGCCCGCGCTGCTCGACGGCGGGCAGAAGGCGGCGACGCTCTCGCTCGCGCTCCTCGCCTCGTACTGCGTGTGGCTGGGGTTCTTTAAGGTGCTGGCGCAAAGCGGGCTGGCGGACAAACTTGCGGGCAGGCTGACGCGCCCGCTCTCCCGCCTGTTCCGCTCAACGGACAGGGAAGCGCTCGGGTACGCGAGCCAGAACATAGCGGCGAACTTTTTAGGACTTCCCGGCGCGCCCACGCCGCTCGGGGTGAAGGCGACGCAGAAATTCCTCGCCGCAAAGAACTGCTACGCCGCCGATATGCTCTTCGTGCTCAATGCGACGAGTTTGCAGCTTTTGCCCACGACCGTGATCGCCCTGCGCGCCGCCGCAGGATCCGCCGCCCCAGCCGACATCTTCCTGCCCACCCTGCTTGCAACGGCGGTCTCCTCCGTGCTCGGCGCGGCGCTGGTGCGGCTCACGGGGAAACGCGCATGAAATACGTCGCGCTCATCATTCCCGCGCTCTTTTTTGCGCTCTTTTTATACGCGCTCCTGAAAAAGGTCAGGCTGTACGACTGCTTCACCGAGGGTGTGAAGGAAGCCGTTCCGCTGCTGCTCTCGATTTTCCCATTCCTCGCCGCGATGCTCATGCTCAGCGAACTGTTCGAGCGGAGCGGACTCTCCGCGGCGCTCACGCAGGCGCTCTCGCCCGTATTCTCTGCGCTCGGCATTCCGCCCGAGATCTCCAAACTCGTCCTTTTGAAACCCTTTTCGGGGAGCGGCTCGACCGCGCTCCTTTCGGAGATCATCTCCGCTCACGGCGCGGACAGCTACATTGCGCGGTGCGCTGCGGTGGCGTACGGTTCGAGCGAGACGGTTTTCTATATTTCCGCCGTTTATTTTGCGGGCAGCAAAAAAAATCTCGCAAAACCCGTTGTAATTGCCTTAATATCCAACTTTATCGGCGTAATTTTGGGCTGTCTCCTGTGCAGGATCATGTAAAACGCCCCCGTCCTGTGAGAAAATTCAAAAATAACGCCTTTCCGTGATAGATTTTTTAAGAATGCTGTCAGAAATGCTCAGAAAAAATTTTTTTTACATTTTTCGCCGAAATATTTTACTTTTCGCGCGATACCCGCTATAATGAAGGTACAAAAACAAAGCAGGCAACTGCTTTCCCCAAACATTGCTCATCATTTTTTCCCCCTTATCATATAGTAAAACCCCTCGGAACGCGAGTTTCGGGGGGTTTTACTTTGCATATGCGATTTTCGAAGTTGGGATAATAAATGCCCGCGGCGTATGCCGCGGGCTTATCCGTTTCAATCAGGCTTTTGCGGGAGCGGCGTCCGAACTTCCGCTCTTTTCGCCGAACACGAGCCATGCGGAATACATTAGCCCGGGCCCCATATTAAATACGTGGCAGTCGACCATACTCGTGAGCAGGAGCGACGCGACGCACAGCGCGGCGACGATCTTTTCCGTATTCGGACGGCGGAAACAGAGAATGAGCGTCTGCACGCGGTGGACGAGATAGGCGACGATCGCAAATGTGCCGCCCGTGGATATGAGCTGGAAGAATGTATTGTGCGCGCGCAGGGCAAGGAACGTCCCCTCGGGCGTGCCGTCCACGAACTCGGTAAACATTCCGTCCTCCGTTAAAAGCGTTCCGGGCGTCTTGTAGAACCCGACGCCGAAACCGGGATATTCGAGGAAACGCTGCCAGCAGGCACGCCATGTGGAAAACCGCGAAGAATCATTCCACCCTTGTTGAATAACAGACAAAAACAACCCTACAATTTCATCGCGGAACACAACAGCACTGATCAGCCCCGCGACCAACAGCGCCGCAAAGACGACTGCGTTCCAGAGCCGCTCTTTCTTCTTGCTGCCGACGAGCGTAACGACCACGCACCCCAGATAGACGACGGAGCCGAACAGCATCGCCCCGCGGCTCTGCGTGAGCATAACGCCGAGATAGAACACCGTGCAGAGAATGGTGTACGCCCAGCCGTTCTTGTTTTTGACGGCGAAGTAGACGGGCGCGGGCATGCACATCGCCATGACGCAGCCGACGTTGTTGTAGATCCCCCAGCCCGTATAGAGCATCCAACGATTGACGCTCCCATCCTCGTTGATCAAGCCCTCGCCGAAATACATACCGACGATCTCGGCGAGCATTCCCACACCGACGATGGTGATAACCATGGGCAGATACCCCTTCGGCACGCGATCCCAGCGGATGGTATAGTAGAAATAAAAATAGAACCCGCACAGCGCGGCGATCTGCACGAACCCCATCAGGACGGTCCGCCCGTCGTAATAGGGCGAGAACGCCCCGCCGAGCAGATAGGAGGCGCCGAGCAGCAAAAATCCGACGGTCAGTTTGGGAACGCCACGCTTTTCGCGTTCCAGGAGCATGGAGACAAGCCGTCCGATGAGCATGACCGCGATGACGGCGACCGCGTAAAAGAGCGCGAGCTGCCCCTGCGGCTGACCGAAGAGCGCATCGGGGAATTTCCCCGGGTTGTTCTCGGCGGAGAAAATCATATATCCGCAGCATACCATCGGCACGATGCCCAGCATATCGTCTGCAAAGAGCACGATCAGCAGCCCGAACACGAGGTACGCATAGATGACGAAAATTTCAAGCCCGAAAAGTTCGGAGCATGCCATAAGAAGCGCCGCGAGCGCGGCAAACCAGCCCGAACGGAAAAAATTGCGGACGCCGATCACCGCGCGCCGCTCTCTCAATTGCGGAAAAGCTTCTGTAAGCATGAGGATATTATAACACTCTGAACTTTGGAAAGCAAGCTTTTCAAAGCGGAAATGCGTTTTCTTTGTTCACATGTTTGTCACAACCCCGCGCAGCCGAACCGCGACGCTTTCGCGCACGGCGCGCAAAACGCGCGCATTTAAAGATCGAGCGTCTCTTTGTACAGCTCGCTCTTGGAAACTCCGCGGTCGCGGGCGGCGCGTTTGAGCGCCTCCTTCTTATCCAGCCCCTCCCGCAGATACGCGAGCACGTGTTCGCGCGGCGTAAGCGCGTTGAGCGGATTTTCCCGCGCCGCCGCCCCCATGACGACGAGCACGTACTCCCCGCGCTTCTCGCCCGAAAGCCCCTCGGAGAGCAGGAACTCCGTACTCTCCTCGTGCAGTTTCGTGATCTCGCGCACGGCGCAGGCGCGGCGTTCGCCGAACGCGGCGTACATCTCCGCAACGTATGCGTCCACGTCCTGCGGCGCGCAGTGGAAGAGCAGCGTTTCCCGCGCGGGCGCATACCGTTCCAGAACTTCCCTTCTGTCCCGCTTTTTCTCGGGCAAAAAGCCCACAAACGTAAACCTGTCGGCGGGGAATGCGGAGAGCACGAGCGCGGAGAGCGCGGCGTTCGCGCCGGGGAGCACGGTGTAAGCCTCCCCCGCCGCTTTTAAAACGGCGCAGACCTCCCGCCCGGGATCGGAGACGACGGGCATGCCCGCGTCGGAGACGACGCAGACGTTCTTCCCCTCCCGCGAGAGCGCGAGCATTTTTTCCGCCGCCTCCCGCTCGTTGAACTTATGGCAGGAGAGCAGGGGCTTTCTGATCTCGTACGCGTTGAGCAGACCGAGCGTACGGCGGGTATCTTCGCAGAAGATGACGTCCGCCGCCCGCAGCGTCTCCAAGGCACGGAGCGTGATATCTTTGAGATTGCCGATGGGCGTCGCCACAAAACAGATCATGCTCTGTCCCTCCCGTTGATATGCGCGGGCAGCACGTCCAGCCCCGCCTTGCCGCCCTTGACCGCCGCAACCAGCACGGCGTACGGCTTTGCGCCCTCTTTCCCCGCGATAAATTGCAGTTTTTTGGGTTCCAGGCGATACGCGTGCAGGGTGTATAGCACTTCCGCCGCGCGGTCGGCGCGGTGAACGAGTGCGAGTCTGCCGCCGAATTTCAGGCACTTTGCCGCGGCGGAGCAGAGTTCTTCCAGCGTCAGCGTCAGTTCCCGCCGGCAGGGCGCCTTGTGTTCGGCGGCGGCGGAGAACCCGCCCCGCTCATAGGGCGGATTGCACAGAATGAGCGAGAACGCCTCCGTATAATGTGCGGGGATCTCCTGCAAGCGGATATTCTCCACCGTGAAGTACTCCTGCAAGCCGTTCAGAGCGACGCTTTCTTCGCTCATCTTTGCAAGGCGGGGCTGCATCTCGAAGAGCGTGACGTGTCCGACGCCGCTGTTCTCACCGTAAAAGTGCAGCCCCACGACGCCGCTCCCCGAACAGAAATCGGCGACGCGCTCATCTCGCTTGGCTTTGAGAAAGCGCGCCAAAAGCACCGCATCCGAAGTGAAGCGGTACTCTTCGCTGTCCTGTAAAATTTTCATGCCGTCGAGCAAATATTCTTCCGTCTGCATGGCAAAACCTATCTTCTTTCCTTGACCGAACTGCCCTCTTTGCAGGGGGCGCGGGAAGAAAAAATCCCGCGCGGAGAGCGCGGGACTTTTTGTGATCGGGTTACTCAGCCTTGATCGCGCCGACGGGGCAGCCGTCTTCGCAGGCGCCGCAATCGATGCACGTAGCGGCGTCAACGACGTACGTCGTGTCGCCGGGAGCGATCGCGTTTACGGGGCAGGTGTCGGCGCAGGCGCCGCAGGAAATGCACTCGTCAGAAATTACGTGAGCCATATCTTCGACCTCCATATTTGAATCTACTCGTATTATACCACAACTTTAACCGTTCGTAAAGGTTTTTTCGGCTATTTTTCGGCGGGTTTTTCGGGATTTTTTTCCTCGTCCGCGTCGCGCTCCTGCTCGTTTCCGCGGCGGAATCCGACGTCCTGCAACGGGAGATCGCGGTAGAGGAGCGCGCCGTCTTTCTCGATCTTGACGCGCACCTCCATTTTGAGCATATTGGCGGAGACGACCGTCCCCTTCCCCTCGGGCGTGGTGACGGACGCGCCGATCTTGGGCATCTTCTTGCACGCCGAGGCGTAGTATTCGTTCTCGTACGCCAGACAGCACATCAGTCTGCCGCACAGACCGCTGATCTTGCCCGGGTTGAGCGAAAGCCCCTGATTTTTCGCCATTTTGATGCTGACCTTCTTAAAATCGGGCATACAGCCCGCGCAGCAGACCTCTCTGCCGCAGGGCGCGATCCCGCCCAGAATGCGCGCCTCGTCGCGGATGCCAACCTGCCGCAATTCGATGCGGATATGGAACACGGACGCGAGATCGCGCACAAGTTCGCGGAAATCCACGCGCCCTTCGGCGGTAAAGGTGAACACGACCTTGCTCCCGTCAAAGGTAAATTCGCAGTCGATGATCTTCATGGGCAGCCCGCGCGCGGCGACCTTTTCCTTACAGATGCGGATCGCCTCGGGACGGCGCGCCTCGTTTGCGGCGACCGCCGCTTCGTCCTTCTCGGTGGCGGGACGGACGACGGGTTTGAGCGGGGAGACAATGTCCTTCTCCTCCACCTCGCGGGACGGCTCGACGACGGTGGCGTACTCCAACCCGCGCGCCGTCTCGACGACGACGCCCTGTCCGCGCGTAAACTCGTATTTCCCCGCGCCGAAATAATAGGGCTTGCAGCCCCGCTTGAATTTTACGACGACAACGTTCGGCATTGTCTTTTTCCTCCTCTCCCGAAACGGGCGTTCAGGGTCTTTCCGCCATCAGTATGGCGCGGGAAACCCCTTTCAAACCTCGTTTTCTCTCCTGATGCGCAGAGCGAGCGCGAGCGCCGCCTGCGCGAAATTTGCATTGAACTGTATCTCCCGCTCCGCCTGCGCCGTGAGCGCGAGCGCCGCGGTGAGCGCGTGTTCGGTATATCGCGCGGCGATCGCGCGCACAGCCTCCGAACGGACGGACGCGAACTGCCCCTGTCCCACGCGCACGAAGAGCGCGTCCCGCAGCAGCAGGCGCACTGCGGCGAAGAAGGCCGGGCGTTTCTGTTCGCCGATCTCGCGGCAGAGCGCCTCCGTGCCGCTCTCCGTCAGAAAGCGCGCCGCGAGGCGGAAATCCTCCCCGCCGCCCGCAAGCAGATCTTCGGCGACGGAATACACCCCGCCGCAGGCGGCGGCAGCCTCCGGAATCCCCTTTTCTCCTGCATGACAGCGCGCGAGCGCCGCGCCGATCGCCTCTTCGGAAAAGGGCGGCTCGGTGAACACGTTCGCCCGCGAAAGCACCGTGGGCAGTACGGTATGCGCGGAAGCCGCGCCCGCCAGAAAGAACACGCCCGCGGGCGGCTCTTCCAGAAGTTTTAAAAGTTTGTTCTGCACGAGGGGCGTGACGGTGTGGAACGCGTCCAGCACGAAGAGCTTGCGATCCCCTTCCACGGGGCGCAGGATCGCCTCCTCGGCGATCCCCGACGCAAGCTCCGCCGAGAGTCTGCCGCCCGCGGGCGGCAGGATCATGCAGTCGGAAAAGCTCTCGCTCTCGATGAGTTTCGCCTCGCGCGAGCCGTCCTCCGCGCCGAAAAACGCCTTGGCGCACTCCTTCAACAGGGCGCGCAGATTGCGTTCGTCGGGAAAGACGGCGAGCGTGAAATGCGCGGCGTCCTCCGCGCGCCGGAAGGCGTTATATACCGTTGTCGTGCGCAGCAGTTCCCGCATTTACGCCTCCTCGAACACCTCGATCTTTCCGTCCGTCAGTCCGAACGTGTTGGCGGCGCGCGCAAGCCGCGCCGCGCTCTCCGCCGTCACGCGCTCGCCGCGCCTTATAAGCGGCAGGCAGGGCGGAAACAGCCCGCAGTCGCGCGCGCAGGTGCGCCCGACCGCCTCCGCAGGCGGCAGAGCGACGGTTTTCCCCCCCGCCGTGCCCGCGACGGGCGGCGAATCCGCGATCTCCCCGCGCGGCAGGCGCGCGGCAAGCCGCACAAGTTTTTTCAGCTCCCGCCGTTTGCTCGCGGGGGAGAG
This sequence comes from Candidatus Gallimonas merdigallinarum, assembly GCA_944346365.1. GTDB lineage: Bacteria > Bacillota > Clostridia > Christensenellales > Borkfalkiaceae > Gallimonas > Gallimonas merdigallinarum_A. Next base: position 11,804 of record CALVMN010000034.1, read on the forward strand.
ATAGAACATGAGATAGTTCCCGTCGTCAAATTCGCAGCAGACACGGTGCGCCTCGAAATACGCCTCCGCCTGCGCCGATGCCGTGCCGAAGGGGAGCACGATCTTGCTCCAATCCTCGTTATCCAGCGCGCCCAAAGCCCGCTTCGCCTCCTCCGCGGCGGATTCGATCGCCCGATTGCGCGGGAAGCGCACGGCGTATTCCACGCTCGCCATGATGGGATAGGACGGCGACGTCGTGCGAAAGACGCGCACCCCCTCCGCAAGGCGGGAAGCCCACGCCCCCCGCGCCGAGACGACCGCCCCCTGCGTGAGCGCGGGGAGCGACTTATGCACACCGTCCACCCACATATCCGCATACAGCCCCGCATAGCGGGACGTGCCTTTGAAGTGCGAGCCGTGCGCGCCGTCCGCGATCAGCGGTTTTCCCGCGCCGTCGCACAGCCTCCGCGCGGCGGCAAGATCGGGGAAATACCCGTAATAGTCGGGCGAAGTGACAAGCAGCGCGTCCGCACGTTCCAGCGCGTCCGCCATCTGCTTTGCGGAGGGCTGCAAGGGAATGCTCCGCGCGACGGACTGCTCTACGGCGACCATATTCAGCCCGAGAACCTCGCAGGCGTTGAACACGCTTCGGTGCGCGTACGCGGGAACGGCGACGCTGCGCCCGCCCGCACGGCGGAGCGCGTAGAGCATGGAGAATATCCCGCAGGTGCTGCCGTCCGTCAGAAGGAAGCTCGCGTCTGCGCCGAGAATGCCCGCGATCTCCCGCTCCGTCTGCGCCAGAACGCCCGTCGGGGAGAGCAGGTTGTCCGAATAGGAGAGTTCGGTGATGTCCGCGCCCGCGCGCTTATGCCCGGGCGTATGAAAGGAGATATGCTTTTTCTGCGCGCGGAGCATCCGTGCGATGCGGCAGGCGCGCAGAACACCGCGATTCACGCCCCGTACTCCTCGTACAGCCAGCGCAGGAAGGTGATCGGCTCGTAGAGCATTCCGTCCGCCTCGTGGAAATTATTATAGAGAATGACGAGATTGAGCTTTTCGGTGATCGTCTTGCCTTCCGAATCGGTATAATACGCCACGTCGGAGATGTTCGCAAGGTTGCCGACGTTGATCCCGAGCGCAGACTCATACGTTTCGCCGTTTTTGTCCGTTCCCTCGTACACGGTATGGGTGTACGTGCCGTTTTCAAACAGCCCCAGAACAGTAATATAGTCCTCGCGCAGGTCGATGAGCCGCTGACGCTCCTGCGCGACGCCCTCCTCGCGCGAAGCGGCGGTCTTGTACCGTTTGTCGCCGCTGTTGCGGGAGAGGAAGCTCTCGCGCACCGCCGCGGCGTCCGGTTCGGCGTTCTCCCTCCAATTCGCGCCGAAGAAGGATTCCAGATAATCCATGCACATTTGCAGGTAATGCTTGGTATCGAATACCGCCGCCGCCGTGAGGCGGTCGGAATTGACCGCGCCGCCCATGGCAAGAGAATAGAGCGCGGACTCCGAAGAGATGACCTGATTGCCCTCTTCGTCGTACACGGGGTTGCCTGCGTCGTCCGTCTTGTAGGTACGCACGTCAGAGATAAACATGACCGTCCCCTCGCCCATCGTGCGGCGAAGGCTGAATATATCGTACCGCTCGTCCGCGGCAAATTTCTCCGTCTTGGTTTCGAGAATATCGTACGAGAACACGTCCCGCGTTTTGAGCGTGTTCGCGAGCGAATTGAAGTCCTTCCCCGCCGTCAGATCGGTGTATGCGTACACGGCGAACGTCTGCGCACTGGTGACGCGCGTCGCCGTGATCATAAAGAGCAGAATGATCAGAAAAACGGCGATGACGATGGCGATAAGCATTTTCAGCCAATCGTAAGAAAGTAAGTTGCCGAGCCGCTGTTTGGTGATTCTTGCGTCCATGCGCCCTCCGTTGATCCGTTTAAAAGCCGGCATCATTTTTATGAAGGCACGGAAAGAACTTTCCGTGCCCCTGAACGTTATTTTTTGGGTTTCATCGTCGGGAACAGGAGCACGTCGCGGATGCTCGCGCTGTCGGTCAGCAGCATGACGAGCCGATCGACGCCCATTCCAAGCCCGCCTGTGGGCGGCATTCCGTATTCGAGCGCGTTCAGGAAGTCCTCGTCCACCTCGGCGTTCGCGCCCTGCGCGCGCTTCTTCGCCGCCTGCGCCTCCATGCGGGCGCGCTGGTCGACGGGGTCGTTCAGCTCGGAGAAGGCGTTGCCCATCTCCATGCCGTTGATGAAGTACTCGAACCGCTCCGTCATGGTCGGATCCTCCGGCTTGCGTTTGGCGAGCGGAGAGATCTCCACGGGATAGTCGTAAATAAACGTGGGCTGCACGAGCTTGTCCTCGACGAACGCGTCGAAGAACGCCGCAAGGATATGCCCCTTCGTGTCCTTCCCCGCTTCAAGCTCCACGCCGTGCTCTTTGGCGACGGCGCGCGCTTCCTCGTCCGAACGGACGGCGGCAAAGTCCACGCCCGAGTATTTTTTGACGGCCTCCGTCATGGTGAGGCGCTCCCAATGCCCGAGGTCGATGACCTGCCCCTGATAGGGAACTTCGAGCGTGCCGCACACCGCTTGGGCGACGTGCCTGTAAAGCCCCTCGATGAAGTCCATCATGTAGCGGAAATCGACGTACGCCTGATACATTTCGATGGTGGTGAACTCGGGGTTATGCGAGGAGTCCATGCCCTCGTTGCGGAAAATACGCCCCACTTCGTACACCTTTTCGTATCCGCCCACGATGAGACGCTTTAAATACAGCTCCGTTTCGATGCGCAGATACATATCGAGGTCGAGCGCGTTGTGGTGCGTCTTGAACGGGCGCGCGTCCGCGCCGATTTCCAGCGTTAAAAGGACGGGCGTCTCCACTTCCATGTAGCCGTGGCCGTCGAGGTAGGCGCGGATCTCGCGGAGAATGCGCGAACGGCGGCGGAAGGTCTCCTTCACGTCCTCGTTCATGATGAGGTCGACGTGGCGGAGACGGTACTTCATATCCACGTTCTGCAATCCGTTGTATTTTTCGGGCAGAGGCAGAAGGGATTTGGTGAGCATCTCGAAATGGGTCGCGTGAATGCTGACCTCCCCCGTCTGCGTTCTGAATACCGTGCCGCGGACGCCGACGATGTCGCCGATGTCGAAATCCTTTTTATAGGACGCGTACACGTCCTCGCCCACGTCCTGACGGGTGACGTAGATCTGAATGCGCCCCTCGCCGTCCTGAATGTGAGAAAAGGACGCCTTGCCCATGACGCGGCGGGACATGAGTCTGCCCGCGACGGACACCTCTTTGCCCTCCCACGCCCCGAAGTTCCCCTTCACCTCGCCCGAGCGCGCGGTCACGGAGAACTTGGTCTTGCGGAAGGGGTCCTGCCCCTCCGCCGTCAGTTTGCCTAATTTTTCGCGGCGGATACGCGCCTGTTCGGACAGCTCGCGCTCCGCGTTCTCTGCATCGATCATTTCTTCCATAACAGCCGCTCAGTTGATCTTCAAAATCTTCATCTGGTATTCGCCGTTGGGCGCCTTGACGGTGACGGTATCGCCCTTCTTGTGCCCGATGAGCGCCGCCCCGACGGGGGACTCGTTGGAGATGATGTTCTTCATCGGATCGGCTTCCGTCGTACCCATGATGGTATATACGATGTCCTCGTCGAAGTCAAGATCGTGCACCGTGACCTCCGAACCGAAGTGGACGACGGAGTTATCCGTGCTCTCTTCGATGACGACGGCGTTTTTGACCTGATATTCCAGCTCTTCGATCGCGCGCTCGTTGGACGCCTGCTCGTTGCGCGCCGCGTCGTACTCGGCGTTCTCGGAAAGATCGCCGTGGCTGCGCGCCTCGGCGATGCGCTGAACGATCTCCTCTCTCTTGACCTTCCGAAGATATTCGAGCTTTTTGACCGCTTCGTCGTAGCCCTGCTGCGTCATGGGAAATTCTGCCATTTTTTCCTAACCCTCGCTTGATTTTCCCGAGGCGGGATTGCCTCGGAACCTTTAAAAGATGACCGTGATTTCCAATGTCTCGGAAATCACGGCATTCTATCACTGTCCGCTATTATACCCTATTTTACAGCCGCTGTCAACCTACTTTGTGGCATGCGGCGGATTTTTCCGCAAATTTTCCACAAACCTGCCGATGCGCGCGACCGCATCTTCGAGTTCCGCCATGCTGGTTGCATACGAACAGCGCACATGCTCTTCGCCGCACGCGCCGAAGGCGTTCCCGGGCACGACGGCGACCTGCTCCTCCATGAGCAGGCGGTCGGCAAACTGCTCGCCCGTCAGCCCCGTTGCGGCGACGGACGGGAACACATAGAACGCCCCGCGCGGCTCGAAACATTTCAGCCCCATCCCGTTGAAGGCGGAAACGAGATAGCGGCGGCGCTTATCGTACTCGGCGCACATCTTTTCCACGGAGGCGAAGTTATCCTGAAATCCGCCCGCGAGCGCCGCGACCGCGGCGTGCTGGGAGGTGCGCGGCGCGCACAGCATGGTGTACTGATGCACTTTGAGCATCGCCTTGTCGATCGCCTCGGGCGCGCAGGTGAACCCGACGCGCCAGCCCGTCATGGCAAACGCCTTGGAAAATCCGCTCAGAAGCACCGTGCGTTCGCGCATATTGCCGATGGACGCGACGGAGCAGTGCCGCCCGCCGTACGTCAGCTCGGCGTAGATCTCGTCGGAGATGACGAGCAGGTCGTGTTTTTCGATGACGGGAACGATGGCTTCGAGCTGCTCTTTTGTCATGATCCCGCCCGTTGGATTGTTCGGATAGGCGAGAATGATCGCCTTGGTTCTGGGCGTGATCGCCCGTTCCAACGCCTCGGGCGTGATGATGAACCCGTTCTCCGCCGTACAATGCACGGAGACGGGAATGCCGCCGCACAGGTTGACGATGGGCGCATAGGAGACGTACGCGGGGTCGGGCATGAGCACCTCGTCGCCCGCCTCGCAGGTGGTGCGGAGCGCGAGGTCGATGCCCTCGCTCGCCCCGACCGTGACGATGATGCGCTCCGCGGGGTACTCCACGCCGAACCGCTCAAAAAGATAGCGCGAGATGAGCGCGCGCAGCTCGGAAAGCCCGCGGTTGCCCGTGTACTGCGTGTATCCCTTCTGAATGGAGCGGATGCCCGCGCTGCGGATATCCCACGGGGTGACGAAATCAGGCTCGCCCACGCCGAGGGAGATCGCGTCGGGCAGCGTCTCCACGATGTCGAAATATTTGCGGATGCCGCTCGGTTTGAGCTGCTTTGCCCGCGAGGTGAGAAAGTCTCTCATGGCTGTACGGAGAGCCTCCTCTTTTTCTCTTTCCCGAACGTGACCGCACCCTCGATCTTGTACTTTTTCAGAATGAAGTGCGTTGCGGTGGAAAGCACGCAGTCAAAGGTGGAAATGCACTCCGAAACGAACCGCGAGACGGACTTGATGGACTTCGCCTCGACGATGACGAGGAAGTCGTACGCGCCGCTCATCAGATACAGCGTTTTGACCTCTTCATGCTCCGCGATCTCTTCCGCGACGCCGTCGAATCCCGACCCGCTGCGCGGCGCGATCTTGACTTCGATGAGCGCCTCCACGCACTCGTCCTCTTCCTCGTCGAGGTTGGCAATGGCGGTGTATTTGACGATCGTCCCCCTGCGCTCCATATCGCGGATCGCGGCGCGGACCTTCTCTTCCGATTCGCCGAGCATCACGGCGACCTTGGCGGCGTCCGCGCGGCAGTCCTCGCTTAAAATATCGAGAATCTCTCTTTCCAGCTTGTTCATGCGTTCCCTCCCCGACGGTTTTTCTTGTTATTATACCCCATATACCATTTCAAGTCAAATATATTTGCTTTTTCGGGGGAATTTTCGTATAATGTGGGTATGTTTCGCATTTGGGCAAAAGTGATGAAAGAGGGACATATCGTCCGCCAGACGACCTACTCGCGCGAGGAGAAATTCACCTATTCGCGCTTTTTCGAGTACCTGACCGAGATCTGCGGCGAGCTTGACGTACCGACGCCCGTGCTGTTGAAGGCGCACATTTTCAACTATGCGAAGTTCAACCACGTCGCCTTCCGCCCCTCCGACTTTATGGAGAGCGTCCCCTTCGACAGGCTGGTGTTGGAAAATATACTGTGAGGGTTCACAGATTTCTTTTCGAACTGACGAAAAGAAATCTCGTGAGGGAAAGAGAAACCCAACGTTCGCCGTTGGCTCTGCGTTTGGTTTCTCTCGCCGCCGCTGTTTTCGCAACAGTATAGCACGCGGCGGCTCACTTTCTGAAAAATATACCGCAGCAGTCACGAAAATATTTTCTATGAAAAGATTTTCGTGAAGAGGAGCGACAGGTGTGAAAAGTGTGGCGTTCGGCATAGCC
>CALVMN010000035.1:0-17286 GCA_944346365.1 Candidatus Gallimonas merdigallinarum
AAAAAGATTTCACAGAAAGATTTTTTGCGAAGAGGAGCGGCGAGCGTTTTAAGCGCGGCGTTCGGCGCAGCCGAACCGCCCGCAGGGTGCGCTCCGCCGCGACGACGTCAGTTCGAAAAGAATTTCGTGAACTCACTCAAATTTATACGTCGCGTGGAAGGAGTACTCTGCGCCCGCGTCGAGAATGGAGCTGCCCTTTTCGGCATACTCGGGAACATTGACGTTGTTGGGGATCGCCTGCGTTTCCAGACAGAATCCCGCGCGCTTGCCGTAGTACGCCGTTTTGCCCTGCTGATGCAGTCCGTTGCCCGCATAGAACTGTACGGCGGGCATATCTGTGTAGCACGTCATGCGGATACCCGTCTTGGGGCTTTCTGCCGTGGCGTACTTCACATACGTGCCGCAGGCGTTGCGCAGAACGTAGCAATGATCGTATCCGTTCCCCTGTTTCAGGTCGACGTCGTCCGCATCGATCGCCTCGCCGATGGGACGGGGAGAGGTGAAATCGAAGGGCGTGAACGCGACGCGGCGGAATCCGCCGACGGGGATCATCGTGGGATCGGTGGGCGTGATGCAGTCGCTCTCGATTTGCAGAACGTTGTCGAGAATGCTGCCGTCGCCCTCGCCGTTGAGGTTGAAATACGCGTGATTGGTCAGGTTGACCGCCGTCTTTTTATCGGATACGGCATGGTAGAAGATACGCAGCTCGCCGTTCTCGAAGATATAGGTCACACGGACGTCGAGCGTCCCGGGATAATTCTCTTCGCCGTCGGGCGAGACGATGCTCAGGCGGAGTTCGTCCCCCACCACTTCGTGTTTCCAGATCTTTTTGTTGAATCCGATTTTGCCGCCGTGCAGGTGATTGCCGCGGTCGTTGCAGTAGAGCTGATACTTCGTGCCGTCGATCGTGAGTTCGCCCTTGCCGATGCGATTGCCGAACCGCCCGATGAGCGCCCCGAGATAGCCGCCGTTCTGTTCGTACCCCGCCACGTCGTTGTAGCCGAGGATGACGTCCGTCGGCGTGCCGTCCTTGGCAGGCACGACGATGCTCTGAATGATGCCGCCCAGATTGAGAACGGTCGCTCTTCTCTCGCCGTCGATAAAATCGAAAGCAAGCACTTCCTGCCCGTCCTGCGTCTTTCCGAATACCCTGCTTGTGATCATGCTTTTCCCTCCTCCGCGCGATTGCGGAACAATTTAACTTTTCTGAACAGTATTATAGCACGCCCGAAGGAAAAAGTAAATATTTTTGTAAAATTTAGCCATGCTGAAAATATGCAGAAAAAGTACGTTCCCTTTCTCCTGTTCTTTGCGGCGCTTCTCGTATTCGCGGCGCACCTCGGCGCGCGGCTCACGGCGGGCACGCCCGCCTTTTCGCTCGCGGACGCGGCGGAGGAAAAGCGCGTCTATCTTACCTTCGACGACGGACCGAGCACCGTCGTCACCAACCGCATTCTCGATACGCTGAAAGAAGAAAGCGTGAAGGCGACCTTCTTCATCGTGAGCGACCGCGTGAGCGGACGGGAAGAGACCCTCCGGCGCATCGTGCGCGAGGGGCATACCGTCGGCGTGCATTCGGCTACGCACCGCTACAGCGAGATCTACGCCTCCGACGAGGCTCTCCTTGCGGACGCAGACGCGTGTGCGGCGGTCATCCGCAGAGTGACGGGCGTCACGCCGCGCGTCTACCGTTTCCCGGGCGGCGGCGTGGAGGCGGAGCGCAGAAAGCCGCTCCTCGAAGAGCGCGGATACACGGTCGTGAGCTGGAACGCCGTCTGCGGCGACACCGACCCGCGCGCGACGGCGGAGGACCTGCTCGCAACGAGCCTGGAGACGGCGCGCGGCAAACAGCCCGTGGTGCTCCTGCTGCATGACGCCGCCTATCGGCGGGCGACGGCGGACGCGCTGCCGGGCATCATCTGCCGTTTCCGCGAAGCGGGATACGTTTTCTGCGCATACTGATCGCGCGCAGACCTTTTTTTGCGAGCCGGCGGTAGATTGCGCCGATCGGGAGCACGGCGACGGAACACAATGCCACAACGAGCCACTGTACGCCCGTGAGCGCCGTCAGGCGGAACACCGTCCGAAGCGGCGGCGAGAGGACGAGCAGCACGTTGACGGCGACGCCGAACAGCACCGTCGCAAGCAATACGCGGTTGGTGAAAAAGTCCTTGAATCTGAGGTCGAACCCCTCGCCCCGCACGTTGAACGCGTGCAGGAGTTCGGAAAAGGACATCGTGACGAACGCCGCCGTCGTTGCCGCGCCGTTCCCCCACAGGCGCAGGAACACAAGATACATTGCGATCACGACAGCCGCCATCGCGCACCCGAAAAAGAGCATGGTGAACACCGAACGGCGGGAGAAAATTTCCCTGTCCGAGACGGGCGGGCGGGACATTGCCGCGTCGGTGCGCTCCACGCCGAGCGCGAGCACGGGCAGGGAATCGGTGATCAGGTTGAGCCACAGAAGCTGCGTGGACGTGAGAAAGTCGTACTGCCACAAAAACAAGGTGGCAATGAACACGCACAGCACTTCCGCAAGGTTGGTGGAGAGAAAGAACGAGACCGTCTTTCTGACGTTGAAAAAGACGTTCCGCCCCTCCTCCACCGCGCGCACCATGGTGGAAAAGTCGTCGTCGGTGATCACTACGTCCGCGGCGTTCTTCGTCACGTCCGTTCCCGAACCCATGGCGACGCCCACGTCCGCGCTCTTCAAGGCGGGCGCGTCGTTCACGCCGTCGCCCGTCATCGCGACGACCTCTCCCGCCGCCTGCAATGCCTTGACGATCTGCTGTTTATGCCCGGGCGAAACGCGCGCGTACACCGAATATCCCTTCGCGCGTCTGCGGAACGTCTCCTCGCCCATTTCGTCGAGTTCGTCTCCCGTGACGACTTCCTTCCGCGACGAGGCGATGCCGAGGCGTGAGGCGATGGCGTACGCCGTTTCGGGGCTGTCTCCCGTGATCATCACCGTGCGCACGCCCGCGCGGCGGCAGGCGGCGACCGCCTCTTTCGCACCCGCTTTGGGCGGATCGAGCATCGCGGCAAGTCCTAAAAAGACGAGATTCTCCTCGCGCGCCGTATCGCCGTAGGCAAAGCCTAAAACGCGCATGGCGCGGGAGGCGAAGGCAGCCGCGCTCCTCTGCACGGCGAGCAGGTCGGCGGGCGTGATGGGGCGGACGCCCGCAGGCGTGAGAATTCGCGTACACTTTTTGAGGACGACGTCCGCGCCGCCCTTTACATACAGGCGCAGTCCGCGCCCGTCGCGGGCGTAGACGCTCATCATTTTGCGTTCGGAGGAGAAGGGCGTGCCGCCCTGCGGCTCGAACCGTGCGGAGACGCCGAGGCGGTCGGCAAATTCGACGAGCGCGACTTCCGTCGGGTCGCCCACGTACGCCCCCGCCCGCCCCTTTACCGTGTTGCAGGCGAGCATGCACCGCAGCAGTTCCGTCTGCCCCGCCGCGCCCGCGTAATGCTCCTCCTCGGACATGGGCAGGTCAAACCGCGTGCGGAACGCCTCGACCGTCATTTTGTTTTCGGTCAATGTTCCCGTCTTGTCCGAGCAGATGACGCTGCAATTTCCGAGGCTTTCCACCGCGGCGAGCTTGCGCATGACGGCGCGGGATTTCGCCATGCGCTGTACGCCGAGCGCCAGAATGACGGTGACGACCGCGCCCATGCCCTCGGGGATCGCCGCGACCGCGACGGCGACCGCGTTCATGACGTTTTCCAGAAAGCTCACCCTGCCCGCAAGCAGCGTTCCCAGAAAGAGCAGCGCCGCCACGATGAGCACTGTGACGGTAACGATCTTTCCGAGCCGCGCGATCGTCTTATCGAGCGGGGACATGGACGATTTTTCCGCGTGCAGGAGCGCGGCGATCCTGCCCGTCTCCGTGTGCATTCCGCACGCCGTAACGAGGCAGCGCGCCCGCCCGCGCACGCAGAACGTGCCATAATGCGCCGTATTGCAGCGCGCCGAGAGCGCGCGCTTTTTGACGATGCAGTCCTGTTTTTTGGCAGGTCTGCTCTCCCCCGTGAGCGCAGATTCGTCACAGGAGAACTCCTCCGCCATCAGCACGCGGCAGTCGGCGGGAACTCTGTCCCCCTCTTCCAACTCGACGATATCACCGACGACGAGCTCCTCCGCGTCGAGACGGACGAGCTTTCCGTCGCGCACAACTTTTGCCTCGCAGGCGGAGAGCTTTTTGAGTTTTTCGATGGCGGCGTCTGCCTTATACTGCTGCAAGAACCCGACGACCGCGTTAAGGAGGATGACGAACAGCAGAATGCCCGTATCGGCGAGTTCCGCGCCGTCTTTGGTGACAAAGGCGAGCACTGCCGAAAGAACGGCGGCGCAAATGAGAATGACCGTCATCAGATCGGTGAACTGCGCGAGAAACAGCCCGATTTTACTGCGTTTTTTGCCATCTTTGAGCACGTTGCGCCCGTCGGCGGAAAGCCTGCGCGCGGCTTCCGCCTGCGAAAGTCCCGCCTCCGAACTCCCGCATTTGCGAAAAACTTCTTCCTTGGACAAAGCGTATTGTTCCATACCGCTATGGTATGAGAAAACCCGCCGCAAATATGCCTTTTCCCCGCGCGCGAAAAGAATGATAAAAACACATTCTTAATGTATAAATTTATTGACAATGAATGTTGTGCGTGCTACAATAAAGTAAACTACAAAAGGAGAGATGTGAAAATGGATTGTAAATTCTGCGGAACGGAGAATCCCGATTCCGCCGTATTCTGCAAGCATTGCGGAAAACCCATGAACGGAATGCTTCTACGACATGGCGGAAAACCCGTTCCCGCCCTTCTTCACCGTTCCGATCATCGCTACCGTTCTCTCCGTTCTGGCGCTGGCGGCGCTCATCGTCTATGCGGCGCTTCCCACAAAGAAAACGCCCGAAAACGCATAAGCATACCTGTTTTCAGCGGCTGCGCCGTGCGGAGATCCGCACGGCGCAGCTTTTTTATCGACAGACGAACGCCCCCGCGGAGAAACTTCCGCGGGGGCGTTTGCAGATGAAATTTCAGTTATACGCCGTACTGCGCACGGTATGCGCGCATCGCGTCCAGATGCTCCCTGCCCGCGATCACGCCCGATTCGATCGCCTCGATGATGTCCTCCACCGTCACGATGGAATAGACCTTCACGCCGAATTCGTCGTACGCCTCCTGCACGGCGGACTTTTCGCCCGTCCCCTTCTCCTGACGGTCAACGGAGATGATCATCGCCGTCACATCCACGTTCGCCTCGGCTTTGATCTTGGGCAGCACCTCGCGGAGCGCCTTGCCCGACGTCATGACGTCCTCGATGATGGCGACTTTATCGCCGTCGGCGAGCGCCTGCCCGACGAACATACCGCCCTCGCCGTGGTCCTTGACTTCCTTTCTGTCAAAGCAGAACCCGACGTCTACGCCGTGATTCTTGGCGAGCGCGATCGCCGTTGCGACGGCGAGCGGGATACCTTTGTACGCAGGTCCGATGAGCGTCTTTGCGTCCACCTTGTGTTCGAGGAAGCACTCCGCGTAATACTCGCCGAGCGCGGCGATCTGCGAACCCGTTCTGTACTTTCCCGCATTGATGAAATAGGGCGCTTTTCTCCCGCTCTTCAACGTGAAATCGCCGAAGAGAAGCACTTCGTTTTCCACCATGAACTGAATAAACCGCTGTTTGTAGGATAACATATCTCTCTCCTTATATTTTTATCTGACCGAAAAAATCTGACGGACGGCGCGCCTTAATTGAGCTGCAGCGTATCCGTGAGATCGGAAACCTTTGCAACGCCGTGGCGGTCGCACCACTCGTTCAGTCCCGCGATGATCTTGGGGCAGGCGCGCGTATCGGTAAAATTCTGCGTGCCGACCTGCACCGCCGCCGCGCCCGCCATCATGAATTCGACGGCGTCCTCCGCGCAGGTGATGCCGCCCATGCCGATGACGGGAACGGAGACGGCGTGCGCCGCTTCGTACACCATGCGCACGGCGATGGGCTTGATGCCCGCGCCCGAAACGCCGCCCGTGTTGTTGGCGAGAATGGGACGGCGGCGTTCAATATCGATCGCCATGCCCGTGAAGGTATTCACGAGGGAAAGGCAGTCCGCGCCCCCTCTCTCCGCCGCCTGCGCGTTTGCTGCAATGCTCTCCACATTGGGCGAGAGTTTGACGATGAGCGGCGTATCGGGGCATTTCGCCTTGGAACGGGCGGTCACTTCCTCGATGGCCTCGGGACGGATCCCGAACGCCATGCCGCCGCACCTGACGTTGGGGCAGGAGATATTCAGTTCGAGGAAATCTACAAGCCCGTTCAGGCGGGCGCATACGCCCTCGTAGTCCTCCAAAGTGCGCCCGACCACGTTGGCGATGACGCACGTTTTTTCTTTGAGCCAACCGAGATCCTCTCTGATGAACTTCTCCACGCCCGGGTTCTGCAATCCGACGGCGTTCAAAATGACGCCGCGGCTCTCCGCGATGCGCGGCACGGGATTGCCCGCCCACGGCACGAGCGCTATGCCCTTCGTCGCTACCCCGCCGAGGCAGGAGATATCGTAAATATCGTCAAATTCCCGCCCGAAGCCGAACGTCCCCGACGCGGTGATCACGGGATTTTTCAGCGTTTTCCCGCACAGCGTTACCGAAAGATCTGCCATTGTTTTCTCCTTATGAATTGGTCGCCGCGTCATTGGCGGCAGATTCGTATCTGAGTGCAAGGAGACAGTCCTGCACAAAACCGATATGATCGACACTCCCCCCTCGGTTCGGCTGCGCCGTCTGACGGAATCGGCTCAGAGGACCACGTCGCTGATCTCGAACACGGGACCGTCTTTGCAGACGCGGGCATGCGCGCCGTCCGTCTTTTCGCAGACGCAGACGAGACACGCGCCGATTCCGCAGCCCATGCGCTCTTCGAGCGAAACGTAGGTGGGAACGCCCTTCCCCGCCATCGCCGTTTTCAGCGCGCGGAGCATGGGCGTGGGACCGCAGGCGAGCACGACGTCGGGCTTCACCTCGTCGAAATCCTGCATGAACGCCTGCACCGCCGTGCCGTGGAAACCCACAGAGCCGTCGTCCGTGGCGAGTACGAGTTTTTCGCCCCGCGCAAGTTCGTATTCCATGCAAAGCGCGGCGCGGTTGCGGAAGCCCATATAGGCGTAGACCTGTTTGCTCTTGCTGTACGCGCGGATCGCGGCGACGAGCGGGAAAATGCCCACGCCGCCGCCCACGACGGCGACTTTCTGCTCCGTATCTTTCACATAAAAGCCGTTGCCGAGGGGCAACAGAACGGAGAGCTTTTCGCCCGACTTATATTCGCGCGCCAAAGCCCGCGTGCCGCCGCCTTTGAGGCGGTAACAAACCGTGATGCGCTCGCCCTCCGCCTTGCATACGGCAATGGGACGGCGGAGCGGATACCCGCCCACGCCGATCATGCAGAACTGCCCGGGGCGGACGGCGATCTCATCGTCCGCGGCGAACGTGAGCATATAAATTTCGTCGGCGATGCGTTTGTTTTCAAGCACCGTAGCCGTTACTTCGCGCATATCTCCCCCAATACGGACGCAAGGTCCGCCTTCATCGCAAGGCAGGCTTCCCGCGCCGCCCCGTAATACGTGCCGCCGTTCTTCTTATACGCGGTGAGAATGCCGCGCGAATTGTTGACGACGCCGCCCAGACCGCGCGCGTCGAAACAGTTTTTCAGCATTTCGGCTTTACCTCCCTGCGCGCCATAGCCGGGGATGAGGAAGAAAGTATGCCGCAAGCGTTCGCGGAGGATTTTCGCCTCGGCGGGATGCGTCGCGCCGACGACCGCGCCGACGGCGGAATAGCCGTATCTGCCAACCATGTCCGAACCCCAGCCCTCGACCATGTCGCCCATGCACTCGTACACGGTACGTCCGTCGGCGAGTTTCAGATCCTGCAATTCGCCCGACGAGGGGTTGCTCGTCTTGACGAGAATAAACAGACCGCGATCGAACGCCTTGCAGTCGTCGAGGAAGGGCTGTACGCCGTCCGTGCCGAGATAGGCGTTGACGGTGAGGAAGTCGCACCCCGCGACGGAGACGTTCTCGTTCCCGAGCGACGTTTCGCCGAGGTACGCCGCCGAATAGCGCGCGGCGGTCGAACCGATGTCGTTGCGCTTGCAGTCGGCAATGACGATCAGCCCCTTCTCCTTCGCATACGCGACGGTGTTCAGGAACGCCCGCACGCCCGCCGCGCCGTACTGTTCGTAGTAGGCGATCTGCACTTTGACGGAGGGAACAATATCGTACACGCTGTCGATGAGTTTGAAGTTGAACTGCCCGATGGCGTTCGCCGCGTCCTCGCAGGTCTTTACGCCCGCGCGCATTTCGTCGGGCAGGTAGTCGAGCTGGGTATCCAGCCCCACGCAGGTGGGATTCTGTGTTTCGATGATTTTTTCAATGAGTTTATCGATGATCACGCGTATATTCTCCTCAAAGATATTGTCTTATTTGAAATGGTTACAAGAGGCTTCACTTGTTGGGTTGTCTCTCAATATCACGACATTGTCGTACCGCAGCGCTCGCAAAAAAGATTTCGCAGAAAGATTTTTTGCGAAGAGGAGCGGCGAGCGTTGTAAGCGTGGTGTTCGGCTGCGCCGAACCACCCGCAGGATGCGCTCCGCCGCGACGACGTCAGTTCGCGGAAAAAAGTGTGAATTTAACTCTGGTATTTGACCTCTCCGTCGACGATCGTACACTTCACCTTGCCGTACACCTCGCGTCCCGCAAACGGCGTGTTCCTGCCCTTGGAGACGAACTGCGCGGGATCGATCGTCCACTTTTCGGAAAGATCGGCGATGGTCAGATCGGCAGGCGCGCCGACGGCGATCGCGCCGCCCTCCAAACCGAGGATGCGCGCGGGGTTTGCACTCATCTTCGCGGCAAGTTCCGGAAGGCTGAGCGCGCCGCCCCTGACGAGCTGCGTATAGGAGAGCGCGAAGGAAGTTTCCAGCCCGCTGATCCCGAACGCCGCAAGCGCGTATTCCACGTTCTTATCGTCGAAGTGGTGCGGAGCGTGGTCGGTGACAATGCAGTCGAGCGTGCCGTCTTTCAGACCTTCGATGATGGCAAGCCTGTCCTTTTCCTCGCGGATGGGCGGGTTGACTTTGGTATTCGTATCGAAGGTGGAAATCACCTCGTCGGTGAGCGTGAAATAGTGCGGGCAGGTCTCTGCCGTGACCTGTACGCCGCGCGCCTTTGCCTCGCGGATGAGCTGCACGCCGCTGTACGTGGAGACGTGGCAGATATGCACGGGCAGGGAAAGGCTCTCGGCAAGGCAGATCTCGCGGGCGATGATGATGTCTTCCGCGGCGCGGATACTCCCTTTCAGCCCCGTCAGCGTGGAGTAATACCCCTCGTTGACGACGCCGCCGTCCACGAGGGAGCTGTCCTCGCAATGGCACAGACATTTCAGCCCGAAGTCGGAGGCGTACTGCATGGCGAGCGACATGATCTTGGCGGAGGGAACGCTCCTTCCGTCCTCCGAGATCGCGACTGCGCCCGCCGCCTTCATTGCGCCGATGGCGGCGAGGTTGTTCCCCTCCTGCCCCTCAGTGATCGCGCCGACGGGATGCACCTTGCAGAGGTTCACCTCCTTCGCGCGGTTTTTGATATAGGACACAACGACCTTGTTATCGGTGACGGGCTTGGTGTTGGGCATACAGCAGACCTGCGTGAACCCGCCCCTGACGGCGGCGCGGCTGCCGCTTAAAATATCCTCTTTCTTTTCAAACCCCGGCTCGCGCAGATGCACGTGCATATCGATCAGCCCGGGAAATACCGTCAGCCCCGTGCAGTCGACGCCCTCGCCCTTGATACGGGGCGCGATCCCGGCAATTCTGCCCTTTTCAATGCGGATATCCGCTTTCTTTACGCCGCCCTCTGAGACGACCTCTGCATTTTTGATAATCATAAATGTTTTCAAATCTCCTCTTTTGTCAGAAGGAACAAAATCGCCATACGCACCGCAATGCCCGAGAGCACCTGCTCTTCGATGCGGCTCGTATCGCCGTCGATGAGTCCGCTCGTCAGTTCCACGCCGCGGTTGACGGGCCCGGGGTGCAAGACGAGCGCGCCCGGCTTGGCGTACTTCATGACCTCTTCGTTCACGCCGTAAAATTTCGCGTATTCGCCGAGCGACGGGAAATTGCCGCCGTGCTGGCGTTCGAGCTGGATCCTCAGCCCCATCACCACGTCCGCGCCCTCTACCGCCTCTTCGCGGGAACGGCAGACGAGCGCGCCCATCTTGTCAATGTCCGTCGGCATCAGCGTGCGCGGCGCGAACATTTTCACCGTCGCGCCCATCTTCCGCAGTCCGAACAGATTGCTCTTGGCGACGCGCGAATGGCGGATATCGCCGAGGATCGCGACCGTCAGCCCCTTCAAAGAGCCGAGGTTTTCGCGCATGGTGAGCATATCCAGAAGCGCCTGCGAGGGGTGTTCGTTCATGCCGTCGCCCGCGTTGACGACGTGCGCCTTCACCGTCTTTGCAAGCAGCATGGGCGCGCCGCCCATGGGGTGACGGATGACGATGACGTCGTTTTTCATTGCGTCGAGCGTCTTGCCCGTATCGACGAGCGTCTCGCCCTTCTGTACGGACGAGGACGACGCCGCGATATTGACGACGTGCGCCCCCATGTACTTGGCGGCAAGTTCAAAGCTGCAACGGGTGCGCGTGCTGTTCTCGTAGAACAGCGTCGTGACCGATTTGCCCTGCAAGTGCGGCAGCTTCTTAATGTTCTGGCGAAGGAGCTTTTTCATGCTCATGCCCACGGTGAGGATCTCGTCGATCTCCTCCGCGTCAAGCTCGTAAAGCCCCAGAACGTCTTTGTGTTTCAGCATATGAAAGCCTCAGCCTCCTGAAATGTATCCCGAATGAGAAAACCCCTTCCCCGACGTGTGCGGAAAACGCGTTTTCAGATTTCTCTTCTTGTGATCGAGAGCGAATCCCCGCCCTGTCCCAGCTCGGTAAAGCGCACGCTGATATACTCCTCTCTCGACGTCGGCACGTTTTTGCCTACGAAATCGGCGCGGACGGGCAGCTCCCGCCCGCCGCGGTCGACAAGCACGAGAAGGCGTATTTTCGCGGGTCTGCCGAGGCGGAACAGCGCCTCGATCCCCGCGACCGCGCTCCTGCCCGTATGCAGCACGTCGTCGCAGAGGACGACCGTTTTCCGATCGAGCGAAAAACCGAGATCGTTTTTCTCCGCGTCGGGCAGGATGAACGCCGAAACGAGATCGTCCCGCGTCATGGCGATATCCAGCCCCGCGCAGGGAACTTCGCCCCGCCCCGACGCTGCGATGACCGCCTGCAAACGGCGCGCGATCACCTCGCCGCCGCGCTTGACGCCGACGAGGACGACGTTTCCGAATCCCTCGCACCGCTCCTCGATCTCATGCGAAAGGCGCACGAGAGTACGGCGCATTCCCTCCGCGTCCATGATCACGGGGCCGTTTTTCAACTCTCTTTTCTCCATACTCCGCTCCTCCGTCCGCAAAAAAAGGTCCTGCGGATACCGCAAGACCGTTTTGTCTCCATATTGAGAAGCAAGGCGTCTTGTCGGCATCTCTGTGCCGCTCTTAAAGAACTGCTCTTGCTTGCATTATACCATACCCTTTCTCAAAAGTAAAGGGTTTCGAAGAACTTTTCCGCCGCCGTTCCGCCCCGATGATTCCCGGCTCCGTCAGAAGCCGAAGTCTTTGCCGGAAAGAAGAAAACGACAGCCGCACCCCTCGTCCGGCGATACTTCATGCACTTTCTCTTTTTCATGCAAAGAAAAACGGATACGTTTCCGTACCCGTTTGTATCATTCTTCTGATTCCGTCTGCAAATTGGCGCAGTTATCTTTTTTTGTATTCCTGCTCGTCCGCTCTCTTGCTCCTGAACCAGCCCATCTTCTTCCCCCCTGAGCCGCGCATTTCTTCCGTTAATTCATCGTTTTATCTTCGGAATTTTAATACCGCTGCGCCCGTTAAGGCACTTTTTTCACGCTTCCGCCTACAAGAAGAATCATCTTTACGGCATCCAGCGAGAAGTCCTGCGCTTCCACTGCAAGCGGTTTTGTCAATACGCCGCGGGCAAGGACCTTTACAAACGTCGTGCGCGACGGAACAAGGTTTGCCGCAATCATGTCTGCAAGCGTCACTCGCGCGTTCGCCTCAAAACATTCGCTCAGTTCGTCGATGTTCACGTGTGAGCGTTTCTTTTTCTTCGCGGGCGCAACCGCAACATCTGCCTGCTCCGGCGTCTCTTCTGCAACTTCCGAAGAGACCGGCGCCTCCTCCTGCGCCGCGCTCATATCTTCAAGAATGCGCCGCGCCGTTTCGTCTGATAACAATACGTGCGCTTCTTTCTTCGTCACCCGTTCACGGATCAATGCGCTGATGTCCGCCAACTCATAATCCGCATTGTCGCCGCCGCGCCCGCCGACCGTTACGATCTTCACGAGTTTTTCCGCGATCAGTTCTTCTGTATTCTTATACGGAAGGGAGAATACTTCGGCGTTCGGCGCGGCCTCTGCCGACCGCTTTAACCCGTATTGTCCTGCCGCCATGCGCAATAACTCGAACGCATATTTCACCTTCCGGTTTGAAGTAAGCTTCATGAGCGTCGGCGTATGCGCAAACCGTTTCACTTCGCTCGCATCGATTACACGGTATTTCGTATTTTCAAACTGTTTTGGATCCAGCGCAAATGCCATGCACAGCTTTCTGCCCTTGAATAAGAGCTCCGCAACGCGTTTTCTGCCAACAAAGATCCGTTCCCTGCGCCAACTTTTCGCCGTTTTCAATTTTGGATACGAGTGAACTTCGTCCAGAATTCTGCCGTAGCGCGCCTGCTGCTCGGCAGGAGACTGGATCAGCTTCGCTTCAAAGCTGAAATTAAACCGATAAAGCACTTTATGCCCGTACCCGTCGTCTCCTTCACTCTCTTCCGGTGTTTCGTCGTCGAACGATACCGCGCTTTCCTCCTCTTCCTCCGGCTCAATATCGTCGTCCTCCTCTTCGACAGGCAACGCGGCTATCGCAACTTCCTGCTCTTCCGCAGGTTCTGCCTCCTCTTCGACAGGCAACGCGGCTATCGCGACTTCCTGCTCTTCCGCAGGTTCCGCCTCCTCTTCGACAGGCAACGCGGCTATCGCGACTTCCTGCTCCCTTTCCGGCTCAGATATCTCTTCCGGCTTCACACTTTCCGGCGCAACATTTCCGTCATCAACAGAAATATGCTCATCCTTCGTTCCTTTCTTTACGAATGCCGCCAGAAAAATAGCAATCAGCAAACACACAAATACTGCGGCTTCAACGATCAAGCCAATTTCATATCCTGACATTATGTCTCCTCCGATCTGTGAAATTCGATTATGTAATTTGCCCCGCCACACACGCGGCGGGGCAAACCATATTTAAGAGCTTATCTTCTGCCGTTAAGAAATGTTACCATTCCCTCAGGCATTGTGCTTGCGCTTGCGGAGAATGAACACCAGCACTCCAACCGAACTGAGGATTACCACACCGCCGACAGCCAGCCCGACGATCATCCCGATATCTGCGTTGCCGCCCGCGGGCGCTGTGATCGTCAGCGTCGCCGTCATATCAGCGATCACCTCGTAATTCTCGCCGCAGTCAAAATGCGCCGTGACAGTGTACGTGCCCGCCTCTGTCTGAGCGTTGCCCGTGTACGTCACGGTGACGCCCGCCGGAAGACCGGTTACCTCAAGGCTGTGCGCATTTCCGTCATACTCGACAGTCATATCCTCGAACACAATACTGTTCACATCCAAAGTAGCCTTGGCGATCGTGATCGTTTTGCTTCCCTGTACCGTAAGGTAGTTCGGGAACGTGACACGGTAATAAATCGTCTTGCTGTCGGAAACGTTCGTTGCCGTGATCGGCGTCGTCGTCCAGCCGCTTACGCCGTTCAGCGAATACTCGACCGTAGCGCCCGCAGTGAGGATATCCTCCCCGTTCAGGAAGCCCGAAAGCGTAATCGCAATTTCGTGCGCCTGCCCGTCATACACTGCTGCAACCGCCTGGGTGTTATCCACGGGCGCATCTGCCGGCGTCAGCGTGATGCGGTTGCTGCCCGTCACCGTTTCGTAATTGCCGAAGCTAACGCGCCAGTGAATGACTTTGCTTTCAGCGACGTTCTTGACCGTGATCACATCCGTGCTCCAAGGTCCGTTCACACTCAACGCATACTCGATCACACCGTTTGCCGACTCCATCGTTTCATCGTCGATGAATCCCTCCAGCTGGATATCGAGTCTGTACACGTTGCCCGTATACGTCTCCATGATGTCCTGTGTGATGCTCGTCAGCGCGGACGACTTGGCGATCGTGATCTCCTCGGTTGCGAGGATCACATAGTTCGCGTCGCCCGTCTCTGCGCGGAAGGTGTACACTCCTGCATTGATGAAGGAGGTATCCATGCCCTCTGCACCGATGTACGCCGTGGCGCCACGCTCGGTACCGTCGAGATCCGTGTACTTGACGGTAATCTCCGAATAGTGGTTGGCGCCGTTGTAGGTGAAGTCGCCGTACGTCCAGCTCGCTTCGCGCTCGGCGGGGGTGATCGTCAGCTGCACAGAGCCTTCAACCGTCTCATAGTTCGTGAAGCTGACGCGGTAATACACCGTCGTGCTGTCCGCAACGTTGATGACCTCTACAATATCTTCCGACCAGCCGTCGATGCCGTTCTTGCTGTATTCGATCTTTTTGCCTGCGGCATTCTCGAACGTATCGCCCTCACGGAATCCGCCGATAACGACCGTAATCGAGTGCGGGTTCTTGTCATAGACATGGGTGTAATCCTGCGTCTGATCCTGCAGCCCGCCGATCGGGACAATCGTGATCGTAGCGGAACCCTGCGACGTTTCGTAGTTCTGATACGTGACGCGGAAGTAAATCGTAGTGGTGTCGCCCACGTCGCGCACTGCGACGTCTTCCTTATCGGGAGACCAGCCGTCGCGGCCGTTCAGGCTGTATTCGATGACGCCGCCGCTCGTTTCAAGCGTTTCGCCGTTCACGAAACCTACAAGCTCAATCGTAAGATAGTGATCCAGACCGTCGTATTCGACGTAAACGTTCTCCGTCGCGTTGGTCGGTGCAGGCGCCTTCGCGATCTCAAAGGTCCATTCAGAGGTGCCGGTGTAATTTCCCTGACCGGTCAAAATGACCTTTGCCGTGCCGGCGTTGAGATTGTCCGCGTAGGACACGACATAATCGCCTTCTGTGATGACCGCAGCGTCGTTGGTGACAACAACTTCAGGCTTCTGTTCCAGACCCGTATAGGTATGGTCGTCGCCTTGGATGCTGACGGAAACGCCCATGTCGGAAGTGATTTCGCGCTGATTGACCGTGATCTGTTTGTGACCGATGAGCGTATCGTAGTTATCAAAGGTAACGCGATAGTATACTGTCTTGCTGTCGGCGCAATTCGTGACCGTGATCGCGGCATCCGTCCAGTCCGTAGCCCCGTCCAGACTCCACTCCAGCGTGTAGCCTGCGGCAGACGCCTGTTGTTCACCGTTCACGAAGCCGTTGAGGACAACGTTAAGCCCGTGCGCCTGTCCGTCGTAGGTAACGGAGACATCCTGCGTCGCGTCCGTGAGGTGCGCCTTCTCGATCTGATAGGTGCGCTCGACGGTGCCCTCATAGTTGTTCTTGCCCGTGAACACTGCCGTTGCTTCGCCGACGTTGACATTGTTGCTGAAGTCGACCGTATAATCCGCGGCGGTGATGGAGATGCTGCCGTCGGTTACGTTATACGCAGCCTCCACCTCCAGACCGGTGTAGCTGTAGGTGCCCGTGATCTCGACCGTCGCCTCCGTCAGGCTGCGCGGCGTGACCGTGATCTGCGCGCTGCCCGAAACCGTATTGTAGTTATCGAAGCGGATCTCGTAGAACACCTCTTTGCTGTCTGCAACGTTCGTGACGGTGATCAGACTGGTCGTCCAGCCGTCGCGGCCGTTCAGGCTGTAATACACCACACCGTTTGCGCTCGACTGATCTTCGCCGTTGACATACCCGTCCGTGGCGATGACGTTGAGCCCGTGCGCCTGTCCGTTATACACGACATTCACATCCAGCGTCGCGTCCGTCGGAGCGCTCGCCTTTGCGATCTCGAACTCCACCGACACCGTGCCGATGTAGTTGCCCTGACCGGTCAGAGTGAGCGTTGCCGTACCGGCATTGATGTTGTTGCTGTATTCAAAGGTGTAGTAGTCTTCGGCGATGATCCCCTGTTCGTTCGATACCGTGAAGTTCGGCGTCTGCGCCTGTCCGTTATAGAAGCAGTCTTCCGTAATGGTGACGACCGTACCCGAGCTTTGCCCGATATCACGCGCATTGATGACGATATCCGCATAACCCGAAACCATATCGTAGTTGGTGAAATTGATACGGTAATAGACGCGGATCGTGCCGACATCCGTCAGCGTGATCGGGGACGTGCCGTACCCCGAAGAAGAGCTGAGGCTGAATTCGAAATACACGCCATCCGCAGTTTCCAGCGTCTCGCCGGAAACGAAGCCCGTGATGTCGAACGTCAGTCCGTGCGCCTCGCCGTCGTAGGTGAATTCCTGCCGTTTCCCGTTCGTGTTATCCGTCGGCAGACCGCCGGACGTGATCAGGATCGTCTTGGTTCCCTCGACCGTATTGTAGTTATTGAACGTAACACGGTAGTAGATCGTGATCGCATTCGCCGTGACGTTCTTCCGCACATACTTCCCTTGCAGCCACTCGCGGTTGTTCGTGCTGTACTCGAACGAGACGCCCGCAGCGGTTTCAAGCGTCTCCTTGCCCGCAAAGCCGTTCATCGCAAACCCGAGCCCGTGCTCGAGACCGTCGTACATGATGGCTACGCCCTGCGTCACATCCGTAAGCGTCGCCTTCTCGATCGTGATCGTGTGCCTTCCGCTCGTGAGCGTGTTGTAGTTCGTCGCCGTGATGCGGAAGTAGACGTCCGTGCTCTGCGCGACGGTCGTCGCGGAGGGAGGCGTTGCCGACCAGGACGAACCGTTCGTGCTGTACTCCACCTTCAGACCGAGCGCCGAGGTGTAGGAATCGCTTCCCTTCCAGCCTGTCACGCCCGAAAGATCGAGCGCGTGCGCCGCTGCGTCGTAGTCAACGAGCACGTTCTTAACGCCGTCGGTAAGCGTTGCCTTCGTAATGGCAAAGCTCCAGTTGGGAAGGCGCAGATTGCTTGCCGCGTTGTAGTTTGCGCCCTGCGCAACGTCGATATACACATAGTAGGTGCCGACGTTCA
>CALVMN010000036.1:0-16949 GCA_944346365.1 Candidatus Gallimonas merdigallinarum
CAGGAGACGCACGTCGCGAACGTCAGAAGCTGCGTCCTGCACCCCACTTCCACCACGCACCGCCAGCTGACGGACGAACAGCTCGTGCAGGCGGGCATCGCGCCCAATCTCGTGCGCCTTTCCGTCGGGATCGAGGACGCGGACGACCTGATCGCCGACCTTACGCAGGCGCTGGAAAACGTATAACGCACTTTTTACGAAAGAAGGTTTGATATGCCTATCGTCATAGACCGCAATATCCCCGCATATTCCGTACTCAATGCGGAGCGCATCTTCGTCATGGATAGCGAGCGCGCGACCTCGCAGGACATCCGCCCGATTGAGATCGCCATTCTCAACCTGATGCCCACGAAGATCGAGACGGAGACGCAGTTCATGCGCCTGCTCTCCAATTCGCCCCTTCAAGTCAACGTCACGCTCATTCATACCGAGAGCTACCGCTCCAAAAATACGGAGGCGGAGTACCTAGAACGCTTTTACCAGCCCTTTGAAAAGGTCAGAGACAAGCACTTCGACGGCATGATCGTTACGGGCGCGCCCGTCGAGGATATGAACTTTCACGACGTCGCCTATTGGGACGAGCTGACGAAACTCTTCAATTGGACGAAAACGAACGTGACCTCCACCATCTTCATCTGCTGGGGAGCGATGGCGGCGCTCTACTATTTTTACGATATTCCGAAGTATCCCCTTTCCCGCAAGCTGTTCGGCGTGTTTGCGCACAGAAAAATTCATTTCGACACGCCCGATCCGCTGATGCGCGGTATCTCGGACGAGTTTCATATCTGCCACTCCCGCCATTCCACAGTGCGGGAATCCGATATACGGAAGGACGCCCGCCTGAAAATTCTGGCGACTTCCCATCGCGCGGGCGTGGCGATCGCAAGCTCGCTCGACCACAGTCAGATTTTCGTTCTGGGGCATATGGAATACGACCGCGACACCCTGAAAAAGGAGTACGAGCGCGACCTTGCAAAGGGACTGCCCATTGAAAAGCCCTTCTGCTATTTCGCGGACAGGGAATGCACGAGGATCAACATGAACTGGTCGTCAACGGCAAATCTCTTTTACAATAACTGGCTCAACTTCGTCTACCAGACGACCCCGTTCAAATTTGAAAAATAAGAATCATCCATGCGCAACTGATCTGCGCCCCAAAAGTCTTTCTGACTTTTGGGGCGCAGAATTTTTACAGAAAAAGAAGTGCAGGAAAAGTATGGCTCAAAAGAGAATCATGCGGCGGGACGGCTTACGGAAAAATCTCTTCGCCCCTTTTTTCGGCATGAAAAAAGGGAGCGCCGTTCGCGCTCCCTTTTGCTGGCGCAGAGAAGAGGATTCGAACCTCCGGACGAGTCACCCCCGTCACACGATTTCCAATCGTGCTCCTTAAACCACTCAGACATCTCTGCAAGACGATGATTATTTTACAATAAATCCGCAGAAAATGCAACTGCTTTTTAAGCGTTTTTGTAACTTTTCCGACTTTCCTCTGAAATTTTTTCGGAACCCTTCTCTTCTCCCCCTCTTGCCGCCGAGGCAGACGTATGATATAATCGTAATATGAAAATTACTGTCATCCCACATCTGATCAGACATCATCGACGGATCGTAGAAGGAAATCTGCATCTCCCTTCGTCCCGCCGGAACGCGCCCCTCGTCATATTCAGTCACGGCTATAACGGGAACATGAACGATTTTTCAGGATTCGCGGACATACTCGCGGAAAACGGGATTGCCGCTTACCGCTACAACTTCTGCGGCGGCTCGGTCAATGCGCAAAAAACGCTGAAAACAACGGAGATGACGCTGTTTACCGAGGCGGAAGATCTCGAAGCCGTTCTGTGTGACCTGCGGCAGCATCCCGCCATCGATATGCAGAACGTTTTCCTGTTTGGCGGAAGTCAGGGCGGACTCGTGACGGCAATGGTTGGCTCGAAATGCAGGCAAGACGTAAAAGGCATGATTCTTCTCTTCCCCGCGCTATGCATTGCCGACAACTGGCGCGAACGGTTCCCTTCCGATGCAGACATTCCCGACAACGTGACGCTTTGGAGCATGAAATTGGGACGTATCTTTTTCGAGAGTATCCGCAGGTTTGACCCCTTTCCGCTCCTCGGAGGGTTTCCCCGCGACGTCCTCATCCTGCACGGCGAAAAAGACGAGGTCGTGCCGATCGCGTACAGCGAACGCGCGCAGAAAACATTTCCCCATGCAAGATTGATCGCGTTTCCTGAGGAAGGACACGGCTTCTCGCCTTCGGGCAACGCGGAAACGGCGCGCCTGCTGCTTGACTTTCTCAAAGCCCATATCTGAAATACGACGACGCCGCGCGCCCGCTTTCCAGCGGGCGCGCGGCGTTGTTCCGTTTATTTTTTCTTGAAAAGATTGATGAACGCGCGAAGAGAGAACGGCATATTCGCGTTTTTCGGGAGCGCAAGACCCACCGAACGCGACGGCATGGCGGGCGTGACGTTCAGCTCAAACAGTTCCCCCGATTCCAGACGGCGCATTGCATATTCGCGCGGGATACACCCGATTCCCATGCCCTCCGTGACGAGTTTTTTCATAAAACCCCAGCTGTCGACCTCGACGGCGGGCTGGAAGTGGACGCCGAGGCTCTCGGCATAGTGATCGACCGCCGCCCGCGCAATGGTGTGCGGCTCCATGAGCAACAGCGGATACTGCTGCAGATCCCACACAGAGAGCGGCTTTCCCTTCAACTCCGAAAACGCCTCGCCCGCGACGAACACGTCGTCGAGGAGCGCGACCGAATCCGTCAGGCGGATCCCGTCGTCCGGCTCAATGGGAAGATTGAGAAAGCCGATGTCGCAGCGGTCGGATTTGAGACAGTCGATGATCTTGGGCGACACATCGGAGATAAGATCGATCTTTACCTGCGGATAGAGCTTGTGATATTCGACGATCTTATCCGCCAGAACGTACTGAAAAATCGTTTCGGAAGCGCCGATGCGCAGCGTTCCCGTGGCGCTTTTTTTGAGTTCGGAGAGCCTGTCCTCCACGCCGCTCAGCAGTTGGAGCGCTTTTTCGATGTCGGCAAAGATGAGTTCCCCGCCCTGCGCGGAAAGCTCCATTCCCTTATGCATACGGTTGAAAAGCGGCGTTCCGAGCTGATTTTCAAGCTGCTTGATCGCCTGCGAAACGGCAGGCTGAGAAATGTACAGTTCTTCCGCCGCCTTGGTAAGGCTGCCGCACCGCGCCACCGTATAGAATACCCTGTAAAGTTCGAGATTGACCATTGTTCCGTTCTCCATGATTTGTATTTATCAATTCGTATTTATGAAATCATGATCGGAATTTACTTCCCGACGCAGAATTTTTCAAAAATTTCCGTGACGATCGCCTCACTCGCCGTCTCGCCCGAGAGCGTTCCGAGCGTCTCCCATGCGCAGCGGATATCCTCAGCGTACAGCTCGGGCGGCAAGCCGCCCTCCGCGCTCTCCAGAGCCTCCTTCACAGCCTCATGCGCCGCCTGCGCCGCACGGTAGTGCCGCTCCGAGAGAAGAAACGCGCCGTCGTTTTCCCGTCCGAACCCGCGCTCGTACAGAAGCCGTCTGAGCGCGTCCAGCCCCTCGCCCGTGTACGAAGAAAGCACAATGTCGCAATCCTCCCGCCGCGCAAGATCGCTCTTCGCGCCCACCGTGATGACGGGCGTACCTTCGGGAAATTCGGGGACCTCCCCGTCCTCTTTGAGCCAGACGATGACGTCCGCTCCTTTCATCGCTTCCCGCGCACGGCGCACGCCTTCCCGTTCGATGGCGTCCGCGCTCTCACGCAGTCCCGCCGTATCCGTAATGCGGAAATTCACGCCTTTAATTTCCAGCGTGCCTTCCACGACGTCACGCGTCGTTCCCGCAACGTCGGAGACGATCGCCCGCTCGTAGCCGAGGAGTGCGTTCAAAAGAGAACTTTTGCCCGCGTTCGGCGCGCCGACAAGGGCGACGGAAACCCCCGATTTGATTTTGCGCCCCGCGGCGTACTGCGAAAGGAGAGATGCAAGCTCCTGCCCGACTTCCCGCAGCGTTGCCGCGATCTCCGCGCGGGAAGAGGCGTTCAGATCCTCTTCGGGATAGTCGAGGTCGGCGTCCACCTCGGCAAGGCAGTGCTTAAGCTTGCGCTGCAACGCCGTGCCGAGCGAAGTCAGCTTTTCATTATATAACAGATACCCCGCACGGACCTGCGCCTCCGAAGAAGCGGCGATCATCTCGCCCACGCCCTCCGCGGCGGATAGCGAAAGTTTCCCGTTGAGGTAGGCGCGTTTGGTAAATTCCCCGCGTTCGGCAAGCCGCGCACCAAGTTCGAGCGTGCGCTTCAAAATCCCGCGCGCGATCTCCGTTCCGCCGTGACAGTGAAACTCGACGACGTCCTCGCCCGTAAACGACTTGGGCGCACAGAAATACACGCACATTCCGTAGTCGCGGAACGCGCCGGCGTCGATCTCACCCGCATACATATAGTTGGGCTGAAATTCGCCCTTACGGGAGAACATTTTACGGGCGACGGAGAGCGCACCGCGCCCGCTCATGCGCACGACGGCGATCCCGCCCGCGCCGACCGCCGTAGCAATCGCGGAAATCAGATCGTCCATACTCCTCCATAAGCGCAGATTGTTTCAAAAACGATTTTTTAAATTCTGATATAAACTGCGGTTATATTATATCACGTTAAAAAGCGCTTGTAAACTGATTTTTACATAGATGCAAAAAAATTTGCGCCCTTTCCGCGTTTTTCGGAAAGGGCGCGAACGTCCGTTTGAAAGGATGATCAGAAATCGGGGAAAGGATCGTCGTCCGAGCTGCCCGAAGAGCCTCCCGCATTGCCGGAAGTTCCCGACGAACCGCCGCGCGAAGAACCGTCGTCAAAGTCGGGGAAGGGATCGGCGGGCGGAGGCGTGTTCGGCTGACCGCCGTAACCGTTCTGACCGTAGCCGCCCTGTCCGTAACCGCCCTGATCGTACATCTGTTGCTGCCGGCGCGCATACTCCTGCATCCGCTGATTCATCCATGCGTTGTAATCGACGGGCGAATTGTTGCGGACGGCAAAAATGACGAATCCCCGCAGCGGAAGCACGGCGCAAAGGAAGGTCATCAGGAACGGACTGCGCGCATAGTACTTGCGGAAGAACGCGAAGAAGAGCACGCACAGGAAGAATACAAGCGCGAAATACATCACATAGCTGAGAATATCGCAGACCATCTGCGCCGTGGGGATCCAGCGGAGCGCAAGCGGCATGAGGGATTCGTTGAATCGAAGCATATTTCTGCCACTCTCCGAATCGACGTATTCCTCAAAGTATGCGGGATTCGTCTTTGCAAACCACAGCACGAGCATGAAAACATTCACTGCAACGTAGACGATCTCCGCGAGCATCGTGTAGAGCCCGACGCGCTTCATCTTCTGACCGAACACGCGCGTTTCGCCCGCGAGTTTGCCCGCGTAGTAAGTATTGAGAAAGGGAATAAACCCCATCCAACTGTTCTTCATGCCGACCTTTTTCGCCATGGTCATCATGCCGAGTCCGCCCAAGATCAGACACAAAAGGTAGATGCCCGCCGCGACGTACAGGCTGATCGTCTGAACGCTGAAATAATATCTGATGAGCGCCTCTTTCGTCTCGAAAGCCGTCGGTCCGAAGAACTGCATAAAGAACTGCGGGATCGAGATCCATTCAAAAAATTCCATCGTCTACTCCTTACTATATTCCAAAGAGCGGCACTTCATACTCCACCCGCTCCATGGTTAGTCCTTTGGCGGGAAGCGTTCTGAAAAGGCGCGACCGCTCCCCCGTTTCAAATGCCGCAAGCACGTCCTTTTCCGTCGCCTTGCCGCATCCGATCGCATACAGCTCGCCCGCGAGAATGCGGACCATGTTGTAGAGAAAACCGTTTCCCGTGACGCGGATCTCGTACATGGTACCCCCGTACGACGTCAGACGGTCAACGGAAAGCGCGTAGATCGTACGCACCGTCGTCTTAGCGGACGACCCCGTCGCGCGGAACGCAGCAAAGTCGTGTTCGCCCTCAAAGAGGGCGCAGGCGGCGCGCATGACCTTTAAATCGGGGGTGCCTTCCAGCCGCACGGCGTATCGCTCCAGGAGCGGCAGAACGCTCTCCGCACAGTAAAAACGATAACAGTACGTTTTGCGGCGCGCCCCGCGCGTGCAGTCAAACCCCTCGGGCGCGGCGGCGCTGCGGAGCACCTTCAAGTCGTCTGGCAGCAGGCGGTTGAACGCCTCGCGGATTTTTTCGGCGGGGATTGCAGTCTCGCCGTCGAGCTGGCACACCTGTCCCGCCGCGTGTACGCCCGCGTCCGTTCTGCCGCTGAACGCGGCTCTCACGGGCGCGCCGAACACCTTTTCCGCCGTCTCTTCCAAAACTGACTGCACAGTTCGGAGCGATTTCTGCCGCTGAGAACCGTAAAAGTGCGTGCCGTCGTAACTGATCAGAAATGCGTATCTCATCTTCGTTCCGCCTCAATAGGGCGCGGGCAGATAAATTTTCATGAGCACAACGCCCGCGATAAGCGCCGCCCCCACGAGAAACGCGACCAGATCGCGCCAGCCGAATCTGAGTTTTTTGTATTTGGTGCGCTTGTTGCCGCCCGTATAACAGCGGGCGTCCATCGCATCGCCCAGCTCGTCCGCACGGCGGAACGCCGACAGGAGCAGCGGCACCAGAATGGGAACCATCGCTTTGACACGCTTAAAAATGTTGCCGCTATCGAAGTCCGCGCCGCGCGCCTTCTGTGCGTTCTTGATGCGCTCCGTCTCGTCCATGAGAATGGGAATAAACCGCAGCGCGATGCTCATGACGAGCGCAAGCGCGTGTACGGGAATTTTGATCCATTTGAGCGGCGTCAGAAGGCTCTCCACGCCGTCAGTCAGAGAGACGGGCGTCGTCGTGTACGTGAGCAGCGAGGAACAGACAACGAGGAGCGCCAGCCGAAGCGCGAGAAACGCTGAGAAGATCAGCCCCTCTTTCGTGATCGTGAACACCCACCACTCCGCATAGACCGTTTCGCCGTTATAGAAAAGTATATTCAGCGCAGCCGTAAAGATAACGAGGAACACCACACCTTTGACCGCGCGCAGCACCTTGCCGAGCGGAATGCGGGAAAAAACGACGATGACGATGAGCACACCCGCGCAGACCGCCAGCCCGTAAAAATTGCTCGCAAGGAAGATCGCGACGATGTACGCGATGAGAAACAGGAGCTTCAGGCGCGGATCGAGACGGTGTACGAAGGAATCGACGGGATAGTACTGTCCGAAGGAGACGTCTTTCATGCGTCACCCCCTTTGCGCCCGCCACGCGCCCCCCAGACCGCAAGCACTTTTTCGATAAAGTCCTCCGTCGTGAAATCGCAGTCGATCTCCACGCCGCGTTTTGCAAGCGCGGTCGTGAGCTTTGCCGTGAGCGGAACGTCTAGCCCCAACTCGGTCAGCTCGTCCGCGCGGCGGAACAGCTCCTTGGGCGGAAGAACGCAGTGGACGCGCCCCTCGGAAAAGACGGCGGCTTTCGTGCAGTTTTCGGAAATTTCGTCCATATCATGCGAGACGACCACGACCGTCTTGCACCATTCGCGGTGAAGCTTGTGCAAAAGCTCCATCACCTCTTTTTTGCCGAGCGGATCAAGCCCTGCGGCAGGCTCGTCCAGAACGAGCACTTCGGGGCGGGTAACGATGACGCCCGCAATGGCGACGCGGCGTTTCTGTCCGCCCGAGAGATCGAAGGGAGACTTGTCCTTCATCCCCTCGTAGTCAAGTCCCACGACTTCGAGCGCGGCTCTCACCGCCTCGTCGATCTGTTCATCGGAGAGTTTTTCCGCCGAAAAGTTTTTCAGCCCGAACGCGACGTCGTCACGCACCGTCTCGGCAAAGAGCTGATACTCCGGATACTGAAAGACCATGCCCACGGACTTTCTGAGCGCGCGGAAATCCGTCTTTTTATCGGTGAGGTCGAACTCCCCCACTTTCAGAACCGTCTCGGGCGGGGGCGTCTGCCCTTTTTTGAGTTTTTTCTGTTTATACTTTTTCAGTGAGGAGGGCAGGCGCAGAAGTCCGTTCAAATGCTGCACAAACGTGCTTTTGCCGCTGCCCGTATGCCCGATAATGCCGAAAAACTCCCCCTCTTCGATGGTGAGGGAGACGTCTTTGAGCGCTGCGGTCGCAAAGGGAGACTTGGGGTTGTACACGTAGGAGAGGTGTTCGGCGACTATACGCATCGTGCGATCTCCTCTGCCAATTTTTCGGCGTCCAACGTGTTTTCAACGGGCATACCCGCCGCCCGCAGGCGGTTGCAGATGACTCCGATGCGCGGCAGCGCAAGGTTGTATGTGACAAGCTCTTCCTGCCGCGCGAAGATCTCCGCGGGCGCGCCCTGCATGACAATCTCGCCGCGGTTCATCACGACGGCGCGGTCGGCGAGCAGCGCTTCCTCCATGAAGTGCGTGATGAGAACGACCGTGATGCCCTCCTCTTTGTTGAGACGGGTCACGACGTCCACGATCTCGCGCCTGCCGCGCGGATCGAGCATGGCGGTCGATTCGTCCAGAATCACGGCGCGGGGCTTTAACGCAAGCACGCCCGCAATGGCGATGCGCTGCTTCTGCCCGCCCGAAAGGCGCGCCACCGTGGCGTTCCGATAGTCCTGCATTCCCACGGCGCGGAGCGCAAAGTCGATGCGTTTGCCGATCTCCTCGCGCGGAAGCCCCACGTTCTCCGCCCCGAACGCCACGTCGTCCTCCACGATGGTCGCAACCGTCTGGTTATCGGGGTTCTGAAAGACGACGCCCACGTTTTTGCGGGCATCGAACAGCGTCTTGTCCGTGAGCGGCACGCTGAACACGGAGACGGTGCCTGCGTCGGGAATAAGCAGTCCGTTGGAAAGCCGCGCCAGCGTCGATTTGCCGCTGCCGTTGTGCCCCAATACCGCAACGAACTCGCCCTCTTCTACGGAAAAATTCAGTTTGTCGATCACGAACGGGCTGTCGTCCTCATACCGGAAGGAAACGTTCGTAAATTCGATCGCCTTCATATTACTCCCAAAAATTTCGTATCGCTCGTTTCCGCCCAAGCCGCGCAGTCCGTAACATACGCCGAAAGCAAGGCGCGAACGCAGGCAAAACGAAAACTTGCTTCCCATATTATAGCAAATCAGCCGCTTTTTTACAATGAAAACGCCGTGATAATTTTGAAAAACTCGTTTTTCTTTCGCACATTCGCACAAAACGCGCCCTGCGGCAGAGCATCACGGCTTCGAATACCTGCGGGCGAAAATTTATTTTATTTTTTGATGAATTTTTTCACCGACGGGGGTTGACTTGTACATAAAAAACCTTTATAATAAAAGTGTGCGTGCAAAGCGCTTGTTTTGCCGTACAAATTTTGGAAGAAATATTAATATATTTGGAGGTTTTTCGATGACCAAGATGACGATTGACGGCAATACCGCCGCGTCGCACGTCGCTTACGCCTTCTCGGAAGTAGCGGCGATCTACCCCATCACGCCTTCCTCCCCGATGGCGGAATCCGCCGACGAGTGGGCAACACAGGGCAGAGTGAATATGTGGGGACAGAAGCTCCGCATCGCTGAAATGCAGTCGGAGGGTGGCGCGGCAGGCGCTGTGCACGGCTCCCTTTCCGCAGGCGCGCTGACGACGACCTACACCGCTTCGCAGGGACTTCTTCTGATGATCCCCAATATGTACAAGATCTCGGGCGAACTGCTGCCCATGGTCATGCACGTTTCGGCGCGTGCGCTTGCCGCACATTCGCTGAACATTTTCGGCGACCATCAGGACGTTATGGCTTGCCGCCAGACGGGATTCGCGATGATTGCGGGCTGCTCGGTACAGGAGGTCATGGACCTTGCGCTCGTCGCGCACCTCTCCACCCTTCGCGCGCGCGTTCCTTTTATTAATTTCTTCGACGGGTTCCGCACATCGCACGAAGTCTCCAAGATCGACGTGATCGACTATGCGGAGATGAAAGCTATCTTCGACAAGAAGGGTCTCGACAAAGACGTTGCTGCGTTCCGCGCACGCGCGCTCAATCCCGAGCACCCCATCCAGCGCGGCACCGCCCAGAACGGCGATACTTACTTCCAGAACCGCGAGACGGCAAACAGCTACTACAACGCGGCTCCCGCCATCGTGCAGGAGATGATGGACGAAGTAAGCGCGCTCACGGGCAGAAGCTATCACCTCTTCGACTACGTCGGCGCACCCGATGCGGAAGAAGTCATCGTCATTATGGGTTCGGGCGCAGAGACGGTGGAAGAATCCATCAACAAGCTCAACGCGCAGGGCAAGAAGTACGGTCTCATTAAAGTCCGCCTGTACCGCCCCTTCGTCACCGACGCCTTTGTCGCGGCGATCCCCAAGAGCTGCAAGAAGATCGCCGTTCTCGACAGAACAAAAGAGCCCGGCTCGCTCGGCGAACCGCTCTACCTCGACGTCTGCACAGCGCTGCTTGAAAAAGGCATCAAGAAAATCAACGTCGTCGGCGGCAGATACGGTCTCGGTTCCAAGGAGTTCAACCCCTCGATGGTGCTCTCCGTTTACAAGAACCTCGAATCCAAGAAACCGAAGAATCATTTCACCGTCGGCATCTATGAGGATGTGACAAACACTTCCCTCGACTTCTCCGAGAAGTTCGACGCCGCGCCCGCAGGCTCCACGAGCTGCAAATTCTACGGTCTCGGTTCGGACGGTACGGTCGGCGCGAACAAGAACTCCATCAAGATCATCGGCGACCACACCGATATGTACGCGCAGGCATACTTCTTCTATGATTCCAAGAAGTCGGGCGGCATCACCGTTTCGCACCTCCGCTTCGGTAAGACGCCCATTCAGAGCGAGTACCTCATCGACGCGGCGGACTTCATCGCCTGCCACAACCCTTCGTACGTCATTCGTTACGATATGGTGAGCGACCTCAAAGAAGGCGGTTCCTTCCTCCTCAACGCGCCTTGGACGACGGTAGAGGAACTGGAAGCAAACCTTCCCGCAAAGGTCAAGAACATGCTCGCCAAGAAGAAAGCGAACCTCTACGTCATCGACGCGATCTCCATTGCCGCAAAGCTGGGTCTGCGCGGCAGAACGAACACCATTTTGCAGTCGGCGTTCTTCCTCATCAACGAGCAGATCATGCCCTACACCGAGGCGGTCGATCTGATGAAGAAGATGGCGTACAAGTCCTTCGCAAGAAAGGGCGACGCCGTCGTGCAGATGAACTACAACGCGATCGATTCCGCAAAAGAACACCTCGTGAAGATCGATATCCCCGCATCGTGGGCGACCACCACGGAGGGCGCGGATATGATCAAACTTGCGGATAACGACTACTTCAAGAGCGTCGTTGCGCCCATCCTTGCCCTCGAAGGCGACAAGCTGCCCTCCTCGGCGTTCAATGCGGACGGTTCCGTTCCCACGGGTACAACCAAGTTCGAGAAGCGCGGCGTTGCCGTCAACGTACCCAAGTGGGTGAAAGAGAACTGCGTGCAGTGCAACCAGTGCTCCTTCGTCTGCCCGCACGCGTGCATCCGTCCTGCCCTCGTTGCAGACGGCGCGGACAAGCCCGAAACGTTCGACACCAAGCCCGCAACGGGAATCAAGGGTTACAACTTCCGTATGCAGGTCTCCCCGCTCGACTGCATGGGCTGCGGCGTCTGTGCGGACGTCTGCCCCGGCATGAAGGGCAACAAGGCGCTCGTCATGACGCCTTTCGCGGAGCTTGAGGTCGTGGAGGCAAAGAACTGGGATTACGCGGTCGAGCTTCCGGAAGTCGATCTGAGCGAAGTCAAGATGGCAGATGTGAAGAAATCGCAGTTCACGCCTTCCCTCTTCGAGTTCTCCGGCGCGTGCGCAGGCTGCGGCGAGACGCCCTATGTGAAGGTCATCACCCAGCTCTTCGGCGACAGAATGATCATTGCCAACGCGACGGGCTGCTCCTCCATCTACGGCGGCTCTTCCCCTACCTGCCCCTACACGGTGAACAAGCAGGGTCACGGTCCCGCATGGGCGAACTCCCTCTTCGAGGATAACGCAGAGTTCGGCTACGGCATGAATCTTGCGTACAAGGCAAGAAGAGCGACGCTCAAAGACAAAGTCGCAAAACTTGCGGAAGTCTGGAAAGACTACGCGGACGGCAAGGCTGCCTGCGAGACTTGGATCGCGGATATGGACGACGCCGACGGCAGCAAAAAGGCGGCTGCGGCGCTCGTGAAGTGCTGCGAAGAGTGCAAGGACTGCGGCTGCGAGGCAGACGCGCTCGTCAAGGAGATCCTTGCAGACAAAGACTGCCTCGTCAAGAAGTCCTTCTGGATCATCGGGGGCGACGGCTGGGCGTACGACATCGGCTACGGCGGACTTGACCACGTGCTCGCTTCGGGCGAAGACGTGAACGTGCTCGTGCTCGATACCGAGGTTTACTCCAACACGGGCGGTCAGGCAAGTAAGTCCACCCCTATCGGCGCGGTTGCGAAATTCGCGTCCTCCGGTAAGCGCGTGAAGAAGAAAGATCTCGGCATGATCGCCGCAAGCTACGGCTATGTGTACGTTGCACAGTGCGCGATGGGTTCGGACAAGAACCAGCTCATCAAGGCGTTGAAGGAAGCCGAGGCTTACCACGGACCTTCCCTCATCATCTGCTACGCGCCCTGCATCAACCACGGCATCAACATGAGCAAGTCTCAGTCCGAGGAAAAGGCGGCGGTCGACTGCGGATATTGGCAGCTCTACCGTTACAACCCCGAACTTGCGGAAAAGGGCGAGAATCCCTTCACGCTGGACAGCAAAGATCCCACGGGCGACTATCAGGCGTTCATCCTCGGCGAAACGCGCTACGCGTCCCTCAAAAAGACGCAGCCCGCCGTTGCGGAAGAGCTGTTCAAGAAGACGGAGGAATCCTCGAAAGAGCGTCTTGCAGGCTATAAGAAAATGGCTGGCAGAGAATAATCCCGCATAGCCAAAAATAAACAACAATCCCCCTCGGAATCCCGAGGGGGATATTTTTTGCCAAACGCCGGACATTACAAAAATCCGCCCGAACGGGCGGATTTTTTATAAATCGCGTTCCAAAAAGGATTTGTAATTGATGCCCCACTCCTGCATGGCATCGATGATGGGACGGAGCGAATTGCCGGGATCGCTCAAAGAATACACGACGCGGGGCGGCACTTCGGCGTAGACCGTGCGGTCGACAAGCCCGTCCTCTTCGAGCGCGCGCAGATTATCGGTGAGCACCTTCTGGCTGATCCCGGGGACAGTCTTTTTAATCTCCGTGAACCGCTGCGGCGAAACAAGCAGATTGCGGATAATGAGCAGTTTCCATTTATTCCCGATGAGCTGCACCGTGGTTGCAACGGGGCATTCGGGCAATTCTTCTTTGGTGAGCATATCTCCCCTCCTTGCCGCTATTATACTATGCCGCTCCGCACAATGCAAGCAAAATCTCCCCTTTGTTTCAAAAAGATACCGCTGCGTTCGGTTACCTTTTTATTACCGAGATATAGATTTGTAACTATATTGATTACAACAAGAAAATGTGCTATCATCAAGGCACAACAACGGAAGAGACCTTCCGAATCTGCAAGGAGGTAACGGCTATGACGGCAAAAGCATACTTTGCAGCGTCCTGCGGTGCGGGCGACCCGAAACCCGCGCCTGCGTGCGGAACACGGGACCCTGCCCCCGCCTGCGGGGCATCCGATCCCGCGCCCGCCTGCGGCACGCAGGACAAGTAAACAAAACGACCTTATCCGCTTACTTGTTCTGCAACTTTCTTCGGGGGAGTATTGCTCCCCCACCCGAAAACTTTCATGAGGAAATCGTATGAAACCTTATTTTGCAATACAATGGCAGATCACGGACGTATGCGATCAGCGGTGCAGGCACTGCTATATCTTTGCGGAGGGACATCCCGAACTGATCACAACGCCGTGGGCGGAGCTGGAACGCACGCTCGCGCAGATCGAATGCTTCTGCGGACGCATCGGGCGCACGCCGTATATCTATCTGACGGGCGGCGATCCCATTCTGCACCCAAACTTCTGGGCGCTGTTGGAACGCTTTCATGAAAAAAATATCCGTTTCTGCATTATGGGCAACCCCTTTCACCTGACCGATGAAACCTGCAAGCGGATGCGCGAACCCGGATGCGTGAAGTATCAGCTCTCGCTGGACGGCTTGGAAGCCACGCACGACCTATTCCGCAAACGCGGGTCTTTCCGCGCCACACTGCGCGCGATCGATACGATCAGGAATTCCGGAATGTGGTGCGCCGTGATGAGCACCGTCTCCAAAACCAACATGGACGAAATCCCCGCGCTCATCAATCTTGTTGCAGAGCACGGCGTTGACGTGTACGCCGCGGGACGGTACTGCCCCACGAGCATCGAAAAGGCGTATGACGCGGACGTTCACATCCCCCCGCAGGAATACAGGGCGTTTCTGGAACGCTGTTGGGAGCGGTTCGAGGCGCACAAGGACAGCGGCACGACCTTTCAGCTCAAAGACCATCTGTGGGCGCTCTTCCTGTACGAAAAGGGACTTTTAACCCTGCCGCAGACAGACGCCGTGACGGACGGCTGCAACTGCGCGCGCAACCACATCACCATTCTTCCGAACGGCGACGTCTACGCCTGCCGCCGCATGGAGAGCAAGGTCGGGAACGTCCTTGAAAGCGATCTGTACGAGATCTGGCACGGAAGTCTGATGGACGGATACCGACAGTACGACCGCTTTGTAAAATGCGCGTCGTGCGAACTCAAAAATATCTGCCGCGGATGTCCCGCTGTTGCGTACGGATATACGCACGACCCGTACGCCGCCGATCCGCAGTGCTGGAAGGACCAAGGGAGGTTATTATGCAGCTTTCAGAACTTATCAGAACGCGCAGGTCGATCCGAAAATATACCGCCGAACAGATCCCGCGCGACGCGCTCGAACAGATCATTCAGGCGGGACTGTACGCTCCCAGTGCGGGCGGGCGGCAGGGAACGTTCATCGCCGCCGTGCACAACGCCGCGCTCGCCGCCGAAATCGGGCGAATGAACCTTGCCTCCTTTGACCGCAGCCGCCTGCTCGGGTCTTTTGTCTCCAAAGAACAGTCGAGCGCAATCGACGACCCGACCATGAAAGACGGATTTTACGGCGCACCCTGCGTGTCGCGGTGTTTGCGCCGAAAAACTTTCTGTACAGCATTCCCGACGCGTTCGTTGCCGCGGAAAACATGGTCTTGCAGGCAGCAGAGCTTGGAATTTCCTCCTGCATTGTCGCGCGCGGCGAGGAAACATTCGCAAACGAACGAGGCGCGGAGCTGCTCCGCGTATGGGGTGTTCCCGAAAACTATATTGCGCGGTGTTTCGTCGTTCTCGGCTACTGCAAGGGCGATTATCCCCAACCGAAGCCGCGCCGTCAGGGAAGATTTTACATTACAGAAAAAGACGGCTCGATGTGAGCCGCCTTTATGCAATCCGCATTATATCCCTCGGCGGGACAGAGTTTTGCGCATTTCTTCCGCCTCGGCGCGGGTGGGAATGGAGACCTGCGCGCCACGCCGCGTGACGGTGATCCCCGAACAGAGCGAAGCAAAACGCGCCGCCTCCGCGACGGAAACCCCCTCCGCAAGTTTTACTGCGAGCGCGCCGCAGTAGGTATCACCCGCGGCGGTCGTGTCCACCGCTTTGCCCGCGTCAACAATTTCTATCTTCTCGGCGCCCGTCTTGCCGTAGCAGAACGAGCCGTCCTTCCCGAGCGTTGCGAGAACCGCGCCCGCGCCCATATTCAGCAGTTCCGCGCAACCCTCTTCCATCCCCTCTTTGCCGCTCAGAATCCGCAGCTCCGTCTCGTTGGGCGTGATGAGATCGGCGTATTTCACGCACACGCGCGCCGCCTCTTTTGCGGGCGCGGGATTGAACAGCGTAAAAAGCCCCTTTCCTTTGGCGAGCGCGAGCGCAGC
Source organism: Candidatus Gallimonas merdigallinarum (assembly GCA_944346365.1). Classification (GTDB taxonomy): domain Bacteria; phylum Bacillota; class Clostridia; order Christensenellales; family Borkfalkiaceae; genus Gallimonas; species Gallimonas merdigallinarum_A. Next base: position 15,980 of record CALVMN010000036.1, read on the forward strand.
CTCCACGACGGGCAGCGGATTTTCAAGCTGCGTCATGAAAATATCGCCCGCCTGCGCATCGGAGAGCAGCGCTTCCGCATCCGAAACCGTTACTTCCCCGTTCGCGCCCTCGTCCAGAATAATGCGGTTGTCGCCGTCCACCACCGTGATCACCGCAACGCCCGTATTGCGCGCCATGCGGCGCACGCAGGAGACGTCCGCGCCGACCCCTTGCAGGCTTTTCAGGAGCATATCGCCGAACGGATCGTTCCCGACGCACCCCGCCATACGGACGCACCCGCCGAGATTGGCGCAGGCATACGCCTGATTTGCGCCTTTCCCGCCCGCGGTGAGCATAAAATCGCTCCCTTTGAGCGTTTCCCCCGCCTGCGGGAGATAAGGCGCGCGGATCGTGAGATCGGCGTTCAGACTTCCGAGCAAAAATATCTTTTTCATATCTCTATTATACCACCCCTTCCCCCCACTGTAAAGGGGGAAAATAAAAAAAAGCGCGCCTGTTCAGCCGAGGAACGGGCGCGCTTTCTCTTTGGTAAAAAATTATTCGATGCCTTCGTTGAGCTTTGCAAGGAGCTTATCGAGATCCTCACCGTGCACTGCAACCGCCTCCGCGATCGTTTCGCCGTGCGCCATTGCGCAGCCGATGCAATGCATCCCCGTCGAGAGCAGAATCTCCGCCGCGTTGGGGTTGATCTGAATGCACTCCGCAATCAAGGTATCTGCCGTGATCTTTGCCATGACCGTATCCTCCGTTGATTTTTCCCTTATAGTATACTGTAAGGGAGTAATACGAACCGGATCAAAAGCGGAAACTATGCGTTCATACTTTATTGAACCCCTCACCCGTGCCAAACGGCACGCGCTGCGGGTTTCGCAGCGTCTGACCGCTCATCTTGCCGCTTTTGATTGCTTCGCACCTTTGGCGAGCACCTTATTTCCTTCTCAAAATTCTTTTTAAAAGAATTTTGAGAAA
>CALVMN010000037.1:0-15377 GCA_944346365.1 Candidatus Gallimonas merdigallinarum
CTTTGACGAGCGTCAGGGTCACCGCGTCGCCGTTGACGTCGAGCGTGCGGGTGAAGCCCTCCGCGCTGCCCTCCTGTACGGAACGGGCGAGCACATCCGCCGCGAACGCGCCCTTTTCGAGCATCTTCTTCGCGCGGCCCTCCGCCGCGAACCAGACCGCGATGCGGTCGGTCACCTCGAAGCCCGCCTCCTTGCGCATCGTCTGGATCTTGGAGACAAGTTCGCGCTCCGTTCCCTCGTCCAGAAGTTCCTCGCTGAGCTGCGTGTTCAGCGCGACGGTGATGCCGCCGCCCACCGCCGTGGCGTAACCCGCCGCCGACTGTGTGAAGATCTGCAAATCCTCTTCTAAAAGGACGATCGGCTCGCCGTCCAGCTCCACCGTATAAGAGCCGTTCGCGCGCACGGCGGAGACGACCTCCGCGCCGTCGCAGTTCGCAAGGAACGCCGTGATGGCTTTGAGCTTTTTGCCGTACTTCGGACCAAGCGTTCTAAGCTGCGGTTTCAGCTCGTAGCGCACGAGCGACGCGCCGTCCGAGACGAAGGTCATTTTCTTGACGTTCAGCTCGTCCAGCGTGACCGCCGCCAGCTCGTCCGCGATTTGCAGCGGGCGGTTGCTCGCCACGAGCATTTCCGAGAGCGGCTGACGGTTCTTGACGCTCCCCGCGTTGCGCGCGGCTCTGCCGAGCGCGACGACGTCCAGAACGTCCGCCATGCCCTTTTCGAGCGCGGGGTCGATATAGCTCCCGTCCGCCGCGGGGAAGTCGCACAGGTGTACCGATTCGGGCGCGGAGGGATAGAACGCCGGCACGAGGTTCCGGTACATCATCTCCGCCATGAAGGGCGTGTACGGCGCGATGACCTTCGCGAGCGTGACGAGCACGGTGTAGAGCGTGGTGTATGCCGCCGCCTTGTCCTCCGTCATCTCGCTGCCCCAATAGCGGTCGCGCCCGCGGCGCACGTACCAATTGGAGAGCACGTCCGAGAAGTCCTGAATGGCGCGCGCGCTGTCCGTAATGTTGTACTCCGCGAGCATCTCGTCCACGTTCTTGACGAGCGTGTTGAGCTTGGACAAAACCCACTTATCCATGAGCGAGAGCTTGCAGTTTTTCAGATCGTATTTGGAGGGATCGTACCCGTCGATCTCGGCGTACAGCGCAAAGAACGCATAGGTGTTCCAGAGCGTGCCCTGGAACTTGCGCTGCACTTCGCTGACCGCCTCCGCGCCGAACCGCGAAGGGATCCACGGCGCGCTGTTGGTGTAGAAGTACCAGCGGACGGCGTCCGCGCCCTGCTTATCGAGCACGCTCCACGGGTCGACGACGTTGCCCTTATGTTTGCTCATCTTTACGCCGTCTTTATCGTTGACGTGTCCCAGAACGATGCAGTTTTTGAAGGGTGCGCGGTCGAAGAGAATGGTCGAGATGGCGAGCAGCGTATAGAACCAGCCGCGCGTCTGATCGACGGCTTCGGAGATGAAATCTGCGGGGAAGGTCTCTTCGAAGAGATCTTTGTTCTCAAAGGGATAGTGGTACTGCGCGAAGGGCATCGAACCCGAATCAAACCAGCAGTCGATGACTTCGGGCGTGCGTTTCATCTTCCCGCCGCACTTGGGGCAGGTGCAGGTGAGATCGTCGAGGTAAGGTCTGTGCAGCTCGATGTCCCCTTTCACGCCGCACTTTTCTTTCAGCTCGGCTTTGGAGCCGATGACCTCGATCCCGCCGCAGTCGGGGCAGACCCAGACGGGGAGCGGCGTACCCCAATAGCGGTCGCGCGAAAGCCCCCAATCGATGACGTTTTCAAGGAAGTTGCCCATGCGCCCCTCTTTGATGGTTTCGGGCATCCAATTCACCGAACGGTTGGCGGCGATGAGATGTTCCTTGACCTTGGTCACCTCGATGAACCAGCTCGAACGGGCGTAATATAAAAGGGGCGTATCGCACCGCCAGCAGAAGGGATAGCTGTGCTCGAAGGGAACTTTTTTAAACAGCAGTCCCCGCTCTTCCAGCATATCCAGAATGAGCTTATCCGCCTTTTTGGCGAAGAGCCCGTCCAGCTCGGGGCAGCGCGCGTCGAAGCAGCCGCGCTCGTTGACGAGCTGCACGACGGGCAGGTTGTACCTTCTGCCCACCTTGTAGTCGTCCTCGCCGAATGCGGGCGCAATGTGAACCACGCCCGTGCCGTCCGTCAGCGTAACGTAGGTATCGCACACCACGTAGAACGCCTTTTCGCGGAAAGAGCCGACGGAATAGGAGAAAAGCGGCTCGTACTCCGTGCCCTCGTACTCCTTGCCCGTGCGCTTTTCGATGAGCGTGTAGTTTTCAAAGAAATTGGGAACGAGCGCCTCCGCCATGATATAGCGCGCGCCGTCCGATTCGATCTCGACGTACGTCTCGTCGGGATTCATACAGAGCGCGACGTTGGAAGGGAGCGTCCACGGCGTCGTCGTCCATGCGAGGATATAGGCGTTCTCTCTGCCCTTGACCTTGAACCGCGCGACGACGGACGTTTCCTTGACGTCCTTGTACCCCTGCGCGACTTCGTGCGAGGAGAGAGCCGTGCCGCAGCGCGGGCAATAGGGAACGATCTTGTGACCCTTGTACAGAAGCCCCTTCTTGTGGATCTCTTTGAGCGCCCACCAGACGGACTCGATATAGTCGTCGTGATAGGTGACGTAGGGGTTATCCATGTCCACCCAATAGCCGACGCGGTCACTCATCTTGCGCCATTCGTCGGTATATTTCCAGACGGACTCTTTACACTTTTTGATGAACGGCTCGATGCCGTACTTTTCAATATCCTGCTTGCCGTCCATGCCGAGGGATTTTTCCACTTCCAGCTCGACGGGCAGACCGTGCGTATCCCAGCCCGCTTTGCGGAGGACGTGTTTGCCCTTCATCGTCTGATAGCGGGGGATAATATCCTTCATGACGCGCGTTAAAATATGCCCGATATGCGGCTTTCCGTTTGCCGTGGGCGGACCGTCAAAGAAGGAGAACTCCTCCCCTCCCTCGTTCTTTTGGACGGATTTTTCAAAGATGCCGTTCTCCTTCCAGAACGCGATGATCTCCTTTTCGCGCTCCACGAAGTTGAGCGACGTATCAACCTTCTTATACATTTTTCACCTCAAACGCTTTTTTCTGCAAAAAAAGCCACCGTATTTTGGATAAAATACGATGACTTTATAACCACCAAAACATACGAACATATGCCCTCTTTGGTAACGCGGAAGGATACCGCGCGCGGAGCTACGCTCGTCTGATCTCGCCCCGCGGGCATGAAAGGGGATACCCGAACGCCGCCTGCCTCCCCCTCTCACCCGTGCGGGGTCTCTCTGTGCGCAAAGCGCTGCGTCGGACGCGTCCTTTCTTGACGCCTTTTTCCTTTATTATAGCGGCTTCCCGCGCAAAAGTAAAGCGTTTTGAAAGAAAACGCCGCACAATTTGCGCGGGAAGCGTTTTTGGGGGTGAACGGCGCGTTATGCGCATCAGCGCGGTGCGCTGTGCGCGCGCCGTGAACTAAGGAATTGCCCTTAAAATGGCAATTCCGTGCCCGCAGGCGGCACACCGCCTTGGTGTCGCCAAGACAGATGAAGGCGGCGTTTCTGCAAAATAACGGGAAATACCGTCGCTTGTTATGGCTTTCCCGCCTCAGTTTGCGCGTATGCACGAAGATTTTTCCGTCAGCTTGGGAAAAATCTGTGAGAACGGCAAAAAAGAAGCCGCCCGCGTACGCGGAACGGCTTCCCACTTAGAGAGAGCGTGTGAGCAGTTTCAAAAAAACGAAGCGCCGTCCTCTCTCTGTTTTATTCTGAGGACGGCGGGCTTTCCGATCAGCCCTCTTCGTCCTGCAATGCGTCGTATCCGGTTGCGCCCGTGCGCACCTTTACGACGTTTTCAACATCGTACACAAAGATCTTTCCGTCGCCGATATGCCCGGAATAGAGCACCTTGCGCGCCGCCGCGACAACGTCGTCGACGGGAACTTTGGAGACGACGACCTCCACCTTTACCTTGGGCAGCAGGTCCATATCCAGCTTGACGCCGCGGTACGTCTCAGACGCGCCCTTCTGCACGCCGCAGCCGAATACCGAAGTGACCGTCATGCCCGTCACGCCGAGCTGCGCAAGCGCCGTCTTCAAAGGATTGAGCTTGTGCTCGCTCATGACGATGACGACTTTGCTCATCTTTTTCAGCTCCGAAGACGTCCTGAGCGCGGGCAGCGTCATATCGTCGGAGAGAGACGGAACGGACGGATCGGGATCGATGATCTCGGAGGCGAGCGGCGCGGAAACGAAGTCCGCATACGCCGAAGGAAGTCCGTGCTCGTGTCTGTCAAGCCCTTCCAGCTCCTCCGTCTCCGTCACGCGAAGCCCGATCGTCTTTTTGAGGATGAAGAAGAGCAGACCCATGCAGACGACCGTCCATGCGGCGATGCAGAGAATGCCGAGCACCTGCACGCCGAGCTGCAAACCGCTGCCCGTGTAGAAGAGACCCGTCTGCGTGGAGAACAGTCCGACTGCCAGCGTACCCCAGAGACCGTTCGCGCCGTGTACCGCGATCGCGCCGACGGGGTCGTCGATATGGAACACCTTATCGATCAGTTCCACGACGACAACGACAAGGATGCCCGCCACAAGCCCGATGACCGCAGAGCCGAGCGCGTCGACCGCCTGACAGCCCGCCGTAATGGCGACAAGCCCCGCAAGAGAGCCGTTGAGCGTCATGGAGACGTCGGGTTTCTTGTTCCTGATCCATGTAAAGCACATGGTCGCCGTCGTGGAGACCGCAGTCGCGATCGTCGTATTGGTGAGGATAAACGCAAGTTCGCTCGTGGAGGTTGCCGCCGCGCCGTTGAAGCCGTACCAGCAGAACCACAGAATGAACACGCCGAGCGCGCCGAGCGTGAGCGAGTGCCCGGGAATTGCGCGCACCTTGGTGACCTTCCCGTTCGCGTCGCGCTCGTACTTGCCGAGGCGCGGTCCGAGCATCCACGCGCCGATCACCGAGCTGATCCCGCCGACCATGTGAATGAGCGACGAACCCGCAAAGTCGATATAGACGACGCTCGCGCCCGTGGCGGCAGCCGTTCCCCATTCGCGGGTGAGCCATCCGCCGCCCCATACCCAGTGCGCCTCGATCGGGTAGACGAAGAGACTGATGACCATCGAATAGACGCAGTACGTCGAAAACTTCGTGCGTTCCGCCATTGCGCCCGACACGATGGTCGCCGCCGTCGCGCAGAACACGAGGTTGAAGAAGAAGCTCGACCAGTCGTAGTTATAGAAATCCGTGAACATGGAGTAGTCGGGGACGCCAAGAAATCCGCCGAGCGCGTTTTCGCCCATCAGAAGTCCCGCGCCCAGAAGCACGAAGACGATCGTCCCCAGACAGAAGTCCATCAGATTCTTCATGATGATGTTGCCCGCGTTTTTTGCACGCGTAAAGCCCGTTTCCACCATCGCGAAGCCGCACTGCATAAACCATACGAGCACGGCGCCGATGATGAACCAGACGCCCGTCGATCCGAAGATGGAGCTGCTGATGGCTTCCATCACGTTATCGGCAACTTCAACGTCGGCAACACCGTTCACTGCCAACAAACCCATAAAAATACCTCCGAATTTTTTCAAAACGATCCCTGCAAAGCAAGCTCACGCCCTTGCTCCGCACGTTTTTTCATATTCATGATCTTTCCCGACAGCGGGGGAGCGGCCTCACACTCCGCCCCTTCGCCCCGCCCGCGGCCTCACACTCCGCGGGCGGAAGGGAATTTGTTCTTATCTGATGCTGTAAAGAAGCTCGGTATAGGTGGGATACGGCCAATAATCGGAAGCGCAGAGTTTCTCCATGCCGTCCGCGATCCCCCTCACCGCGTCCATGTCGGGTACGATGACGTGCGCCATCTTCTGCGACGCGGGACCTTCGCCCGCAGGCATCTCGGAGAGATCCTTTTCCAGCTTCTTCATAGCGTCGGCGAATGCGTCGTTCATCTTGGAGAGCTGCTCGGCGAGCGCCACGTCCGCCTTGCAAACCAGTTTCTCCGAGACCGCCTTCTTTGCAGCGATCACGGAGCAAAGCTCCGCCACATAGGCGTTGACCGCGGGATAAATGTCCTGCTTGCCCATTTCGAGCATGGTGAGCGCCTCAATATTGATGACCTTGATATAGTTTTCGAGGTTGATGTTCGCGCGGGCAATGACCTCTTTCTCGGTGTACACGCCCTGACGGACGAATACGTCGATATTTTCGCGCTTGTAGCATTCGGGAATGGCGTCCGCCGTCGTCTTGTTGTTGAGCAATCCCCTTCTCTCCGCCTCCGGCTCCCAATCGGGACCGTAGCCGTTGTAGTTGAAGATGATGCGGTAATGCTCCTTGAACAGCTTCTCGGTGTACGCTTTGCAGGCGGTTTCAAAGTCCTGCGCGCCCGAAAGCGCGTCCACCGCATCGGCAAACGCCTGCGCGACGATGGTATTGAGCACGATGTTGGGGTCCGCGACGGACGCCTGCGACCCGAGCATACGGAACTCGAACTTGTTGCCCGTGAACGCGAACGGAGACGTGCGGTTGCGGTCGGTCGTGTCGATGGGGAAGATGGGCGATTCGGGCACGCCGATCGACCCGGGGACCGCCTTCTTCGGCACATATTCGCGCCCGAGCACGATGCTGTCCACGATTGCGCCGAGCTGATCGCCCAGATATACGGAGATGATCGCGGGAGGCGCCTCGTTTGCGCCGAGGCGGTGATCGTTGCCCGCGGAAGCGACGCTCGCGCGCAGGATCCCCTGATAGTTATCCACCGCGGCGATGACGCACGCGAGAACGAGCATGAAACAGGTGTTCTTTTCGGGCGTTTCGCCCGGATCGAGCAGGTTGATGCCCGTATCGGTGGAGAGCGACCAGTTGTTGTGCTTGCCCGAGCCGTTGACGCCCTCGAAGGGCTTTTCGTGCAGCAGGCAGACCATGTTGTGCTTCTGCGCGACCTTCTTCATCAGCTCCATCGTGAGCTGATTGTCGTCCACCGCCACGTTGGTGGTGGTGAAGATGGGCGCAAGCTCATGCTGCGCGGGCGCGACTTCGTTGTGCTTGGTCTTGGCGAAGATCCCGTACGACCAGAGTGTCTCGTCCAGATCGCGCATAAATTCGGAGATACGGGGTTTGAGCGTGCCGAAGTAGTGATCTTCCAGCTCCTGCCCGCGGGAAGGCAACGCGCCGAAGAGCGTGCGCCCCGTCAGCATCAGGTCTTTGCGCTGCTCGTACACGTCTTTATCCACAAGGAAGTACTCCTGCTCGGGTCCCACCGTGGTGGAAACCTTTCTGCAAGCGATCCCGAACAGTTTTAAAAGCCGTTTCGTCTGCGTGTCGAGCGCGGTCATGGATTTGAGGAGCGGCGCTTTCTTATCCAGCGTCTCGCCCGTGTAGGAAACGAACACGGTCGGAATGTACAGCGTCCCTTCTTTGACGAACGCGGGCGACGTGGGATCCCACGCCGTATATCCGCGCGCGGCAGACGTTGCGCGCGTACCGCCCGAAGGGAAGCTGGATGCGTCAGGCTCGCCCACGATCAGGTTCTTGCCCGTAAGCTGCATGATGACTTTATCGCCCGATGGCTCGATAAAGCTGTCGTGCTTCTCCGCCGTCAGATTGGTGAGAGGCTGGAACCAGTGCGTGTAGTGGGTCGCGCCCTTGGAGACCGCCCAGTCCTTCATGGCGTTCGCGACGGCGCCCGCAATGGAAGAGTCGAGCGGCTCGCCCTCGTCGATCGTCTTGCGGAGGGACTTGTAGACCTCTTTGGGCAGCGAGTTCTTCATGACTTCGTCGGTAAAGACGTTGCTGCCGAACAGTTCGGTGACTTTCATATCTGCTCTCCTTATAATAGTTTCAAACGGCTGATATTCCGCCGCCCGTGCGGCGCGCTTCGTTTGTTTCGATTACGCTACAATTATATGATTTTTCCCATTTCAAGTCAAACGTTTCCCCCGCCGTTTTGCGTTTTTCGCTTTTTTCAATGTTTATGTAAAGCATAAGCGCAATTTATGGAAGGGCGCGAAAAATCCCCTTTCCGCCAACTCTGCATTATATCCGCGCATACGCGCGCGAAGGGCGCAAAGAAGGCGCCGCTTTTCAAAGAGCGGCGCCTGCATGAAACTTAGTTATTTCTTCTCTTCGCGCACGATGGCGATATGCACGTCTTCAAGCTGTTTCGGCTCGACGGGGGAAGGCGCGTTCATTAAAAGATCGCGCGCCTTGGCGTTCATGGGGAAGGCGATGACTTCGCGAATATTCACCGTATCCGAAATGAGCATGACCATTCTGTCCACCCCGGGCGCAACGCCCGCGTGCGGCGGCGCGCCGTACTCGAACGCATGATAGAGCGCGGGGAACTTCTTCACCACGTCCTCCTTGCCCATGCCCACGAGCGAGAACGCCTTGACCATGATCTCGGGATCGTGGTTTCTGACCGCGCCCGACGAAAGCTCCACGCCGTTGCAGACGATATCGTACTGATACGCCAGAATATCCAGCGGATCTTTCTCTTCGAGCGCCTTCATACCGCCCTGCGGCATGGAGAACGGGTTGTGGCAGAATTCGAGCTGCCCGCTCTCCTCGCCGATCTCGTACATGGGGAAATCGACGATCCAGCAGAACCTGTACACGTTCTTTTCGAGCAGATCCAGTTCCGTGCCGAGCATGGTGCGCAGAATCCCCGCGCGCTTCTGGGCAGGCAGGAGCTTCTCTTCGGCGACGAGCGCGACGAAGCCGCCCTCGGAAAGCGCGAGTTTTTCTTTGAGCGCGGGCAGCGCCTCGCCGAGGAATTTGGAGATGCCGCCGACGGGCGCGCCGTTTTCGTCGAGACGGAACCAATACATGGCGCCGCCCTCCGTCTTGACCTTGAAGTCCTCCGCAAGACGGTCGATGAATTTACGCGTCTGTCTGAAATCGGGAACGGCGATCGCCTTGACGACCTTCCCCTCCACTGCAGCGAACCCGCAGCCCTGCAATTCGGCGGAGACGTCCTTGATGACGAGCGGGTTTCTCAGGTCGGGCTTGTCCGTGCCGTACGTTTCGAGCGCGTCGCGGTAGGCAACGCGGCGGAAGGGCGGCTTATCCGCCTCCCAGCCCGAGAACTTCGCGAACACGGGCGGCAGCACCGATTCGAGCACCGCGAACACGTCCTCCTGCGTGGCGAACGCCATTTCGATATCCAGCTGATAGAATTCGCCGGGCGAACGATCGGCGCGGGCGTCCTCGTCGCGGAAACAGGGCGCGATCTGGAAGTATTTATCGAACCCCGAGCACATTAAGAGTTGTTTGTACTGCTGCGGCGCCTGCGGAAGCGCATAGAACTCGCCCGGGTACAGGCGGCTCGGCACGATGTAATCGCGCGCGCCCTCAGGCGAGGAGCTGGTAAGAATGGGCGTGGAGATCTCCAAAAAGCCCTGTTCCGTCATCAGGCGGCGGAGTTCCGCCACGATCTGCGCGCGCAGAACGATCTTATCCTTTACGGCAGGATTGCGCAGGTCGAGAAAGCGGTAGGCGAGGCGGATATCCTCGCGCGCCTCCGTCGAATGCGATACCTCGAAAGGCAGCGCCTGCGTGGTGCGGCGGCCGAGCACCTCCACTTTTTCGGGGACGATCTCGATGAGACCCGTGGGCAGTTTGTCGTTGGGCGAGGAGCGGAGCACGACCATTCCCTCCACGCTGACGGTGGATTCGGTGGGAATGTCGCGGAGCTGCGAAAGGCAGGGCTCTTCTGTGGCGACGACCTGCGTGACGCCGTAATAATCGCGGAGGACGGCGAAGAGAAGTCCGCCCTTGTCGCGCTTGCTGTCCAGCCAGCCGCAGAGCTTGACCTTCTTGCCCGCGTCCTCTTTTCTGAGTTGGTTGCAGTTGTGCGTTCTGTAAGCCATGTCGGTTCCTTTAAAAATGTTCTTTTATCGTTCAAAATTATATCGCGCGGATACAAAAATGTCAACAAAAATGCGCCCTGCGGGGCGCATGAAAGTATACGATTATCGGGCGGGAGAAAAGGTTTCCAGCCACGCCCGCGCCGCCTCGCGGGAGGAGAATACGAAATATGGCTTTCTGCTCTCTTCGAGGGCGGCGAGCGTCGCGGGGCGCACCTCGCGGTCGTATTTTAAGATCCATTCCCCGAACTCCGCGTCCACCCGTTCAGGACAGCCCTCCACCATATCGGGGCGCGTTCTGCCCGCATACTCTTTTGCGCGCGCATAGGCGCTTTCGAGGCAAATTGCGGCGGGGATATCCAGAAGGACGGCGGCGTCCGCTGCGGCGAGCCGCACCGCGAGCGTGCGCCGATAGTTCCCGTCCATCACCCACGCGGGTTTTGCAAGCTCGGCGGAAAGGAGGGAATCGAACTCCTCTTCGGAGCGATTGACCCACCCGGGCAGCCACCACAATTTATCGAGATGCACCACAGGGAGCGAAAACCGCCCGCCCATGTCCGCGGCAAACGTCGATTTCCCCGCCCCGCCGTTCCCGAGAATGAGAATTTTTTTATATGGAAATTGCATACGCTGCCCCTTACAAAACACGTATTTTTGCTAAAAACTATCTGCTATAAAACACAGATACAAGCAGGGTTGCCCTGCTATAAAATTTCGTTGCAAAAGGCGTCACTGCGTTATGCCCACCTGCTATAAATCACTCGCGCAAGGAGGCTGCGCCTCCGCCCGTAGAACAAATTTTGTATATACGTTCTAAAATGCGTTGCAAAAGGCGTCACTGCGTTATGCCTTTTGCGCCCCTATTTGCCGCTCACGCGGCTTTTGCGGAAAGAGTGAAGGCGGCGATGCTATACTGTTGCCATCTATCGCCGCCGAGAGAAAACATGCGGTCAGCCGCAGGCGCGCCCGCGGGTTGTCTCTCAAAATCACGAAGATTTTTCCCGTCAGTTCGGGAAAAATCTGTGAATATCCTATCTGATAATTACCAATCTCTTCTTCGCGCGCGTCACGGCGGTATAGAGCCACTCCTTGCCGTCCTCGAAATAGCCCGATTCGTCTATGACGACGACGAAATCGTACTCCGAGCCCTGCGCCTTGTGGCAGGTAACGGCGTACGCAAACTCGAACCGGCAGACGGTATCCTCCCGCCGCACCTTGAAACGGCGGAGCATTTCGCGGTTGTTCTCGTGTACGAGAATGCCGTTCGTTAAAAGGCAGGCGCGGTTGCCGTACCCGTGATAGTACTGTCCGCGCACGAATACGCCCGTGTCGAAGGGCAGGTCCTCCACGCGTTCCGCAAGGAAATCGGGCTGAAAATCGAGCTGTCCAAGCCCGTCGAGCTGTTCGCGCACGCGGTAACACCTGCCGATGATGCCGTTCACGAGGTGGAAATCCCCCTTTTCGTCGAGCGGCTTGCTCCAATCGTTGAGGGTGCAGATGATCTTTTCGCCGTCCTGCGGCAGAACGCGGTCGGGCGAAATGCCGCGGATGGCGCGCACCTCCCGATTGATCATGGCGCGCGTGCGGTTCGTTCCGACGATGATCTGATCGGCTTGCGTAAACAGCGCGCGGCGGGCATCTGCGTCAAGTGCGCGGCGGGGAATGACGGAAACGCACCCGTCCTCTCCGTACGCGGGGCGGACGCCTGCGCGCACGCGGGCGGCAAGGCGTACGATGGGGTTGTCCCGCTCCTGCCGCACGATCTCTTTCAGCGTGATGACGGGCGTGGATAAAAGTGTATTGCTTCCGCCCACGGGCGGGAGCTGGGCGGGGTCGCCGCAGCAGAGGCACTTGACCCCGAACGAGAGCAGATCCCTCAAAACGTCGTCGGAAACCATGCTCGTCTCGTCCAAAACGATGAGTTTGATCTTGGAATCGATGGACTCCTTTTTGACGAAGCGTAAAAACTGTTCGGAGATGATCTCACCGTTTTCGTCCACCTCGATGTCCTCTTCGCGCGTGTAGATGAGGCTGTGGACGGTCGTCGCGGGAACGCCGCTCTGAATGAGCACGGACGCCGCCTTCCCCGTGGGCGCGACGAACGCCGCGCTCTCCCCCGCCGTAAGCCCGAGCGCGCGCACGACGTAATCGACGAGAAAGGTCTTGCCCGTGCCGGCATAGCCGCACAGGACGAAGATCTGCGTATTCAGATGATGATACCACGCCTCGATAAGCGCCGCGGCTTCCTGCTGATCGGCTGTCAGCGTGGCGGTCTTTTCTTCCATACGCAACAGTATAGCACACGCCGCGCAAAAATGCAAACATTCGTTCAATGTTCTTTGCGTTCTTTTTGCAAAACAGGAAATTTCCGCGCGGCGGATTTTTTTCTGCACGCGTCCGATTTATTGCAATTCACGCGGAAATATGATAAAATATCATGAAAAGACAGCTGCGGGTAGCGCGGCTGTGCGGGAGCTGGCATTATGTATCAGGCAAAACTCGACTTGGTGCGCACCGAACGGGCGATCAAACTCGTAAAGGACGAATTTGAAAGCAAACTCGCGGACGCGCTCAACTTAACGCGCATCAGCGCGCCCCTCTTCGTGGCGCAGGGGAGCGGACTCAACGACAACCTGAACGGCGTGGAACGCCCCGTCTCCTTTGACGTGAAGGCGACGGGCGGCAGCGCGGAAGTCGTGCATTCGCTCGCCAAATGGAAGCGCTACGCGCTCGCGAAATACCGCTTCGGACCGCGCTTCGGGCTGTACTGCGACATGAACGCCATCCGCCGCGACGAAGATCTGGACGCGCTGCACTCCATCTACGTCGATCAATGGGATTGGGAAGTCGTCATTCTCCCGCAGGACAGGACGGTGCAGTTCTTGCAGGCGACGGTGCGTAAAATTTACGCGGCGATGCAGGCGACAGCACTTTCGGTGTGCGCGGCGTTCCCCGAACTCGACAATTACTTCCCCGACGAGATCTCCTTTGTGACCACGCAGGAGCTGGAAGACAAGTACCCCGACCTCACGCCCAAGGAGCGCGAATGCGCCTATGTGAAGGAGCACGGCGCGGCGTTCATCATGTGCATCGGCGGGAAACTGAAATCGGGGCGGAAGCACGACGGGCGTTCGCCCGACTATGACGATTGGAATCTGAACGGAGACATCGTCCTGTACTATCCCCCGCTCGGCTGCGCGTTCGAGCTTTCTTCCATGGGGATCCGCGTAGACGAGAAGAGCCTTTTAACGCAGCTGGAGGCGGAGAACTGCCTCGATCGGCTTGCGCTCCCCTTCCACAAAGCGCTCGCCGCGGGCGAACTGCCCCTCACCATGGGCGGCGGCATCGGACAGTCGCGGCTGTGTATGTTCCTCTTAAATAAGGCACACGTGGGCGAAGTGCAGGTCTCGGTATGGGACGAAAAGACGGAAGCCTACTGCCGCGAACACGGCATCGTGCTCATGTAGCTACATGGCGAAGCGGGCGTATAGCAGCCTGCCGCAGAGGATCAGCTCCACGCAGACCGCGCCCTTTTCATACGCGAAGGTGCGCGTATGCGCCCCGTCCGTGAAGGTGATGCGCCCCTCTTCGATCTCCGCGCGGTAGTCGAATTCGCGCTCCCCTTCTCCGCCGGAAGTCTTTTTCCAGCTGAGTTTCGCCTCCCCGCCGTAGGCGAGCGTGAGGCGGATATATTCGTATCCCTCCAACAGATCGCGCCCCGCATAGGTGAGCGTCTCGCAGGCGTACTCCCCCGTATAGGGGCGGGAAAGCTCGCGGAGCGTGCTCATTTCCGAAACGGAGCACCCGCACAGCAGCGCCGACGCAAGAAAAAGCGGCGCAAAGAAAGCAAATACCTTTCGCATAACGGCAGTATTTGCAGATCGCACGCAATTTTTCATGAGAGGATCAAGTTATGACGTTTGACTACGAACTCGTGGGCAAGATCGGATCGATGGCGCTCATCGACCGCGAGGACGGCATCATCGACTATACGCGCGTGGCGCGCATCTCGCGCGAGCTGCGCCCCGGGTATATCTGGGTGACGAGCGGCGCAACGGAGATCGGGCGGCTGGACTACATTCAGCGCACGGGGCGGGAGATCGCGGGCGAGCACGCCAAGACGGATTACGCCGCGCAGGGGCAGGCGATCCTCATGCAGACGTACCGCCAATTCGTGGACCCCTGCTATTCGGTGCGGCAGGTGCTCGTGGAACACCACCACTTCAACGACGAAAAAAAGAGCGAGCACATCAAGGGCTTATTGCTGCGCTGCCGCGAACAGAACGCCATTCCCATCGTCAACTATAACGACGCCGTCTCCTCGGAAGAGAACAGGCGGTTGGAGATCATGGCGCTTTCACACGGCAGAAAGCGGGTGTTCGAGTGCGTGGACAACGACGAGACTGCCGCGCGTATCGCCTGCCTCGTCCATGCGAAAACGCTTGTGATCCTGACGAGCGTGGACGGCATCTACACCGACCCCGACGACCCCGCAACGCTCGTAACCGCCATTTCGGGCAAGGACGCGTACGAGCTTGTGGAAAACATTGAACGCCACAAGAGCTATTGCGAGGGCGCGTCCCGCGCGGGCGCGAACGGCGCGAAGGCGAAACTCGAATACGTGAAGGACGCCGCCGCACAGGGTACGGCAGTGTACATTGCCAATGCGAAATACACCATCTCCGCTGTACTGAGCGGCGAAGTCCCCTGCACGAAGATCGGAATCGGACTGAAATAACTGAAGGTTATGTCCGTAAACGGGAATTTGCTTTGTCTCTTTGGGAAAACCACAGAGCCTGCGGAACGTCCGCAGGCTTTTTTTACAAGACCCCGTCCCCGCCGCGTTTGCGGCGGGGACGGGGTCTTGTCCATTCAGATTTCGTTTTTTAAACGCTCCGCATTATTTGCGCTTGCGTCTCCAGAGTATGACGCCGAGACCAACGCCCGCTCCCACGACCGCCGCGCCCGCGATTGCGAGACCTACGATCGCGCCGACATCCTGCGGAGGATCTGCCGCGGGGTCTTCCGGCGTCTCGGGCGCGGGAGCCGCCGCAATGACGAACTCCACGCTCGCCGTGCCGCCGAGGTAGTTCTCTGTTTCTGCGATGGTAACCGTCAGCTTATAGCTGCCCGCCGCCGTGGGCGCAGCCGCACTGCTGTACTGCGTGCCGTCCGTGCTCTCGTACAGATACGTCACCGTTCCGTTTCCGAGGTTGCCCGCGATCACGGGGGCGTTCGCCGTACCGCCCGCCGTCCAGCCGTTCAGCGTTACGCGGAGCGAAAGCCCTGCCTTTGCGATCGTAAATTCGCAGCTCGCCGTGCCGCTCAGGTAATTATGCGTCTCTGCGACGGTAACCGTCAGCTTATAACTGCCTGCCGCCGCGGGCGCGTCCGCACTGCTGTACTGCGTGCCGTTGATCCCCTCGTACAGATACGTCACCGTGCCGTTTCCGAGGTTGCCCGTGATCTCCGG
>CALVMN010000038.1:0-14190 GCA_944346365.1 Candidatus Gallimonas merdigallinarum
ATGAGATTATAGATTTAGTTTCGTTACTTGAAATTCTTGATATTGGCTTTGGAATACGGGGTGGAGATTATTTAACGTATAGGAATGTCGTAGAACTTTTGGCTAAAACATATACAGACGACAACTTCAAACAAGTAATAGGTGCTGTACGCTATAAATATTCGACAATAGTAAAATTAAATGAATTGTTGAATCGATTGAATATAAACAATCTTTGCATGGATTTATATCAATAACTTATCTATCAGAGGGAGAAATGTATACGCGTAATCACTATATACAA
This sequence comes from Candidatus Gallimonas merdigallinarum, assembly GCA_944346365.1. Taxonomy (GTDB): domain Bacteria; phylum Bacillota; class Clostridia; order Christensenellales; family Borkfalkiaceae; genus Gallimonas; species Gallimonas merdigallinarum_A. The sequence continues at coordinate 284 of CALVMN010000038.1, forward strand.
AAACGTTTATTAAAAAATTTTGCGATAAGAGCAAATAATGGTAAATATAAAATTTGTGTGCTTGATTTAATAAAATTTGCGGTAAATTATCAAAATACTGAAAGTGCATTTTATGAGAATAATCTTTACGATGTTCATTACGGTAGCAATACAAAGGAATTGGAAATTAAGTTCAACGAAATAATAGAAAGACCTATGGTTAAGTTGTTTGATAGAATTTGCAATTCTACAGAAGAAGTTGTATTTACACGTAAAGAACTTATAACTATAAAAAAATACTTTCTTTTACAACATTATCGTTCACCAAAAAATAAAACAAATTATACTTTACCGCGACAGGGCTTCAAATTAAGTCAATACAATATAGAAGAAGGGGAATCAGAAGAAGATTTTTGGAAAAGAGAAATGCTTACGATTTTAGATAGTAAATGGAGCGATCTTATCAAATCTGAAATGGTAGGTGTTAGAAAACACGCTATAGATACAAATTCCTCATTTATGATGATAATAAAATCGGATAGTGAATTCTGCATAAATGATATTGGCTATGTCACAGAACGAATTCCGATTAAAATAGCAAAAGAAAAAGAGCAGGATTATATAAAAGCGGCGAAAGAAATAGGTAAAAAACTATATGAAAGAGATAATTTTGATGAAGCGGCTCGTGTAGAAATTGCAAATCAAAATAGTTATCTTGATAATTTTGAATTATATCCTATATCTTCAAATTGTGCTATATTATTTGTTTCACCTATATGGAAAGCGGCGTTATTAGAACCGCATATTATCACTGAAATGAACTTGTTTTCTCCGATTCTTTTGAATTATCTAATTTTGCCTAAAAACGAATATGTCAATTTTAATAAAATGAAAGAACAAGAAGATATACCGAAGTATATGGACGAAGATGATAGGTTCAAATATAAAATTCAAAAAATCACGGATGAAGAAACTATTTATTTAAACACGCTTACAATGAATGAAGCTTTTTGCTATATTGGAGTGAAGACACCAACTGCATTTATTCCGTCTGTGAGAACGTATAACTACTTAATGTCAATCGGAGAAAAGAATATACACCATAACTACAATGGTTTTGTAGAATTGCTTAAAAATTGTAAGATTAAATAAAATCAATTTTTTAATACAAGTTCATAAGGGGCTTATGAGTATAAATAAAGATCTTTTTAATCATATTTACGAAAATTGTGTATCGATAATAACGAATTCATCGGATTTTAATATTAAGAAGAAAAAAGTAAAACTTGATTTGGCGTACCAAACTCTTTCGAAAACTGAAGATCATGAGTTGCAAGAGTTTTATAGTATAGTACATGAGCTTCGTTTTTATCAGTACATGAAAAATTTGGAAAAGCATATTATTGCTGCAGATGATAATAAAGTTGGTCCTGATTTTACTACTGAATTGGGGTATATAGAATGTGTTTGCGCATCGAAAGGAGCAACAGGTACGCTCGAACGTAAATGTCTTGATGAAAGATTGAATCAATGAATCGTTACATAGCAGCATTGCCTCGTTTATCGAGTGTAATTTTGGATAAAAAGAAAAAATACGAGGGTTATTTACGACATAATAAAATTGACGAGAAGAAACCTTGCATAATTGCAATTAACACTTCAATATTTTCTAATGAATTCAATAGCGATTTAAATTTAAATCTCATCTTGAAAATTTTATATGGTATAGGATGTACGACAATGAGATTTAATCTTGAGACTAATCAATTTATTGAGGATGCGGAATGTGAATCAAGGTTGTATGAAGATACTGGATTAAAACCGCCCAAGAATATTGAATTGCAATTTAACTATTTTTCAGAAAAAGAATTTGAAAATATTTCAGGGGTTATTTTAAATAATAATTCAATCGGGGAAGAATTGAAAAAAGAATATTTTTGTTTATTATTGAATCCTTTTGCTCGTTGTCCGATTGATGCTTCTCAGTTAGAGGGTATTACATATTTCCAGCTCAATAAGACGGATGCACAGTATTTGACTTATTGTTGGCATAACAAATAGCCAAAAAACTTTTAATTGATTTTTGTTGGGGGTAGCATTTTTATCCACTAAACCCAAATGGTTAAACCCCGCTTTTTGCGGGGTTTTGCCTATTTTCAGCCATTTTTTACACTCAAACTTACTATAAAACATACGAAATGTTACTAATTTTTGTACATTAAAATGTCTGGTCTCTCTGATGAATTTATCAAGTTGCTGAAATAAAAGGACAACCGAACGGCAACCTGACGTTTGAATAACATTTGATTCAAAAAACATGAAGTTTATTCGTATCACAAAAAGGCATCTTCCCAAGATTCAATCGACGTTTTTGCAGATATTTTCAGGCGAACCGTGGAATGACGTCTGGAAGGCGGGCAGTTAAAGAAGTATCTTTGTGAGATGGTAGGAAATAAAAATTCTCTCCCCTTCGGGCTGTTTGAAAAGAACGAGCTGATTGCAATCTCGCTCGGCAGAATCAAGCATTGGTGCAGCAGAACGGAATACTGCATCGAGGAATTCGGCGTGATCCCTGCATGGCAGGGAAAGGGGATCGGCTCGGAGTTCCTCTCCCGCATTCAGTCCGCTCTGCGTGAAAAGGGGATATGCGCAATCATCTTACAGACGGAGCGCTCCGTTCCCGCATATTAATTTTACAAAGAGTGCGGGTTTGAGGAACAGACCGAACAGGCATTTTTTGTAAAATATCCGGAAGAGTAATCTGCAATGAAAATGCGGTTGTCGGTTCAGACTTTCTCGGGCTTGCGCGCCGGAAAACGACGATCTGCCGAACAGATGAAGAGCGTTTACTTTACCTGAAAATAAAGCGTTTTAAAGGCGGCTTTTGCTTTGCGTTTTCGGCGGGCGTGTGCGGCGGAAAAAATGGTGAAATCCACAAAAAAACGCGTATATACCGCGCTTTTTTTGTGCAAAAAAATCGCTTCGCAAAAAAATTCTTTTTCCCGCGCGAACGGTTGACGAATCTTGGAAAAGCGTCTATAATAGATGAAGTACGCGCAGGGCGTAACGTCAGAGTACGCAAGAAAAATCCTGAGGAGAAGGCATGATTACACACGGCAACGAGATCAAATTATTCGCAGGGAACTCCAACAGACCGCTTGCCGAAGCGATCGCAAAGAAGCTCAACACGACGCTCGGAAACGTTGAAGTCGGGCAGTTTTCGGACGGGGAGACGAGCGTGCATATCGCCGAGACGGTGCGCGGGCGCGACCTCTTCATCATTCAGTCCACTTCGTCGCCCGTCAACGACAATCTGATGGAGCTTCTCATCATGATCGACGCGGCGAAGCGTGCGTCCGCAGGGCGCATCACGGCGGTAATGCCTTACTTCGGATATGCCCGTCAGGACAGAAAGGCGCGTTCCCGCGATCCCATCACGGCAAAGCTCGTGGCGGATCTTCTGACGTCGGCGGGCGCGGATCGCGTTCTCACGATGGACCTGCACGCCGCGCAGATTCAGGGTTTCTTCAATATCCCCGTCGATAATCTTCTCGGCGGACCTACGCTCTATAATTATTTCGTCGATAAGGTGGACGACAGTTTCATCGTCGTTTCGCCCGACGTCGGTTCGGTCAACCGCGCGCGCAAAGTGGCGGAGCGGCTCAACTGCCCGATGGCGATCATCGATAAACGCCGTCCCCGCGCAAATGTGATGGAAGTCATGAACATCATCGGCAACGTTGAGGGCAAGAAGTGCCTTCTGGTTGACGATATGATCGATACGGGCGGCACGATCGTGCAGGGCGCGCAGGCGCTCGTGGACGCGGGCGCAAAACAGATCTTCGCCTGCTGCACGCACGCCGTGCTCTCCGGTCCCGCCATCGAGCGCATCGAAAAGTCTCCCATCGAGGAGCTTGTCATGCTCGATACCATTCTTCTGCCCGAGGAAAAGCGCATTTCCAAGATCAAGATTCTTTCCACGGCGGATATATTTGCCGCGGCGATTGAGAACGTCTACCTCGACAAGCCGATGAGCAAGATCTACGACTGATAAAAACGCCGCCGCATGATGGCGGCGTTTTTTCCGAAAAGGGCGGAGCAAGGCGTTTTCCGCCCCTTTTTAAACGATACGGAGGCAACACGATGTTTCTCATTGTCGGATTGGGCAATCCCGAAGAAAAATATTTCAAGACCTTTCACAACATGGGTTTTCTCGCCGCGGGCGACGCGGCGGCGCTCCTCAATGCGAAATTCAAAAAAAAGGAGTGCGAGGCAAGCGTTGCGGAAGGGTATCTCGGCGGGGAGAAGGTGCTCGTCGCCCGTCCGCTCACCTATATGAACGCCTCGGGGCGCGCCGTCAAACAGCTCATGGCGCGCTATAAGCTCACGCCCGAGGAGATCGTCGTCATATACGACGATTACGACCTGCCCAAAGGACACGTCCGTATCCGTCCGTCGGGCAGCGCGGGCACGCATAACGGAATGCGTTCGATTATTGCCGAGACGGGCATGACGGAGTTCGCCCGCATCCGCATCGGCATCCGCGACGAGGCGGTAAACATTCCCATTATCAATTATGTGCTGTCCGAAGTGAAGAAGGAAGATTACGACCTCTTTTCCGCCGCGTGCGGACGCGCCGCAGAGGCGGCTGTCGCGCTGGCGAAGGGGGAGCGGCTCGACCTCGTCATGAACAGGTATAACGGATGAGAGATTTTTTTGCCTTTGAATATCTGAACGGGGACTATCCTCTGCTCGGCGCGTCTGTACAAAACGGCGTGCCGACTGCCGTTTTCGGGGTGTCCGACGCGCAGAAATATCTGATCGCCTCCATGTTCGCGGGTCGGGTCGCATATATCGCGGCGGACGCGCTCACCGCAAAGCGCGCGGCGGAGAGCATTGCCGTGCTTTCGGGAAAGGAAGTCGCGCTTCTCGCCGCCAAAGACGAGGTGCTCACCTTCCGCCGCGCAGGCTCGCGCGACGCGCTCTTTCGCCGCCTCACCGCGCTCTGGAAATGGCAGGCGGGCGCGGAAGTTCTGGTGTGCGACGTGGAGGCGGTCTGCCAGCTCGTTCCCAAAAAACTTGCCGTTTTTTCGCTGGAAACGGGCAGGGAGACGGAGATGCGCGCGCTCGTGGAGTCGCTCGCTGCGGCGGGCTATGTGCGGGACGCCGCGCCCGAGAGCAAGGGAACGTTCGCCGTCCGCGGCGATGTGCTCGACATTTATCCCGTCAACTGCGAACACCCCGTCCGCATCGACTTTTTCGGCGACGAGGTGGAGAGCATCAAACCGTACGACGAGATCACGGGGGAGCGCTATCCAAAGCTTTCCCGTATCGACATTGTCGCGGCGACGGACGCGAGCTACGGCGACGGGGAGCGGGAACGCGTCGTCGGGCTCATGCGCGACGCGGCGAAAAAGGCGTCCTCTTCCGCCGCCTACTCCCGCATGACGGCGATCGCCTCCGACGTGGAGAGCGGCACGCCCACCGATTTCGTGCTGCCCGTCCTCGAAAACGCGGGCGATATTTTCTCCGTGCTCCCGCGCGATACGCTCCTCATCTTCGACGAGAGCAAGCTCGTCCGCGACAAGATCGAGGGGCTCTACAAGGAGCATTACGAACGTTATTCCGAACTTGCGAAGGGGGGCGAAGTCTTTCCGTTTTCCTTGGAACAGTACGTTCCCGCCGCGCGCATGGAGCGGTTTACCGACTTCCGCACGCTCGCCCTGCAAACGTTCGCGGGCAATATCGGCTTTTTTGATCCGCTGAAAATTTTCAACTTTACCGCCACGCCCGCGCGGCGCTATCAGGGTTCGATGCCCGATCTGATCGTCGATCTGAAAGCGTGGAAACGGACGGGCTACCGCGTGATGATGTACTGCGGAACGCCCGAACGCGCCGCAAAACTGCGTGAAACGCTCACCGAGGAATATCTCACGCCCGTATCGCTCCCCGCGCGGCTCTCCGATTTTGCGGGATTTGCCGTCATGGAGGAGGGGTTGGAACAGGGTTTCGTCCTGCACGAATGCAAGCTCGCCGTGATCGGCGCGGGCGATCTCTTCCCCAAGAGCGCGCCCGCCCGCCGCATCAAAAAGAAGCGCGGCGACCTCTTCTTTGCGCCCGAGATCGGCGATTACGCCGTGCATGAAACGTACGGCGTGGGGCGGGTGACGGGCATTCAGCGCATCGAGACGACGGACGGCACGAAGGAGTACGTCTCCCTCGCCTATAAGGACGGGGACGTGCTGCACGTTCCCGTCGAGCAGATGGACGTGCTCTCCAAATACATGGGCGGGGACGCGCCCGCGCTCTCCAAGATCGGCGGCGGCGAATTTGAACGCGTCAAGGCGCGCGTGCGCGCGTCGCTCAAAAAACTTGCCTTCGATCTGAAAGCGCTCTATGCCGAGCGGCAGGAGCGGAAAGGGTACGTTTTCCCCGATTATTTCGAGGAGATGGACGAATTCCGCGCGGCGTTCCCGTACGAGGATACGCCCGATCAGGCGGTTTCCACCGAAGAAATTCTTTCGGATATGCGCTCGGAGAAGGTCATGGACCGCCTCCTGTGCGGCGACGTGGGGTTCGGCAAAACGGAGGTCGCGCTCCGCGCGGCGTACCTGTGCATTCTTGCGGGGCGGCAGGCGGCGCTCATGTGTCCCAGCACCGTTTTAAGCGAACAGCATTTTTCCACGGCGAAGACGCGCATGGAGGAGTTCGGCGTGCGCGTGGCGTGCCTCAACCGCTTCCGCACCGAACGAGAACAGGCGGATATTTTGCAGAAGCTGGAAAAGGGGGACGTCGATCTGCTCATCGGCACGCACCGCCTGCTCTCCGCCGACGTGAAGTTCCGCGATCTGGGGCTGCTCATTCTCGACGAAGAACAGCGGTTCGGCGTGGAGCATAAGGAAAAAATCAAAAACTACAAGCGGAATGTGGATTGCCTGACCATGACGGCGACGCCCATTCCGCGCACGCTGCATCTTTCGCTGTCGGGGATCCGCGACATCTCCACCATTCAGACGCCGCCGCACGCCCGCGTACCCGTGCAGACGTACGTCGCCGAAGAGACGGAGACGCTCGTCCGCGACTCGTGCCTGAGAGAGATCGCGCGCGGCGGGCAGATCTTTCTGCTGTATAACCGCGTCGAGAGCATCTATACCTATGCGAGGCGGCTCTCGGAGTTTGTTCCGGAAGCGCGCATCTGCGTGGCGCACGGAAGAATGGACAAAGCGACGCTCGAAAAGAACGTTTTCGGATTCTACCGCGGCGAATACGACGTGCTCGTCACGACGACGATCATCGAAAACGGCATCGACCTTCCCAACGCGAACACGCTCATCGTCATCGACGCGGATAAGCTGGGTATTTCCCAGCTCTATCAGCTCCGCGGCAGGGTGGGGCGCGGCACGCGCCTCGCGCACGCGTACTTTACTTATAAGCCCGAACGCGTCATGACGAACACCGCCGCCGAGCGGCTCAAAGCCATCATGCAGTTCACCGAGCTCGGCTCGGGGTTCAAAATCGCCATGCGCGATCTGGAGATCCGCGGCGCGGGGAACGTGCTCGGCGCGGAACAGCACGGGCATATGGATAAAGTCGGCTACGAGCTGTACGCCAAGATCCTGAAAGAGGAGATCACGGGCGAACGGCAGGAGAGCGTCGATCTCGACATCAAGGCGACGGCGTTCATTCCCGAACGGTACGTCGAATCCAACGCGGGGCGCATGGACTGCTACAAGCAGATTGCGGAGATCCGCTCGCTTGACGATTACAAGCGCGTGTGCCTTTCGATGGAGGAGACCTACGGCCCGCTCCCGCCCGAGACGCTCAACCTGCTCATTATCGCCGTATTGAAGAGTTACGCCGCGCCTTTCCGCGTCAAAAAAATCTCGGTGGGGCGCAAGGGCGGCGCGCTCACGTTCGCCTCGCTCGACGCGCTCGCTTCGGAGGGATTATCCGCCGCAATGGAGAAATACCGCGGTGCGGTGGGGCTGGATATGACGAGCGCGCCCGTCATTACCTTCCGTCCGCAGGGCGACGGCGGAAAAACAATGGTGTTCATGACGAAATTTTTGAAGTTTGCAAGAAGTTTTACATGATTTTCACTGCGAAATCATTGCGAATTTTGCTAAAATAAGATATAATGGTTCAGATAATGCGACTGCATAATCGGTTATGCGGTCAAGATGTTTTTGCCGGAGTAGATCATGAGGAAAACAACAAAAGTTGCGGCGGTCGCGCTTGCAGCCGCGCTCGGGACGGCGATGTTTGCAGGGTGCGATCTGATTTCGACCAACCTCGAACGCGATTACGAGCAGGTCATTGCGGAAGTGAATATTTCGCAGAGCGAAGATTTCGCCGAAGGCGGCAAGTACGCCGCTTATAAAGATGCGTTCAGCACCACAGAGATCACCAAGTTGGAAATGGTGGCGTACTTCGTTTCGACGGGATACTCCATTATGCAGCAGCAGGGGCTGACGTATCACGATACGTTCGCGCTTATCTCCGATACGCTCGTGAACCGCGCCATCTACGTGCAGTATGCCATGGTATATCTGCTTGCCAACGGCAACGCCGACGGCGGGACGTATACGATGGAGAAGCTGAACGCTGCGATCGATGCGGCGGAGACGGAGGAGGACAAGGCGCTCGCAGCCGTTGCGTACTTCCTCGATGAGGACGAGATCAAACTCGCGCAGTACCGCACCCGCGTCATGTTCAACAACACCATCGACACGCAGGAAGAGAGCATCATCGACGCGCAGAGCGATACAAGTTCTTCCGAGACCGCGCGCACCACGCCGACGGGCGTCGATACGGAGAGCGACACGTATTACGACGAATCGTATAAGGTTTATACGGGCAGCAACGCAGCCGCCAACTGCGGCAGCTACGAGACGGTGGAAGGCTCCACGCCGACCACGCGTCAGAGAGCGTACAGCGCTTTCCTTGCGAATCTGCGTTCCAACAATCTCGTCCTTGCGGGCGACGACGTGATGGACATCGAATCGCTCTCCTATTATAAGCTCGAACTGCGCAGCGCGTACGAAGATCAGCTTATCGGCAAACTTGCCGATAAGTACGAGCAGGAGGCGCTTGCAGATTTCACCGCAGATCAGGTGAAAACCGAGTACGATACGGCGCTTGCCCGCCAGACGACCGCGTTTGCAGACGAATCCACGTTTGAGAGTGCGCTCGACGGCATGGCGGACGATTCCTTTGTGCTCACCGCGCCCGAGGCGGGGTACGGCTTTGTCGTCAACATTCTCATTCCGTTCACGACGACGCAGACCAACGATCTCACCAACTATCATAACGACTACGACTCCGCAACGGGGACGTGGCGCAGCAACAAATTCGCATACCGCGCCGAACTGCTTCAAAGCCTGCGCGGCACCGACCAGCGCGGCACGTGGATCACGGGCGCGACCGATTACTCGTTCGACGCGTCGAAGACCGCCAATGCCTATAAGGGCACAGGCGACAATCAGGACGCGCGCAACCTCCTCTTCTTCGAGGACGGCATCTCCGATAATTCCCGTTACGAGCGCATTCCCAACTACCTCGGAATGTACACCTACAACGGAACGTACAATGCGGATAAGAACGTCGCAACGCCCGCGCATATCGACATCGACCGCTTTATTGAGGAGATGGAAGGCTACCTCAACTCCGCGGCGGCGCAGGATGCCGTCACGAAAGATGGCGATACCTTCTCTGCAAGCGGAGACCATGTTGCCTCCATTGACGACAACGATCAGGTGATGACCGCCGCCGACAGTTCGGCGTATTTTGAGCGTTCCGCTTCCGCCTACTACAACACCGACAATACCGTCGATTACAGCAAGTTCATCTACTATGCAGGCAAAGTGAACTTCGGCGGGAGCGGTTTCAACGCGAACGAAATGTTCCTTTCGGGTTCGGCGGAAAACGTTGTCTATTCCGCCATCAACGAGCTTTCCTTTGCGTATAATACGGATACGGCGGGGCTGAATACCTACCTCGGCTATTCCGTCATTATCGGCAATACCGATTATGTCGATGAGTTCGAGTATGCGGCGCAGTATGTCTGCCGCCTCGGCGCGGGCAATTATGTGGTCGTCGCCACCGATTACGGCTGGCACATCATCTACTGCACGTTCTCGTTCACGGAGGACAATCTCACGCCGTTCAGCTATGACGACGCGCAGAAAGACGTAGAGGGGACGTTCTCCAACCTCTTCTACGAGGCGCTCCGCACGGACATCGTCGATCAGTACACGAACGTGCAGAGGACGAAGGCGATCAACGCCTATTCCTCCTGTGCGGCGGTCTATGAAGATCGCTACGCCGATCTCTCGGGACTGGATTCCGAGACTTGAGATCAAAATTCGGAAACACGCTGAGGAGCCTCGCCGCCCATCAGCGTATTTCTGTTTTTCGGATACCTTTTGATGGAATATACAGGGAGATTTTATGGGATTTTGGGAAGCCATCTGGAAATCGTCCGTTCTGGGCATCGTGCAGGGACTCACGGAGTTTCTGCCCGTCTCTTCGAGCGGTCACCTTACGCTGCTTCAAAAACTGCTCGGGTTCGATACCGCGGGCGGCGCAATGACGTTCATCAACATTATGATGCACCTCGGCACGCTCATTGCCGTCGTCATCGTGTTCCGAAAGGATATCGTCGCGCTTTTTAAAAAACCGTTTAAAACGCTTCTGATGATCATCGTTGCGACCATTCCCGCGGGCGTGGTCGGACTGCTGTTCAGCGACGAGATCGATTCGCTCTTTGCGGGCGACACGGGGCTTTTGTATCTTGCGCTCTGCTTTGCGGTCACGGCGCTCATGCTCCTCATCTGCGAACTGATCGCAAAGCGCCAGAAGTCGCCCAAGCCGCTCGGCTGGGGCAGCACCGTTCCGATGGGGCTGATGCAGGCGGTCGCGCTCTTCCCCGGGATCTCGCGCAGCGGTTCTACCATCGTTGCGGGAACGGTTGCCGGCGCAAAGCGCGAAGAGGTTGCGAGTTTCTCCTTCCTCATGAGCATTCCCGTCATTTTGGGAAGTTTCCTCGTTGAGGTCGCGGGCGGCGTCGTGGACGTCGCGCAGGGTCAGCCCTCCGTATTTACGGGGATCGGCGAACCCGAAGTCGTGGGCATGATCTTCGGCGTCGTGCTCTCCGCGGTGTTCGGCTTCCTCGCCATCAAGTGGATGCTCAAAATTATCCGCAAGGCAAACTATATGTGGTTCAGCGTGTACCTGCTGTGCCTTTCGCTCGGGTGCTTCTGGCTGAACGCGCTGGGGCTGTATTAAAATTTTTCCCCGATCGCCGCATAAAAGGGGCAAACCTCCGCAAAATAGGAATATCGGAGGTGAATCATGAGACTTAATTGCGGTGATACCTGTCCTAAGACAGGTTCGTACAACGTCGTTGACGCACAGGGCAACGTCGTGAACACCATTTACGTGGGCGAAGGCGAGACGATGCCTCCCACGCAGCGTTCGGATTGCCACTACGAATCCAACGACTGATCGCATAAGAGAAAACGGGCGCGGAAAGCGGTTGCTTTCCGTGCCCATATTTTTTGCAGTGTATTTCCGTGCGTGCGGGCGCATAGAATAGAGGGTGAAATACCGCTCCCGAAAAAGCAAAATCCGCCGCCGCGTCATTCTCATTGCCGCCGCGATCCTTCTCATCGTGCTTCTCGTCTGTATGCACCTGAATGTGACGCGCGTGCTGACCTCTGCGGCGGAGGCTCAGCTTCGCGCCCGCGCCGCCACGGCAGTCAACGAGGCGGTATTCATGACGCTCTCCGACGGCGTGCGCTATTCCGACCTCGTTCATGTGGAGCGCGGCGCGGACGGCGATATTCAGGCGCTCACGTGCGATGCGGTCGAAATCAACCGCATCGCACGTGAAACGGCGTATCAGGCGCAGGCGCTCTTGCAGGAAATGTGCGACGAGGGGATCGCGGTTCCGCTCGGCGCGTTCACGGGGATCGAGGCGTGGGCAGGGTTCGGTCCCGAGATCCATATGGAGATCATTCCCGTTGCCGAGGTCACCTGCCGCTTTGTTTCGGGATTTGAGACGGCGGGCATCAATCAGACGAAACATTCCGTCTATCTGGAAGTCGTCTCCGCAATGTCCGTCGTCATGCCCGCGAAAACGCAACGCTTTTCCGCGATCTCGCAGGTGCTCATTTCGGAGAGCATTCTCGTGGGGGAAGTTCCGAACGTCTATTTGCAGGGCGATATTTTCGGAAAGGGGTACACGCTCGCGCCGTCCGTCAGCTGATCGCGGCGCGGATCTCTTCCAGGATGCGCTCCGTACCGTTTTCGGAGCGGTACGCAAGAAGGGCGTCGCGCACCGTCGCGCTTCCATACAGGCGCAGGAGCGCGGAGGGGAGCTCGCCGAGCTTCTTTTCGGGGAGAACGGCGCATAGTCTCTTCTCTTCAAAATAGCGCGCGTTTTTGAGTTGGTCGCCGCGCGAACAGCGTTCGAGCGGAACGAGCAGCGCGGGCTTTTTCAGCGCAAGCAGTTCAAACAGCGTATTGCTCCCCGCGCGTGAAAGAACGAGATCGGCGCACGCGTACGCGCTTCCCATATCCCGCTCAAATTCCAGCCGCACACAGCCGCGCGGCGATTGGGTCACGTTTCCCTTGCCGCACAGCTGCAAAATATGAAAGCGCGTCAGAAGCTCTTCCAGATGCGCGTTCACCGCCTCGTTGAGCGCGCGGCTGCCGCTGCCGCCGCCCAGCACGAGCAGAACGGGGGTCTCGTCGTCAAATCCGTATTTTCTTCGCGCGCTTGCGCGGTCCGCGCCGAAGATTTCGCGGCGGATGGGAGAGCCGACGCACACGCCGTTGGAAAACATTGCCGCCGTCTCGGGGAAGGAAGTCAGAACGTGCGCGCAGCGTTTCGCCACCATGCGCGTGCATAGCCCGGGGCTGAGGTCGCTCTCGTGCGTCAGAACGGGAACGTGCAGTTTCGCCGCTGCCCACACGGCGGGATAGCTCGCATAGCCGCCCTTCGCAAATACCAGATCGGGCTTTTCGCGCTGTAAAACTTCGAGCGCGCGCCGCTGCGCCGCCCGCAGACGGAAGGGGAGCGCAAGATTTTTCGGCGTGAGCGAGCGGACGAGCTTGGGGCATTCCACGCAGAAGTAAGTGCATCCGAAGGGGGCGACGAGCGTTTTTTCGATGCCGCCCGTCCCCATATAGGCAAGCCGGCACCGCCCGCGCAGTTCCTGCATCACCGCAAGATTGGGCGTCACGTGTCCCGCGCTGCCGCCGCCCGTAAAGAGAAGATATTTCACCTTAGCAGTATATGCCGCCCGCCGTATTTTATTGAAATGCGCGCTTCTTTCGCCGTCGTAACTCTTGACATTACAATAGAAATGCGCTATAATTGTTTCAAGAGGTGAATTATGAAGATTGCGTCGCGTTTTACGGTGGCGGTGCATACGCTGCTCGTCATTCATACGTTCGGCAGGGAACAGAAAACTACGTCCGATTTTATTGCGGCGAGCGTGCAGGTCAATCCCGTCATTATCCGCCGCACGCTGCTGAGCCTGAAAGCGGCGGGCATGATTGAAGTCAAGGCGGGCAGCGGCGGGGCGACCATCGTTCGCGATTTGAAAGACATTACTCTGTACGACGTGTACAGGGCGGTGGACAGCGTGGAAGGGGATATTTTTCACTTTCACGAGAACCCCAATCCCGCCTGCCCTGTCGGAAAAAATATTCACGCCGTACTCGATACGCACCTCGCCGACGCGCAGGCGGCAATGGAGAACGAGCTTAAAAAAGTCACGCTCCTTGACCTCACGCGCGAACTCGACCAAAAAATCTGCTGACCTATGCCGCCCGAAGGGGCGGTTTTTTGTATAAAGAAAACCCCCGGATAGTCCGGGGGTTCAGGAATAGGCTTATGCCGATGTGGTATTGAAAAAATA
>CALVMN010000039.1:0-13510 GCA_944346365.1 Candidatus Gallimonas merdigallinarum
GGTACGCCTTTGCAGATCCTTCTCAACCCGCTCGGCGTTCCTTCGCGTATGAACATCGGGCAGGTGCTCGAAGTGCACCTCGGCTATGTGTGCCGCCAGCTCGGCTGGAAGATCGCAACGCCCGTCTTTGACGGCGCGACCGAGAGCGACATTGAGCAGCTCTTCCGCGAAAACAATCTCTTCAACCCCGAAGGCAAGGTGGACGGCAAGTTCCAGGTGTTCGACGGCAGAACGGGCGAGCCCTTCGAGAACCGCGTCACGATCGGTATCATGTACATGATCAAGCTCATCCACCTCGTCGACGATAAGATTCACGCGCGTTCCATCGGTCCTTACTCCATGGTCACGCAGCAGCCCCTCGGCGGCAAGGCGCAGTTCGGCGGTCAGCGTTTCGGCGAAATGGAAGTCTGGGCGCTCGAAGCATACGGCGCGGCGCACATCTTGCAGGAGATCCTCACCGTCAAGTCGGACGATATCGTCGGGCGCGTCAAGACGTATGAGAGCATCGTCAAGGGGAACAACATCTCCGAACCGGGCATTCCCGAGGCGTTCAAGGTGCTCCTCAAAGAGCTGCAATCCCTTGCGCTCGACGTGAAGGTGCTCACCGAGAACAACGAAGAACTCGTCATCCGCGAATTTGACGACGATGACGACCGCGACGTCCGCCGCGACGACCGCCACGAGGAAGAGCAGGACTTCGACTTCTCCGTACCCGACGAGGACGAAGAGGACGAGGGTATCGGCTCCATCTTCGACGAAGCGGGCGACGACGAGGACTTCGTCTCCGACGATCTGTTCAAAGAGGACGAAGACGAGGACGATATGTCCGACGTGGACGAGGACTTCTCCTTCGGCAACCTCTTCGGCGACGATGAGGACGACGAGGACGAGAGCAAGAGCGATCTCTTCGACGACAAGGACGAGGACTGACGGGAGGGTAATTATGTACGAATTAAACGATTTCAATTCCATTCAGATCAGCATCGCATCTCCCGAAAAAATCAGGGAATGGTCGTACGGCGAGGTCACCAAGCCCGAGACTATCAACTACCGCACGCAAAAACCCGAGCGGGACGGTCTTTTCTGCGAAAAGATCTTCGGCCCCACGAAGGATTGGGAGTGCCACTGCGGAAAATACAAGCGTATCCGCTATAAGGGGATCGTCTGCGAAAAGTGCGGCGTGGAAGTCACGCGCGCCAAGGTGCGCCGCGAGCGCATGGGGCATATCGAACTTGCCGCGCCCGTCTCGCACATCTGGTATTTCCGCGGCGTACCCAGCAAGATCGGGCTTCTTCTGGACATGGGTCCCAAGTCGCTCGAACAGGTCATCTATTTCGCTTCCTACGCCGTGCTGGACGCGGGCTTTGTAAATAAGCTCGTGGTGCTCCGTCACGACGGCGACCTGCGTACGCGCGCAGGCGGCATGAACGCCGCTGTCGTCGGGCTTTCCGAGGTCAGGGAAGTCAAAACGTTCGCCGCCAAAGACGAGGCGAAGGCCGCGCTCGCGCAGGCGCTCGAAGGCGAACTGTGCGCGGACGAGAGCCTGCTCTCCTCGGTGCGCGACCTCAACAACATTGCTGATAACTCCGCTGCGGCGGCGAAGATCGCGGGCGATATGCAGGCGATGCTCGAAAAGTCGAAAGCAGGCGCGGTGATGGAGTTCTACTCGCTCAAAGAGCGCACGGCGGACGGCGAAAAGACGTACGTCCTCAACAGACGCCGCGCAAAACTCGTGCATGACGAGTCTTTCGAGAACGAAGAGGAGCTGACTGCCTTCCTCGAACAGATGGAAGGCGAGAGCATCACCTACAAACAGGTCATCAACGACAGAAAGCTGCGCGAGATCGAGGACGCGCTCGGCGAGAGCAATGTGACGGGGCTGAAAGTCGGCATGGGCGCGGAGGCGATCCGCGAACTTCTCATGGCGGTGGATCTCGACGAGGAGAGCCGCCTTGCGAAGGAGATCATCGAGAGCAACGCGACGGGTCCCAAGCGCGTCAAGGCGATCAAGCGCATTGAGATCATCGAGGCGTTCCGCAAGAGCGGCAACAAACCCGAGTGGATGGTGCTTACGGTGCTGCCCGTCATTCCGCCCGATCTCCGTCCCATGGTGCAGCTCGACGGCGGCAGATTCGCTTCTTCCGACCTCAACGACCTGTACCGCCGCGTCATCAACCGCAACAACCGCTTGAAGCGCATGATCGAACTTGGCGCGCCCGAGATGATCGTCAAGAACGAAAAGCGTATGCTGCAGGAGGCGGTCGACGCCCTCATCGACAACGGCAGAAGGGGCAAGCCGCTGAGCGGACCTTCCAACCGCGAACTCAAATCCCTTTCGGGACTTCTGCGCGGCAAGCAGGGTCGTTTCAGACAGAACCTCCTCGGCAAGCGCGTCGACTATTCCGGACGTTCGGTTATCGTCGTCGGTCCCGAACTCAAGATCTACCAGTGCGGTCTGCCCAAGGAAATGGCGATCGAGCTCTTTAAGCCCTTCGTCATGAAGCGCCTTGTGGAAACGAATAAATGCCACAACATCAAGAGCGCAAAGCGCACGGTGGAAAAGGGCAAGGACTTCGTGTGGGACGTCCTCGAAGAGGTCATCAAGGAGCACCCCGTGCTTCTCAACCGCGCGCCAACGCTGCACCGCCTTTCCATTCAGGCGTTCGAGCCTATCCTGATCGAGGGCAGAGCCATCAAGATCAGCCCGCTCGTCTGCGGTCCGTTCAACGCGGACTTCGACGGCGACCAGATGGCTGTGCATCTGCCGCTCTCCATCGAGGCGCAGGCGGAAGCGCGTTTCCTCATGCTCTCCGCGAACAACATTCTCAAACTTGCGGACGGCAAGTCGGTCATGAGCCCCACGCAGGATATGATTATCGGCGCGTACTACCTGACCATTCTCCGCCGCGAGGAGGGCAAGAAGTACGACGCGCAGGGACGTCCTTCCGAGGACGGCGAGGAGTATATCCCGCCCGTATACGCGTCCTTCGACGAGGCGCTCATGAGCTACCAGCTCAAAGACGTGCATTGTCAGGACGAGATCTACGTCCGCCGCACGGTCGAGCTGCCCGCAGGCAAGTTCGACGGTCTCGCGCTTCCCTACGAGCGCACGTTCGGCGAGAACGGCGCCGTTCCCAACAACGGGCTGCGCGGGCATGTGTTTGTCACCCAGAATGAGGTGACGGGGCTTCTGTCCGTGACGGGCGTTCTCAAAACGACGGTCGGCAGAATCATCTACAACGACAATATGCCGCAGGATCTCGGCTTCGTCAAGCGCGAGAATCCCGAGGACTACCTTAAACTCGAACTCTCCACCGAGTTCATCGGCGGAGCGAAGGCGATCGGCAAGAAGCACCTTTCGCGCATCGTCGAGGCGTGCTTCAAGACGGGCTACGCGCCCAAGGCGGCGGCAGTGCTCGACGCGATCAAGGAGCGCGGCTACAAGTATTCCACGATCGCGGCGCTCACGACTTCCGTCTTCGATATGAAGATCCCGCAGGAAAAGGCGGGCATCGTCGAGGAAGCGGAACATCAGGTCGCGAACATTGCGAAGAAGTACGCCCGAGGTCTCCTGCGCGAAGAGGAGCGCTACAACGCCGTCATCAAGGTTTGGGACGACGCGACGGATAAGGTTGCGACCATCCTCAAAGATCAGGGCGCGAAGGATAAGTTCAATCCCATCTGGATGATGGCCGACTCCGGCGCGCGCGGATCGATCGACCAGATCAAGCAGCTTTCGGGTATGCGCGGACTCATGGTCAACCCGCAGGGCAGAAAGATCGAAGTTCCCGTCAAATCGTGCTTCCGCAACGGACTTTCCGTGCTCGAATACTTCATTTCGTCGCACGGCGGCCGTAAAGGTCTTGCAGATACCGCGCTCAAAACGGCAGACTCCGGTTATCTTACCCGCCGTCTCGTCGACGTCTCGCAGGACGTTATCGTCCGCGAGGACGACTGCTGCGCAGGCAAGCGTCCGCGCGCGACCTACGTCAAAGCCATCACGAACGG
Organism: Candidatus Gallimonas merdigallinarum; assembly: GCA_944346365.1. GTDB lineage: Bacteria > Bacillota > Clostridia > Christensenellales > Borkfalkiaceae > Gallimonas > Gallimonas merdigallinarum_A. The sequence continues at coordinate 4,009 of CALVMN010000039.1, forward strand.
CAGCGGCGACGTCATCGAATCGCTGGAAGACCGTCTTACGGGCAGATTTGCCGCGGAGGACATCGTCGACGCCCAGACGGGCGAAGTGCTCGTTCCATGCAACGAGATGATCTCCGAGACGATGGCGAAGAAGATCGCCTCCATGCAGAAATATCAGGATGGCGGCGTTCCCATCCGTTCCATCTTCAACTGCAACACGCGTTTCGGCGTGTGTGCGAAGTGCTACGGCAAGGATATGGCGACCACCCTTCCCATCAAGGTGGGCGAGGCGGTCGGCGTCATCGCGGCGCAGTCCATCGGCGAACCCGGTACTCAGCTCACGATGCGTACCTTCCACACGGGCGGTATCGCGGCGACGGGCGACATTACGCAGGGTCTTCCCCGTGTCGAAGAACTCTTCGAGGCGCGCAAGCCCAAGGGCGTCGCGACCATCTGCGAGTTCAACGGCGTGGTGCATCTCGACGACAGCGACAATTTGAAACATATCATCGTGACGGCGGAAGATACGGGCGAACGCCTCAAAGACTACGAGCTTCCCTTCAATGCGGAGCTCCTCGTCAAGGAAGGCGACCGCGTCGTTCCCGGAACGCAGCTCAACGCAGGTTCGGTCAACCCGCAGGATATTATCCGCGTCGAAGGCGTAAAGGGCGTACAGGACTACATTCTCAACGAAGTACAGTCCGTCTACCGTTCGCAGGGCGTTGACATCAACGATAAACACGTCGAGATCATTGTCCGCCAGATGCTGAGAAAGGTCCGCATCGAAAACGCAGGCACGACGGAGATGCTGCCCGGGCAGTTCACCGATATGTTCACGTTCGAGGAGCAGAACGAAAAGACGATCATGGCGGGCGGCATTCCCGCAACGGCAAAGCGCGTGCTGCTCGGTATCACCAAGGCTGCACTCGCAACCGACAGTTTCCTGTCCGCGGCGTCCTTCCAGGAGACCTCCCGCGTGCTCACCGAGGCTGCGATCTGCACCAAGCGCGATCCGCTCATCGGTCTGAAAGAGAACGTCATCATCGGTAAACTCATTCCCGCAGGCACGGGCATGAAGGACTATAAAAACGTCTCCGTGCAGTCTACGGGCGGCTACCGCGATATGATTCCCTCCGAAGATCTGAATAACGCATAACGCATTTGATTTCAAAGCCCCCGCAGGAAAACCTGCGGGGGCTTTTGCCAACGGAAAATTTTTGTGAAAATTTTTATTTTTCTCCAACAAAATGCCGATGCTGTGCGTTGTAAGGGTGCAGGACGATGAGAGAGCCTGCAAAATCGGAAAACGGAAAAGGAGAATATCACGATGAAAAAGAAGATTCTGGCATTATTTGTTACGGCGGCTCTGGCAGGTACGGCGCTTGCAACGCTTGCAGCTTGCGGCGGGAACGGAGGCGGCACAGGCGGTCTCGGCGGAAACGGCGGGGTCGGCGGCGAAGGGACTTCGGTGGAGGCGGGCGCGCGCAATGCTTACGGAATCGGCGCAGTGACGACGGCAAAGCTCCTTGCGGGCGGGATCACAGGAACGAATACGATGCTCTCCGCTGTCTCGGCTCAGGACGGCGCGCAGGACGGCGCAGGGCAGGGAGCGCAGCAAGCGGCGGGAGAATTTGACGAATACTTCCGTATGCTCGACACTTTCCTCGACGAGGACGCGTTCCGCACGACGGTTACGGAAAATACGGACGAAGCCTATGCGTTCGACTATAAAATGACCGTTGAGGGCAAGCAGCCGGACGGAACGGCGGTCTCGCATACCATGTATTACTCGGAAGAGTCCGTCGGCACTGTTTCCGACGACGATGACCGCGACGATGACGATCATGACGATGACGACCGCGACGAGAACGAGCACACGGAGGCGTACCGCCTGACGGGCGTCATGGTGCTGGACGGCGTTTCGTACGACATGAGAGGCTACCGCAGCGTAGAGACGGAGGCGGAACACAACGAGACGGAGCAAAGCGAAGAACTCTGGATCCGCGCAACTGACCCGCAGAACCCGCGCAATTATGTGCAGATGGATCTTGAAACGGAGACGGAGGAAGAGGACGGTTCCGCGGAGCAGGAACGCGAATATGTGTACAGTGTATACGCAGACGGCAGGCTTACGGAACGCACAAGCGTCGATTTCGAGACGGAGAACGGAAACGGTGCGGCGGAAACGGAATATACGCTCGGGATCCTGCGCGACGGCGTGCGCAGTTACTATGAAGTCGAACGCGCCGAGCGGAGCAACGGTTCCGTGACCATCGGCGTGCGCTATCGGCTGGGCAGCGGCGAGAGCGGCAGATTCGTCGTCACGCAGACGGCGAACGGGGAATATGTCTATCGGACGGACGACGGCGCGCGAATTGATTTCGACGATTGAATACGCTGGCGGGACTGCGTTTTAGACCAAATTACGCGGCTTGACGAAGGCTTCCGCATCTGATATAATAATGCCGCAGCGGTTTTTCCGCTGCGGCATTGAGTACGGAAGGAGGAAATCGCAGTGTCCATCGATGAAGCAATGACAAGGCTTGCGGGAGGGGAGAACGATGCGCTGGAAGAAATTTATACCCAAACGCGCAAGACGGTGTACTACGTCGCACTCTCCATCGTCCGCGAGCGGATGCTTGCGGAGGACGTCATGCAGACGACCTACCTGAAAGTGCTTGCCAACGCGTCGGCGTATCGCACGGGGAGCAATGCGCGCGCTTGGATCGCCCGCATTGCCAAGAACGAGGCGATCGGACTGCTGCGCAGACGAAAGCGGGAGGTCTCCGTGGACGAGCGCGAAGAGCTTGCGCTGTTCGGAACGCAGGCGGCGGACGAGTACGGACTGCTCATCGATCTGGCGCGGCGCATTTTGAAGGAGAAGGAATTTGCAGTGCTCATGCTCTCGGCGGCTGAGGGATATAAGCGGCGGGAAATCGCCGATCTCCTCGGGATCCCGCTCCCGACCGTGACATGGCATTATGGGCGCGCCGTTGCAAAGATGCAGAGCGCGCTTGCGGAGCGCGAACAGACGCAAGGAGGGAGTGCGGTGGATCGCAGACAGTTGGAACAGGAATTACGGTCCGAAGCCGAACAGCATACGCCCGACGTGTACGAGCGCATCCGCTCCGCGCCGCCCGTTCAGGCGGAAAAAGGCGGCAGCGTGCTCGCCGCGGCGCGTCCGAATCGTTGGAAGATCGCGCTCGCCTGCACGCTCGCGGCGGTGCTTCTTTTTCTCGCGGTGCTGCTGCCATTCGTGTTGGGCGGAAGTTCGGTCGCCGCAGTCTACCTCAGCATCGGAACGTTTTCCGCGGGGGCGGGCAATGTTTCAGTCGCGCGGCTGTCCGAAGAGCGCACTTCCGCTGACGCGCAGACGGAGGCGACCTCGGTGGAGTTCTCCGTGGAGGACGGCTTGGTGACGGGCGTGCGCGCGCTCAACCGCGGCGCGGCGCTGCTCGTTGCGGGCGAGACCTTTACGGGGCTATCGCCTGAGGACGCGAGCGGGAAGTTTGTTGCGCTGTCCGACAGTAAACGGCTCATTGCCGCCGACGGCATCGGACTGTATGTGACGGGCGACGACAGCGCGGCAATCGAACGGCGGGTGCGCGATCGTCTGACGGGCGGCGCGCAGAGCTATTCGGTGCGCGGCATGGAACAGACGGAGCTGGACGAAATTATTGCCGCGTACGACGAGCAGGCGATGGGCGACTTCGAGGATTACCTCGAACGCGAGCTTGTGCATCTGCGCGAGGGATTCGCGGCGCAGGTACACGCGCTGATGGAGACCTATCTTGACGATCTGTATTCGATGGACCCCGCCGCGTTCAATCAGAAATATCTCTACCTCGGCGAGGACTGCATTTACGAGGACGGCGACGAGGATCCGCGCGAGCTGGAAGAAAACTTTTTGGAGCTGCAGCGCGCGGTTGAGCGCTACGGCGACGCATATATCTTCGACGAGCTGTACGACGAGTTTCTCGAAGCCGTGGAAGAGCTGTACGAAACGGACGATCCGAGCGGCGGCGATGACGGCGATGATGAAGATCATGACGACGATGACGATGACGACGATGACAATGATGACGACGACAATGATGACGACGACGATTGAGCAAAAAGACGGGCGGCGCGCCCGTCTTTTTTTGCGGAACATTCGCGAAAAATATATTTTGAAACCGTTCAAAATAACGCTTGACTCTCCGCCTGCGGCATGGTATACTTTGAAGAAAAGGTGGATCGTCGAACAGAACTTTTTTACAATACAGGGGTACGGCATGAAAAACGCATGGGGCGCGCTCTCGGACGATACGCGGCGGGCAATCATTATTTTGCTCAAAAACCGTCCGCACACCGCAGGGGAGATCTCCGATCAGTTTGAACTCTCGCCTGCGACGGTCTCGCATCATCTTTCTGTGCTCAAAGGGTGCGGACTGATCAAGTGCGAGCGCCGCGCGCAGACGCTCATTTACTCGCTCAATCTTCCCGCCTTCCACGCGCTCGCCAAAGAGTTTACACGCATTTACAGTTGAAGGGCGAAAAACAGCATAAACTTTGTCTTGAAAAGCGGAGATTTTTCCGCTTTTTTTCCTTTTCCGGCAAACTTTTTTTCAAAAAAACAACACAGAACGCCGTAAATATGGTATGATAGGAGATAATTGCCGTAAGGAGGGGAACGCATGGCAAAAAAAAAGACGGCGCACGATTTCATCAGCCCGAGAATTTCAGCCGATAAGGCGTGGTATCTTGCGCTCCTCGACGGCGACAAGCAGATGGAGTACGAAAAGGATCACCTTGCGGCGGTCCTGCAAGTGCTCAAAGCCGTGTATATTTCGCGCATCCGCGATCGTATCCGTCAGGCGCGCGAGGAGGTCGGACAGATCCGTTCCCGCGAGCGGTACGGCGCGGAGGACTACCGCGCGTTGCAGGAAAAGAACGCGTTCATCGCCGCCGAGACGGCGAAACTCAACGGTTACAAGCCCTTCTTCGCCGAACCGTATTTCGCGCGCATGGACGTGGTGGACGACAAAGAGGGTTACAACAGTTACTATATCGGAAAGCGGGGAGACGTCAATCTGGAAATTGTCGATTGGCGCGCTCCGCTCGCCGTTCGCTACTATCAGAAGAGCCGCGTCAACTTTACCATCAACGAATACGACTACCGCACCGTGCTCCGCCGCGCGCTCTCCGTCAAAAACGGAAAGGTGCTCGACTTCCGCAACGAGTACCTCTCGGTGCGCGACGTGCTCACGCCCGAGGAGATCGGCGGCAGAGACGAGGAGATCCTTTTCGATCCATATCTCCGCAGCATTATCCGAAGCCGCAAGGACGACGTGCAGATCCGCGATATTATCCGCACCATTCAGGAACAGCAGTTCGAGATCATCACCCGCCCCGAGCGCGAGAGTTTCGTTTTGCAAGGCTGCGCGGGGAGCGGCAAGACGATGATTTTGCTGCACCGTCTGAGCTACCTCATGTACAACAACGAGACGCTCCGCCCGCGCGACGTGCTTGTCATTACGCCGTCCGTCAGCTTCAACGCCTTTATCGACGAGCTTTCGCAGGTTCTTGAACTGCAAAAGGTCAAGACGACGACGCTCCGCGACTATTTTTTCCGCGCGCTGCTGAACGAGGGAGTGGATTTAAAAGCCAATCTCTCCGAAGAGCCGGAGTCGGCGGAATATCTGCGCTATGTGTATTCGCCGCGTTTCCCCGCCGACGCGGAACGGCAGGTGCGCAAAATGTACGGCGAAATTTACGGACTGTTCGCGGGCGAGGAATGCCGCGAAGTCGCCGAAGAGATTTTGCGCCGCTGCGCGTATTTGCAGGAAAAGTACGTGCGCATCAAGAACGCCTCCGTGCGCGTGCGCCGCGCCGTACTCGGCGAGATGAAGGAGAACAAAGAGGGCGGATTTTACTTCACAAAGCCATTCCGTACGCTCATGAGCGCATATGTGCAGGTGGAGGACTTCCTGAAATTCGTCCTGCGGGAGCAGGAGCGCGCGCCCGATTATTTCTTCCGCCAATTCGTGGAATTTTACCGCTGCGCGCACTTTGCGGCGGCGGGCGCGGAGAAGATTTTCGCCGCTGCGCAGGAGGATCTCCGCTCTCTTGTCGCCGTCATCGAGCGGGAGATCGGCGATCTCAGGCGGTATCGCCTGAAAAAGGGGACGGAGGAGGTCTATACCTACGCCGACCGCATCTCCCGCCGCGAGGAACTCAAAGAGGAGGCGCAGCGCATCTGCGCGCTCATCGCGGAAATGAGCGGCGGGTGCGAACTTTTCCGCGAATTTTTCGCCGTCGTGCGGCTGACGAAGTACTGTCAGGAACTCGGCAAGTGCCGCGACGCTTCCGACATCGCGCGCTGGCTGTACCGCGAAACGGTCAAAAAGTATAAGGCGAAGTACGGCATGAAGGGGGTTTATCCCTCCGACGGGTACGCCGTCGCGTTCGTGCTCACGGCGGCGGGGCGCAGGCTCACGCCGCGGTACGGGCTGGTGTTTGTGGACGAAGGGCAGGATATTTCCGCGGGCGAATACGATCTGTTGAAGCGCATCCATGCGGACGCCGCGTTCAACGTGTTCGGCGATCTCAAACAGAACATTACGCCGTGGCGCGGCGTGCGCGATTGGTCGGCGATCTCGCCCACCATCTATACGCTCAATCAGAACTACCGCAACACGAACGAGATCGTGGCGTTCGTTTCGGGCATTCTCGACGCGGATATGCGTCCCATCGGACTGCACGGAGAGGAGGTCGCCGTACTCACGCCCCGTCAGGTGGGCGCGTTCTTCCGCGGGAAACAGGGGCTGAAAGCCGTCATCGCCAAAGAGGAATACCTTCCGCTGTTTGAAAAGCGCGGGTTCTGCGTGCTCAAAGCGGACGGGAAACTCAGTAAAACCAAAGTCAACGTGATGAGCGTGTTTGAGAGCAAGGGACTGGAATTTTCCGCCGTCGCCGTCTACGACAGGGGCATGACGGAAAACGAAAAATACATTGCCTACACGCGCGCCCTCAGGGAGCTTGCCGTGATCTCCGGGTAGCCGCGTGCTGCTCGGTGAGATTCTGCGCTTTTATTTCGGTCTATGAAAGATACTTTTTTGCTGGATATTGACGATACGCTGCTCGATTTTTGCAGGCTGGAACGCGAACAGCTGCTCGCCGTTCTGCGCGCCTTCGGAGAGCGGGCGGACGGCGGGATCGCCGCGCGCTTTCACGCGATCAACGACGCGCTCTGGAAGGCACTCGAACGGGGCGAGATCACGCGCGAGCGACTGGTCGTGCAGCGCTTTGAAATGCTGAAAGAGGCGTTCGGACTGCGCACGAACGCGGACGCGCTCGCGGTATGCTTTCTCGACGCCATGCGCTCGCACGCCTATCTATTTGAAGGTGCGCAGGCGTTTTTAACGGAGCTTTCCCGCCGCGGAAGGCTGTTCGCGGTCACAAACGGCGCGAGCAGGGTCCAGCGGCGGCACATGGAGGATACGGGTATTCTCGCGTATTTTAAGGACGTGTTCATTTCGGAAGAGGTAGGGCGTCAGAAGCCCTCTCCCGAATACGTGTCATATGTTGCAAGCCATATCCCCGCGTTCGTTCCCGCGCGCACGCTGTACGTCGGAGACAGCCTGACTTCGGACATGGTGTGTGCAAAACGCCTCGGGGTGGACTTCATTTTATTCCGACCTGACGGTGCGCCCGCAGAATGGAGGGGGCTTTGCGCGACAGATTACGATCAGATTCTTGCGCTCGCAGACGGTATGTAACGCGCCGCTGCGTGCGCGCCCGAAACGCGCAGGGCATTTGTCCTGCCGCGTTTTGCAAGGAGGAGCGTTCATCGCTCTCCATATTGCCATAAACAACGCTGAAATCTGATTATTATAATTTATTTCTGTAATTATACTTTTTCAGGACCTGTTTCTTGCGGTGGGTAGTTACCTCTGTGTAAATCTGAGTGGTTGCTACGCTGGCATGCCCTAAAATTTCCTGTACGGAGCGCAGATCTGCTCCGTTGGCAAGCAAATTTGTTGCAAAGGTATGGCGCAGGTAATGCGGGGTGGATCTTGTAGTCAGTTTTGCTTTTTTAACATATTTAGCATATATATTTTCGATGCCGTGTATTGTGAGCGGCTGACCATAGCGATTGACAAAAAGATGATTTTTGCCCGTTTTTTTGCATTCTTTTATTAAGACGGAGAGCCTGTTCCATGTCACAGAAGACGATATGTAAATCAGCCGCTGCTTGCGGCCTTTCCCGTGGATAAGCAGGGTGTGTTCGGAAGCGATAATATCGTTTAACGTGAGCGCCGCAGCCTCGCCGATTCTTATCCCTGTGCTTATCAGAAGATCGATCAGGGCGGCGTCGCGTGTAAGACTTTTCTGAGCGAAAGGGGACAGGGGCGACGGATCGGCGTCGAAACAGGAAAGTATCTTTGATATATCTGTTATGGACAAGGTTTTGGGAAGACGTCTCTCCTGTTTAAATCTGAATTTTAATTTGAGAAAGGGAGAGCATGGAATAATTTCGAGGTCGGAAAGAAAGTTATAATAGTTTTTTAATGTGATGATTTTGCGGCGGATCGAGGTGTCTTTGAGCTTTAAATCAAGATGGAGATGCGACACATAGGCACAAATATCCGGTTTAAGTTCGTCCGATTCAAAGTCGAGAAAGAGTTTTAAATCGCTTCTGTATGCCGATAAAGTTTTTTCGGACAGGTTCTTGGTGGCTTGTAAATAGTTGATAAATTTTTCAATGTGATTCATCTTTTCCTGCTATGTTCTCCTATGTAATATTTACTATTGCAAATTATACCAAAATATGGTAAAATATGTATGAAGAAATATTATCAAAATAACTAGGAATTATTGGGGTGAAAAGTATGTGCAATATCAACGATGACCGGATATATGTAGAGTTGGAATCGCAAAATAAAATATGCAAAAAGATTATTAATATAGTCAAATCCGCCGTAAAGTCGGTGTCTGATAACGAATTGGATAGGCGGTTGACTGTTATCAATCTTGTGGGCGAGGAGGGAAGCGGAAAAACTACTATATGCCGAAAGCTCCTGGCTGCATTAAGTGATTGGAGCGCTCACTATATTTTATGTGATGAAACTGAACTTGCGGGAAGCGGCATAAGAACAGGAAAGCGAAGAGAATTATTCCCGGCTTTGACGGTTAAAAGATATTCTATTTTTTCAGTGATATTTTTTCGCATTGACTTCCGCGAAATCTGTGCTGCACTAAGCCTCCCGAAGCGGCAAAATTTGGAGAATAAATTAAATAGACGGCGGTGAGCTGTCTATTTTGTAAAGCTGCCGTATTTGTCTCTTTTTTGCGTGAGATAGAAATCAGATAGTTTTGGAACATAGACTTCGGTATCTACGACAATACAAGAAACCCCTTTAATACAAAAATAACAGAGCCGCGGGTTCAAACGCGACTCTGTCTGGCGGAGCGTTAGTAACGTAAATCGAATTTTATAAATCAAACTGTTCCGTCAAAAGTTTTGCCCCGATTACCGTCA
>CALVMN010000040.1:0-12668 GCA_944346365.1 Candidatus Gallimonas merdigallinarum
GTTTTCCTCCTGATCTGTAAAAATAAAAAAGTTAACTAAGTATATCAATTCCTGCCCCGCCGTGTCAACTTAAATGATTTATTTCATTGTGAAATTTGTTTTTGCGGCAAATGATACAATAATGCATGAAAATTGTGCAAAAATACCGAAATGTGCGCAAAGCAGTTTACTTTTTTCAAAAAAAAGTGTACAATAAGAGCCGAAAAGAGGGGATTGGAGCAATCAGGATGGGATTCATCGCAAAATTCAAAGCGTTATTCACCCGCAAAAAACCCGAAGTCACGCTGGGACTTGCGCTCGGGAGCGGCGGCGCGAAGGGTATGGCGCATCTCGGCGCGCTCAAAGCGTTTTCCGAGGCGGGGCTGTCCTTCCGCATCGTAACGGGAACGTCCATCGGTTCGATCGTCGGCGCGCTGTACTGCAAAGGGTACACGTGGGCGGACATGGTGGGCATCGTCGACAATCTCAACAAGAAGGAATTTGCCAAAAATCTGCGCCCGTTTTCGGACATGGGACCGATCGAGACGTTTTTGGAGAACTTTCTGGAAGGGGAGATCTCCGATCTTCCGCTTCCGTTCGCCGCATGGGCGACGGACGCGGAGAGCAACGAGGGCGTGCTTCTGAACGCGGGCAAGACGGCGCGCGTTCTCACCGCCTCCGCCGCGATCCCGCCCTTTTTCCGCGGCGTGGAAATCGACGGCAGAAAGCTCTACGACGGCGCGTACACCAACGCCATCCCCGCGGACGTCTGCCGTGAAATGGGCGCGGACGTCGTGGCGGCGGTCGATCTTTCCGCATTCGTCAAGCCCGAGGAGGAGAAGGGGCGCATTTCCCGCCTGCTCGGTTCGGCGATCAACTATTTCGTTCCCGTAAAGACGCTGGATAACGCCAAAATGCGCGGCTACGAAGCGGCGGACGTGATGCTCCGCCCCAACCTCTACGACTTCAAGCCGACGGACGTTTCGCGCGCCGCGACGGACGCGATGTTCGAGATCGGATACGAGGAGGCAAAGGCGCGCATTCCCGAGATCGAGGCAGCCGTCAAAGCGGCGGAAAAACGCAAAAAACACTGATGGGACTGCGTTCTGTAAAAATCAAGCGCATCCAGCGTGTGGTGAAATACAGTCTGATCGCGCTGATTGCGGCAGCGCTTGCGATCACGGCGGCGCTCGTTCCGTATCGGCTGCTGCTCCCCGCCGTGGCGATGCCCGCGCGGGCAGAAGGCGAAATGAGAGTGCATTTTCTCGATGTCGGGCAAAGCGACTGCACTATTGTTGAGTTTCCGAGCGGAGACGTGCTCGTCGTGGACGCGGGCGACGGGGCGTTTGCAAACGACGGATATCTGATACGCTATCTCAAAGGAATCGCGCCTGTCTCGCTTACGCTCGTTGCAACGCACGCGGACGCCGACCATTGCGGCGGATTTGCGGAGATCCTGCGCGCCTTCGACGTGGAAAAGGTGTATCTGCCGCCCGTCGGCGCGGATACTTCGGTATATCGGCAGTTTCTTGACGCCGTACGTCGGGAGGGCTGCGCGCAGGATACGCTTGCGCGCTACAAGAGTCTGCTCGACGGTTCGGGCGCGTATGCCGTATGCATTTCGCCCCATGCGGCGGAAGAGACGGACGAGAACGAATCGGCGGCAATGCTCTATCTCGCCTACGATGGAGTCGGCGTTCTGCTCGCATCGGACGCGTCCGCCGAACGGGAACGGGAACTTCTGGAGGAATACGCGCTTTCGGAGCATATTTTCGACAGCGGCGCTCTGACGGTGCGCCTTTCCGAGGTGGATATTTTAAAAGTCGGGCATCACGGTTCGGCGGGTTCGACTTCCGAGGAATGGCTCGCGCTGTTGCAGCCCGAAACCGCCGTCATCTCCTGCGGCGCGGGCAACGCATACGGACATCCGTCGGGAGAGACGCTCGCGCGGCTTTTCGCCGCGGGCGCGGAATGCTACCGCACGGACGAGCTTGGAACGGTCGTCGCGTGCATATCGGACGGAACGTACACCATGAATACGCAGTACGCTGCATAAAAACGGAGTAAGGCATATGAGATTGACAACGGCGGGCGAATCGCACGGAAAGGGGCTTTTCTGCATCATCGAGGGGCTTCCCGCGGGACTGCGGCTGGACATGGCGGAGATAAATCGCTGTCTCGCGCTGCGGCAGAGCGGTTACGGGCGGGGCGCAAGACAGAAAATCGAAAAGGACAAGGCGGAATTTTTATCCGGCGTGCGCGGCTGCGCGACGCTCGGCAGCCCCGTGACGATCGCCGTCTGGAACCGTGACTACGAGAATTGGAAGGCGTATATGGCGCCCGAGGGGTGCGACGTCTCCGCGCGCACCGTCACGAAGGTGCGCCCCGGGCACGCCGACCTGACGGGGCTGAAAAAGTTCGGCGGCGAGGACGCGCGCAACGTGCTGGAACGCGCCTCGGCGCGCGAGACCGCGATCCGCGTGGCGGCGGGTACGGTGTGCCGTCAGCTCCTGCGCGCGCTCGGGATCGAGGTTTCCGGCTACGTCCGTGCTGTGGGCGGTGCGGAGGATAAGGGGGAATACGCGTTTGAGGAACTCTCCCGCCGCTCCGCCGATCTCATGATGATGGACGCGGAGACGGAGAATCGCGCAAAGCAGGTGATCGACGGCTGTGCCGCGCGGGGGGATACCTGCGGCGGCGTGCTCGAACTGCGCGTGAAGGGGTTGAAGAGCGGCTTCGGAAGCTGCATGACGTATGCGGAAAAACTCGACGCGCGCCTGATTGCCGCGCTGATGAGCGTTCAGGCGATCAAGGGGGCGGAAGTCGGGCTGGGATTCGGCGTTGCCGCCCGCTGCGGGAGCGGCGTTCACGACGAGATCTTTTACGACCAACCGCGCGGGTATTACCGCAAAACCAACCGCGCGGGCGGGATCGAGGGCGGTATGTCGAACGGCGAGGAGATCGTGCTCCGCGCGGCGATGAAGCCAATCCCCACCCTCATGAAGGGGCTTGAAACAGTGGATTACCGCACGCACGAGGCGGTGCGCGCCGCCACGGAGCGGAGCGACGTCTGCGCCATTGCGGCGTGCGAGGTCATTTTGGAGAGCGCGCTCTGCTGCGAGCTTGCCGAAGTCGTGCTCGAACGGCTGGGCGGCGATCGCATGGAAGAGATTGCAAAGCGGTACGGGGAACTTCCCGCTTGACGCGACCGACACATATTTTGTTTGTAATCACTTGGAACGGGAGGTCAAAAGAAAAATGAAATCTTATATGATCCGCACAAAGACGGCGGAACAGAGCCGCATCGTCTGCCGCGAAGGCGTTCTCCGCACCGCGCTGCCGCGGTTGTTATCCGAGTACCGTGAGGTGTTCTTCTTCTCGGACAGAACGGTCTGGGAGCTGTACGGAAGAAAGATCGGGCGCGCGTACCGCGAATCGCCCGTACATATCATGCCCGCGGGCGAGGCTTATAAAACGCCCGAAACGCTCTTAAAACTCCTCGGCGCAATGGCGGAGGCGCAGCTTCACCGCGGCGCCTGTCTCGTCGCGCTGGGCGGCGGCGTCGTGGGGGACGTCGGCGGGCTTGCAGCCGCGCTCTATATGCGGGGCATCGACTGCATTCAGATCCCGACGACTCTCCTCGCGCAGGTGGATTCCTCCGTCGGCGGAAAGACTGCGGTGGACTTTGTGGGCGTCAAAAACCTGATCGGCACGTTCCGTCAGCCCAAGGTCGTGCTCGCCGATCCCACCTTCTTCGCCACGCTCCCGCCGCGGGAAGTGCGGTGCGGGCTGGGCGAGATCGTCAAACACGGCGCGCTGTCCGCGCCCATCTTTGAAACGCTCCGGGAAAACCGCGATCGTCTGACGGACGGCGACTTCCTCGCCGCGATCGTCCCCGAAAATATCGCCTTTAAAGCGGAGATCGTGCGGAAGGACGCCGACGAGAAGGGGCTGAGAAAGTGCCTGAACCTCGGGCATACGACGGCGCACGCCTTTGAGCTTTCGGACGGAAAACTTTCGCACGGAGAATATGTGCTTGCGGGCATCATATTTGAGGCGGAACTTGCCAAAAAATATGCGGGAGGGGACGCGGCGTATCTGGATGATCTGCAAACGCTGTGCCGCGCCGCGCTCGGCGGAATGCCGCAGCTCCCGCCCGCGCGGGAGGCGGCGCGCCTTGCTCTCCTCGATAAAAAGAACGTCGCAAAAGACGAAATCGTGGTGACCGCGCCCGTGCGCAAGGGCGAATACGCGCTGCTCTCGTTGAATTACGAAACGTACGTTACGGAATTGGAACGCATTCAGCAATCGCTCGCGCAGACGGAATAATCGCGGAAAGCGGCGGAATGCGCTTGCCCGTTTCACGGCGGGCGGAATACAGGAGGAAGTATGCTACATCTCGCAGTCGTGGGGAAGGACGTATCGCAGTCGGACAGTCCTTCCATGCACACCTTTATCTTGCAGAAACTCGGCGCAAAGTGCTCGTACGAACGGGTATCCGTGCCGCCCGCGCAGTTCATGGAGCGGGCGGAGGAGCTGTTTTCCCGCTTCGACGCGTTCAACGTGACCATTCCCTTTAAGGGGGAGATCATTCCCTTTCTCAAAAAGACAGAGGGCGACGCGCGGGTGTTCGGCGCGGTGAATACCGTCGTCTCGGCGACGCGCACGGGATATAACACGGACGGCGAGGGGTTCGCGCTCATGCTCCGCAACGCGGGCGTGGAAGTCGCGGGCAGAACGGCGCTCGTGCTCGGCGCGGGCGGCGCGGGCAGAAGCTGCTGCAAAAAACTTGCGGACGGCGGAGCGATCGTCTCGGTATACGAGCGGGACGAGGAGCGTTTGCAGGAAGTGTACCGCGAGATCGGCGGATTTTCGCCGCTGACCGAGGTCCCGTTCGCGCCGTACGACATTGTCGTCAACTGTACGGGGATCGGGATGCACGATACGGTTGGGAAAACGCCCGTCGTCGCGTTCGAGGGCGGCGCGAGCGAACCCGTCGGGGAGCAGCTGCTCTCCCTGTGCAAAACGGCGGTCGATCTCATCTATGTGCCTGCGCAGTCGGAATTTCTGCGCATTGCCGCATCGCTGAACAAACGGACGGTCAACGGCGCGGCGATGCTCTTCTATCAGGCGTACTACGCGGACTGCATCTATCTCCGCCGCGGGACGGACGCAGCCGAGGCAAAAGCGTTATGGGACGAATATCGGGGAGGAAAGGTATGAAAATTCTCATTCTGAACGGCGTCAACCTCAATCTGACGGGGCGGCGCGAAAAGGGCGTTTACGGCAGCGAAACGCTGGACAGCATCAACGCGTCGATCGCTGCATACGCAAAAAAACGCGGCGCGGAAGTTGCGTTTTATCAGAGCAATCTCGAAGGCGAACTCTGCACGGCGATCCAGAACGCCGAAGGGGCGTACGACGGCATCGTGCTCAACGCGGGCGCATTCACGCACTATTCGTACGCTTTGCGCGACGCGATCGCGGCAGTCTCCGTTCCCGTGGTGGAGGTGCATATGAGCAACGTTCACGCGCGCGAGGAGTTCCGCCGTCAGTCCGTGCTCACGCCCGTGTGCCGCGGCGAGGTGCTCGGCTTCGGGAAAAACAGCTATATTCTTGCATTGGAGAGCTTTTTGTTATGAACATTGTACTCTGCGGCATGATGGGGGTAGGCAAATCGAGCGTGGGCGTGCGCATTGCGGAAATGACGGGGCGGATGTGGTACGATACGGACGTGGTCATCACCGACCGCCACGGCAGGATCTCGGATATTTTCGAGTACTACGGCGAGGCGCATTTCCGCTCGTTGGAGACGGAGATCGTGCGCGAGCTTTCGGGGCGCGACAGGCTTGTCATCTCGACGGGCGGCGGGCTTGTGTTGAAGCCGGAAAACAGCGAACTTCTCAAACAGAACGGGAAGATCTTTTTCATGCGCGCCTCCTTTGAAACGCTGTTGAAGCGCGTGCGCGCGGACGAGACGCGCCCGCTCTTGAAGAATACGGGCAAGACGGCGGAGGCGCTCGGCAATCTCCTTGCGCAGCGCACGCCCGTCTACGAGCATGTGGCGGATTACATTGTGGATACCGACGGCAAGTCGGTGGACGAAGTGGCGGAGGAGATCGTCCGCCTGTTCGGAGAAGAGGCGTGAACGCGCTCGTCACGGGCGGGACGCGCGGCATCGGGCTTGCCTGCTGCCGCCTTTTTTCCGCAAAGGGATACCGCGTGACGGCGCTCTGGTCGCGCGACGAGGCGGCGGCGCGCGCCGCGCAGGCGGAACTTCCCGAAGTTGAGTTCGTGCGCGCGGACGTTGCCGACGAGGCGGCGGTGGCGCGCGTTTTATCCCGCTTCGAGCGGCTGGACGTGCTCGTCAACAACGCGGGCGTTTCGCTCTGTGCGCAGGTGCAGGATACGAGCATGGAACAGTTCAGCCGCGTGATGGGCGTGAACGCGGGCGGGGCGTTCCTCACCGTAAAGCACGCCGTCCGCAAAATGCTTTCCCACGGCGGCGCGATCGTCAACGTGTCCTCCGTGTGGGGCGTGTCGGGCGGGAGCTGCGAGAGCGTCTATTCCGCCTCCAAGGGCGCGCTCATCGCCTTTACCAAGGCGCTCGCGAGAGAACTTGCGCCATCGGGCATCACCGTCAACTGCGTTGCGCCCGGGGTCATCGATACGGTGATGAACGGACGTTTAAACGCCGAAGAGCGCAGATCGCTCGCCGAAGAGATCCCGCTCGGCAGGTTCGGCACGCCCGAGGAAGTGGCGGAAGCCGTGTATTTTCTCGCGACGGCGCGGTATATCACGGGGCAGACGCTGGGCGTGGACGGCGGATTCTGCTGATTTGCCCGCGGTTCCGCCGCCCGAGGACGGGGAAACCGCACGACAAAATAAAATTTTTTGAAAATTTTTCCAAAAAACAAGGAGTTTTTCACTCTTTCTGCGAAATAACCAAGTGAGATGAAGGAAAAGACCTACGAAAAAGAACGCGCGTTTCTCTCGCCGTATGCTACAAAGTCGTACGAAAGCAAGGGGCGGCTCCGCGAAGAGCCTGCCTGCCCGATGCGGACGGACTTCCAGCGCGACAGAGACCGCATCATCTATTCCAAGGCGTTCCTGCGGCTGAAAAATAAGACGCAGGTCTTTTTCGCGCCCGACGGAGACCACTATATGTCCCGCCTGACGCACACGCTGGACGTTTCGCAGATCGCCCGCTCGCTCGCCCGCTGTCTCTCGCTCAACGAGGACCTCGCCGAGGCGATCGCGCTGGGGCATGACCTCGGGCATACGCCCTTCGGACACGTCGGCGAGCGCGTGCTAGCCTCCCTCAATCCCGCGGGCTTCCGCCACAGCGAGCAGTCGCTCCGCGTGGTGGACGTGCTCGAAAAGGACGGCAAGGGGCTGAACCTCACCTTTGAGGTGCGCAACGGCATCGTCAATCATACCAAGAGCGGCAACCCCGCTACCTTGGAGGGCGCGGCGGTCTCGCTGGCGGACCGCATCGCATACATCAATCACGACATCGAGGACGCCATCCGCGCGGGCGTCATCCGCGAAGAGGAACTTCCCGCCGAGGCGGTGAAGGTGTTCGGGCGGGATACCTCCGCGCGCATCAATACGGCGATTCTGGATATTTACGAGACGTCGAAGGACAAGCCGTACGTGAGAATGTCCGAGGAAAAGGGGCGCGCGCTCGACAATCTGCGCTCGTTCATGTTCGAGCGCGTCTACGAGCACGCCAACCGCCTCATTCAGGAGAGTGCGGAACGAATGCTCCGCGCGCTGTACGGTTATTTTTACGAGCGCCCCGAGGAGCTTCCCGAACTGTACCGCAGGACGGCGGAGACGGACGCGGCGCGCGCGGTCTGCGACTATCTTTCTTCTATGTCTGACCGATACGCCGTCAACGTATTCAAAAAACTGTTTGTTCCGCGGGAGGGGAGCGTATGAAGGACTTCCCCGCGTTTATCCGCGAACTCAAAGAAAAGAACGATATTGTGGAAGTCATCGGCAGCTATATCCCGCTCGAACGGAGAGGGTACAACTATTGGGCTTGCTGTCCCTTCCATCACGAAAAGACGCCCTCCTTCTCGGTGAACGCCGCCGACGGATACTACCACTGTTTCGGGTGCGGGGTCTCGGGCGACGTGATCGGTTTCGTGAAGGGGTACGAGAACGTCGATTTCATGCAGGCGGTGCAGATCCTTGCGGCGCGCGCGCACCTCGAAGTGCCGGCATACGACGACCGCTCCGCCGAGGAAGCCGCCGCCAAGAAAAAGAAACGGGACAGGCTCTCTTCCCTCATGCGCGATTCGGCGCGCTTTTACTTCAACAATCTCTATTCGGGGCGCGCGGACGCGCACGTCGAATATCTCCATAAGCGCGGGTTCTCGCCCTCTACGGTGAAAAAGTTCGGCATCGGCGCGTCGCTCGACTATCATTCGCTGCCGTCCTATCTCCTCGCGCAGGGCTATACGCCCGAGGAGTGCGTGGAGAGCGGCGCGTGCGCCCGCACCGACGAGGGGCGGATCATCGACGCCGAAGGCGAGCGGCTCATCATTCCCATCATCAACCATATGGACGAAGTGGTGGCGTTCGGCGGGCGGCTCCTGAAAAACGCCGACCGCGCCAAATACAAGAACACGCGCGAGACGATGCTCTTCAACAAGAGCAAGACGCTGTACAATATCAACCTCGTCAAAAAGGAAAAGCGCGCGGGCGGGCTTGCCTCGCTCATCATGGTGGAGGGGTACATGGACGCGATCTCCCTCTACGAGGCGGGATTCCGCGGCGTCGTCGCGAGCATGGGAACGTCGCTCACCAAGGAGCAGGCGCGGCTTGCAAAGCGGTACACCGAGAACGTGTTCATCAGCTACGACGGCGACTTTGCGGGGCAGAAGGCAAACCTCCGCGGGCTGGAGATCCTCAAACAGGAGGGGCTGAAAGTGCGCGTCGTACCCATGCCCGACGGCATGGACCCAGACGACGTGGTGCAGAAACTCGGCGCGGACGGGTATCGGGAATGCCTTGATCAGGCGATGCCGCTCATCGATTTCCGCCTGTTCGCGGCAAAGCGCAAGTACGATCTTTCCAAGACGGACGAAAAACGGGAGTACGTTGCGGAAGCGCTCTCCATCGTCCGCGAGGCGGAGAGCGCGGCGGAGCGGGAAGAGCTTTTAAAGCGCGTGGCGCGGGAAACGCAGATCAGCGTGGGTGCGTTGCAGCGTGATCTGGAAAACGCGCCCGTCATTCCGCGGTCGGCGGAACCCGTCCGCCCGAAGGAGGACGACGCGGGCAGGGAAAAGAAGGCGGCGCGGTTCGTGCTTGCGGCGTGCCTTCTGAGCAAGCCCTATGCGGCGGCGTTCGACCTCTCGTCCGTCGGGTTCGACGATCCCGCGCACCGCACAATCGCGATGTACGTGATTTCGGGAAGAAAGACGGGGCAGGTGCGGGCGAGCGGCATTTTTGACCTGATGCCCGCGGACGGCGAACTTGCCGAGATCCTCAACCTCGACTACGGGGACAACCTCGATTCCCCCGCCGCGGAAAAATACTTCTCCGACTGCGTGAGAACGCTGCGCGCGCGCTCGCTCTCGGAAAAGATCGACGCGGAGCGAAAGCGGTATTTTGATGCGGACGAGGAAGAAAAACGCAAAATTCTGGCAAAAATCATGGAATATACAACACAATTAAAGAGTCTGTCAGGAGGAAAGGAATGAACGTAACGGAAGAAAAGCTGAACGAACTCATCGGAAATATTGCGTCCGATTACAAGATGAAGGGGAGCATCTCCACCAACTCGCTGTGCGATATTCTGGAAAAGTATGATCTTTCTCCGCAGCAGATCGAATCGGTGTACAAAAATCTCCCCGAGATGGGCGTAACCATCTTCGACGAGGATGAGCGCGACAAGGAGCTGTTCGAGCAGGCGCTCTCCGACATCGGGCTGGACGATCCCGTCAAAATGTATCTGAAAGACATCGGGCGCGTGCCGCTTTTGTCGAGCGACGACGAGATCGAGCTTGCCCGCAAGATGCAGGAGGGGAACGAGGAGGCAAAACGCCGCCTCTCCGAAGCCAATTTAAGGCTCGTCGTCTCCATTGCAAAGCGTTATGTCGGGCGCGGAATGCTCTTTCTCGACCTCATTCAGGAGGGAAATCTGGGGCTGATGAAGGCGGTGGAGAAGTTTGACTATCAGAAGGGCTTCAAGTTCTCCACCTATGCAACGTGGTGGATCCGCCAATCGATCACCCGCGCGATCGCCGATCAGGCGCGCACCATCCGCATTCCCGTGCATATGGTGGAGACGATCAACAAGCTCACCCGCGTTTCGCGTATGCTCTTGCAGGAGAACGGCAGAGAGCCGACGCCCGAGGAGATCGCCGAGGCGATGGGCGTGGACGTTGCTAAGGTTCGTGAAATTCAGAAGATCGCCCAGGATCCCGTCTCGTTGGAGACGCCCATCGGCGAAGAGGAAGATTCACACCTCGGCGACTTCATCGAGGACGACAAGACGCAGACGCCCGGCGATTCCGTCGCGTTCATCATGCTCAAAGAACAGCTCCTCGGCGTGCTCGATACGCTCACCCCGCGCGAGGAGAAGGTGCTCCGCCTGCGTTACGGCATTGACGACGGCAAGCCTCGCACGCTCGAAGAAGTGGGCAGGGAGTTCAACGTCACCCGCGAGCGTATCCGCCAGATCGAGGCGAAGGCGCTGCGTAAGCTCCGCCACCCCAGCCGCAGCAAGAAACTCAAAGACTTCCTCGACTGATGGGGCGGCTAGACGTCATCTGCGCGCATATCCCCGCGTGCCGCGTGTTTGCCGACGTTGGGTGCGACCACGGGTACTGCACCCGTTACGCGCTTCAAAACGGGCTGTGCGAACGCGCCTATCCGTGCGACGTGAGCGCCGCCTGCCTGAAAAAGGCGGAAGAGCTTCTGCGGGAGGAGATCGCGGCGGGGCGGTGCTTTCCCGTCTGCTGCGACGGGCTGGACGGACTGACGGAAGAGCCTGACTGCGTGCTTATCGCTGGCATGGGCGGGGAAGAGATCGTCTCAATTCTCTCGCGGCGGGAACGCCTTCCCGCAAAGTTTGTGCTGCAACCCATGAAGAACGCCGAAAAAGTGCGCGCCTTTCTGTGCGCGCGCGGCGCGGGGATCTGCGAGGATCTGACTTTCTGCGACGGGAAGTTTTACGACCTGATCACGGGAACGCGCGAGGGCGGCACGGTCTATTCCGCGTTTGAGCTGCGTTACGGGCGGGATAATCTCCTGAACCCTACGCGCGATTTCTTCGGGAAAATCCGGAAAGACGCCGAAACGGTGCGTTCCGCGCTCCGCGCGGCGGAGGGCGCGCAGCGGGAAACTCTGATAGAACGATTACACGAACTGGAGGGAATCGCCGATGCGATTGACGAACATTTATGAGGCGGCGGACGCGCTTGCGCCCTTCCGCCTGAGCAGGGAATACTGCGAAACGTACAATTTTCACGATAACAGCGGGATCATTCTTGACTGCGGCGAGGACGTGACGGGCGTGCTGTGCTCGCTCGATCTTTCACACCGCGCCGTGGACGAGGCGAAGAAGGTTGGCGCGAACGTCATCTTCACCCACCACCCAGCGATCTTTTATCCCGTATCTTCGCTGAAAGCGGGCGACCCCGTCCTGCTCTGCGCGCGGGCGGGCATCTCCGTCATTTCGGCGCATCTCAATCTCGACGCCGCCCCGGGCGGGATAGACGAGGAGCTGATGCTCGGTCTCGGCGGCAGATCCTGCGAGATCATGCATACGCTTTCGGAGGGCGGTTACGGCAGGGTGTACGCCGTGGAGGAGCAGCCGCTCTCCTCCTTCGTCGGACGCGTCAAAGCGCGCTTCTCGACGGAACGCGTCACCGTTTACGGGGAACGCCCCGTCAGACGGGTGGCGAGCTTCTGCGGCGCGGGGCTGGACGATCCGACCGTCGCGTTCGCCGTCGGGCGGGGCGCGGATACCGTCGTCTCGTCGGACGGAAAACACCACCTCATCGCCGCGCTTGCCGAGGCGGGCGTGAACGTCGTGCTCATGACGCACTACGCTTCGGAAAACTACGGCTTCGTCCGCTTTGCGGAAAATCTCAGACAAAAAATAAAGGGGACGCCCGTCCACGTGTTCACGGACGAGCGTCTGATGTAAGGAGTGCATATGTCGGTATTACAGCAGCTTTTGGAGTATCAGAAGGTAGACGCAGAGCTTCGCAAGATCGAGCAGTCGGTCGCGGGGAGCGACGAGCGCAAAAAATTCATGCAGGCGAAAAAATTTATGGAGTCCGCGCGTGAAAAGCTGGAAGCGCAGGACAAGCGCGCCGCAGAGCTGAAACGCCTGCGCGACGATCTCGCCGCCCGCGCCGAGGAGATCGGCCGCCAGATCGCGGAATATTCCGATCTCGACGAGATGGTCGGTGAAGAGGGCGGAGATATCTCATTCTACAAAAAGAACGCGCAGGCGCTTCTGGACCGCCTCCGCGCCGTGAAAGGGGAACTGAACAAACTCACCGCCGACATCAGTGCCGCGGTGGAGGAATACGACCGTTTTAAAAAACAGACCATCGCCATGCAGAAGCAGGGCGAGGAGTACAGCAAGAAATTCAAGGAGCTGAAAAACGCCCACGCCGCCGAGGCGGACGGGATCGCCAAAAAGCTCGCTGCGCTCTCCAAGG
>CALVMN010000041.1:0-11480 GCA_944346365.1 Candidatus Gallimonas merdigallinarum
TTCTTATTTTATCATTTTTTGTATGTATTTTGCAACCGTTTTCGCGCAATTTATGTAAAAGCAGCCGAAGATTATCCGGCGTCAGCCCCGTCGTCTCCACCTCGCCGCCGCAGACGGCGCAGGCGATGAGATACGTCCCCGCCTCGATGCGGTCTTTCATCGGCTTATAACTGACCCCGCCGAGTTCCTTGACCCCCTCGATCTCGATGACGTCCGTCCCCGCACCCGCAATCTTCGCGCCCATCGCGTTGAGAAAGTTTTGCAGATCGACGATCTCGGGCTCTTTCGCCGCGCCCGTCAGCACGGTGCGCCCCTCCGCCTTGACCGCCGCAAGCAAGATATTTTCCGTCGCGCCCACGCTCGGGAAGTCGAGCAGGATATCCGCCCCTTTAAGCTTATCGCATTCGCAGAAAATACAGCCGTCGCGCTCGGAAATGGAAACGCCGAGCTGTTTGAGCGCGTTGAGGTGCATATCGATGGGACGAAGCCCGATGTCGCATCCGCCGGGGTATGCGATGAGCGCGCGATGAAAGCGCGTCAGGAGCGAGCCGAGCATAAACACGGAAGAGCGCAGCTCTCCCGTGAGGACGGAGGAAATTTCATGGCAGCTTGCGTCGGCGCTCTCCACGACGACGCTCCCGTTTGAAAACCGCACCTCCGCGCCAAGCTCGCGCAGGATCTGTATCATACAGAGAACGTCCGTGATCTGCGGCGTTTCGCGGATCGTCACGCGCTTTTCTGTCAGAATGGACGCGGCAAGCAGCGGGAGCACGGAATTTTTCGCCGATTGCAGCGCGATCGTTCCGTACAGCTTCCGCCCGCCTTCGATAACGTATTTATCCATAATTCTCTCCTATCGTGTTTCAGAAGCGGAAAAAACTCCCCACTTACACAGTACATTGTATGAATTTTGCGTTTGGCGTGTGTCTGGATATGCCGTAGACGACGCCCATTCCCGCCATGGTGACGATAAGAGAGGTGTTCCCCGCCGAAACGAGCGGGAGCGGCAGTCCCGTAGGCGGAATACAGCCGCTGACGACGAGCGCGTTCAGTGCGGACTGTACGGCGAACGCAAGCGTGATCCCGCCCGCAAGCAGAAATCCGTAAAAGTTGCCGCAGCGCGCCGCAATACGGAATCCGCGCCATACGATGAATGCGATGAGCGCGAACATACACAGCACGCCGAAAAATCCCGTCTCCTCCGCGATGACGGAGAGAATGAAATCGCTCTCCGCAAAGGGAAGAAAACGGTATTTCTGGCGGGAGTTGAACAGCCCGACCCCGAACAGATTGCCGTTGGACAGCGCGTAGAGCGATTGTATGAGCTGATACCCTTCCTCTTTTGGAGAAGCCCACGGGTCCATGAATGCGGAAAGCCGCTGCAAGCGGTAAGGCTCCGCGATGATGAGCGCGGGTACGGCGAGGAGAACGGGAACGCAGACCGCGGCAAGCGTTTTTTTAGACGCGCCCGCAAGAAAGAGCATTCCGATCATGATCGCGCCGACGCACATCGTGACGGACATATTGGGTTCGAGAATGATGAGCACGCAGATTCCAAGTCCTGCCCCCAGTACGGGAATGCAGCCTCTGAGCGTGCGCATCCGCGCTGGGTCTTTTGCGAAATATCCCGCTGTGAAGAGGACAAACCCGAGTTTTGCAAGTTCCGACGGCTGAATGGTAATCGGACCGATCCCGATCCACCGCGTTGCGCCGTAATTGCTCCTGCCAAGTCCCGGGATAAACACGAGCGCAAGAAGCACGAGGGAAACAATCAGCGCGGGAATCCCGATTTTTTTCAGCCTTTCATACGGAATAAAACTCACGCCCGCCATCGCCGCCGTGCCGAGCACGAAGCCAATCAGTTGTTTTTTGAAAAAATAGAATTCGTCTCCGTACTGCACTTCGGCGTTGTAACTGCTCGCCGCATACACGCACACGACGCCCCAACCAGCAAGCAAGAGGACGGCGGCAAGGAAGAACAAGTCTCCCTTTGCCGCCGCTCCGCTATTCTGCCGCGCCAGCAAGCGATTCCTCCGCGGCGTTGCCGCTCTCCGATTCCCGCGCGAACGCGTTTACGAGTTCCGCAAAGCGTTCTCCCCTCTCTTCGTAACTTTTAAAGCCGTCAAAACTAGCCGAAGCGGGACTGAGCAGCACGTTCTGACCGCGCTTCGCCGTCATGTAAGCGACGCGGACCGCCATATCGAAGGGGCGGCAAAGGGTGACTTTGGTAAAATCCGTTTTGACCGCCGCGCTCAGAATGCGGAAGGCGTTCTCTCCGTAGATGACCACATGGACTACGCCCGACCGTTTGACCGCCTCGAAGAGCGGTTCGTACGCATAGCCTTTATCCTTCCCGCCAACGAGGAGAACACTCTCCCCCTTCACGCTGCCGATCGCCTTGACCGCCGCGTCCACGTTGGTCGCCTTACTGTCGTCGATAAACGTAATGCCGTTCACCTCTCCGATCTTGCTGATCCTGTGCTTGACGCCACGGAAGGAAGAAATCGCGGAGGCGATCGTCTCTCTTCGTACGCCCATCAGTTTCGCCGCGCAGATGGCAGCGAGCGCGTTGGCGACGTTATGCCCGCCGTCCAGCGGCAAATCGTCCGCAGACATGACGCGCTCGCCGCGCCAATACAGAACACCCTCCCTGCAATACGCGCCCTCTACCTGCTCCCGCAAGGAGAACCACACGACTTTCGCGTGCGTCTTTTCTGCAAACGCGCGCACGATGGGATCGTCGTAATTGAGCACCGCGTATTCGCTCTCCGCGCAGTTTTTTAAGATCCGCTGTTTGAGGAATATGTAATTCTCCATTGTGTAATGGCGGTTGAGGTGATCTTCCGTGATATTGAGCACGACCGCGACATGCGGGCGAAGCGACGTAAGCGTTTCCAGCTGAAAGGAAGAAATTTCGGCAACCGCCAGACCGTCCTCGCCGAGTTCTTTCAGACAGGCGGTGAGCGGCTTTCCGATATTCCCGCACGCGACGGCGTTTTTTCCCGCGGCGCGGAAAATATGTTCGAGCAGAGAGACCACCGTCGTTTTGCCGTTCGTTCCCGTGACCGCGACGAGCGGACAGCGGAGCGCGCGCGCGCCGAGTTCCGCCTCTCCGATCACCGCCTTTCCCATGCGCTTGAAGGAGACGGGCAGCGGGTGATCGACGGGGATCCCCGGGCTCAATACAAGCACGTCGCACTCTTCGCTGCGGGAAGCAAGCTCCTCCTTTTTTACGGCGCGGGCGCCCTTTACGACAAGTTTCTCCGTCGCCTCGCGCACCGATTCGTCGGTCACGTCGTCGTAGAGATATACCTTCGCGCCCTTTGCCAGCAGATACTCGGCGGCGGCGACGCCCGAACGGGAGATCCCCGCCACCAAAAACGTCTGTTCAGGGAAATACATACACATCCTCCTTCTCCCCTCGCGCGGGGATCAGACAAACGGAAGAAGCAGCGTCAGCGACAGCGCCGCGGTGACAGCCGCGTAAACGTAGGCGATCTTCCCCTCCGAATAGCCCTTCTGCTGAAAATGATGGTGAAGCGGCGCCATCAGAAAGATCCGTTTGCCCGTTTTTTTGTAATATATGACTTGAAGGATGACGGATATGCTTGAAAGGACAAACATGATTCCCGCAATCGGCACGACGAGCGCATTCCCCGAGAACAGGGCGGCGGATGCGGCAAACCCGCCCAGCGAGAGCGAACCCGTATCGCCCATGAAGAGGCTTGCGCGGCTCGCGTTGAAGATAAGGTACGCCGCAAGCGCGCCGACGAGGCAGAAACACAGCAGCGAGAGCGCGCCGCTCTCCCCCTGCAAGGCAATCAGGCAGCCGAGCGCGAGAAAGAACACCGCGCTCGTTCCGCCCGCAAGCCCGTCCAGCCCGTCGGTAAGATTTACGCCGTTCACCGTTCCCAGAAAGACGAGGATTCCCAAAGGGAGCATCCACCAGCCAATATCCACAGCGAGGGAAGTATACGGCAGCCGGAGCACGGTCAGTCCGTCGATGCAGCAATATACGGAAGCCATCAGGGCGACACCGAATTGGAAAATGATCTTCTGATAGGGTCTCAGTCCGAGATTTTTGCCCCGTTTCTGTTTTAAAAGATCGTCTAAAAATCCGACCGCCAGATAGCCAAGCCCCACTGCAAGCGCGACGAAAAAAGACTTGTCCGCATTGCGCGCGAACGGGATCGCCGCCAGAACGGCGGCAAGAATAAACGCAAGCCCGCCCATTGTGGGCGTGCCATCCTTTTTGGAATGCTCCTTGACGTAGGAGAGAATGTGCTGTCCGCTCCCCGCCCGCTTTAAAAGCGGGATCGCCGCGGCGCAGAACAGGAGCGAAAATGCAAAGGCGAACAGAACTGCCAGAAAAATATCGTGCATATCATTTCCCGATCAACGATTTTATTACAGCTTTGTCGTCGTAGTCGTATTTTATTCCCATGATCTCCTGATATTTTTCCGCCCCCTTGCCCGCAACGAGCAGAATATCCCCCTCGGCAAGATGTTCGAGCGCGTACCGGATCGCCTTTTCCCGCTCTTCCACCACAACATAGTGCTTTGAAACAGGACGAAAGCCCGCCTCAATTTCGGAAATGATCGCCACGGGATCTTCATAGCGGGGATTATCCGACGTGAGCACACAGAAATCCGCGCACCGCGCGGCGACCTCGCCCATTTTCGGGCGTTTGCCCGCGTCGCGGTTTCCGCCGCAGCCGAACAGCGCGATCAGCCGCCCGCCGCAATATTCGCGAAGTGCGGCAAGCGATTTTTCAAGCCCGTCGGGCGTGTGCGCGAAATCCACGAAAATATCTCCGCCGCGGTACTTCGCCACCCATTCCAGCCGCCCCTCGACGTGCGCGCACTCCAATCCGCGGGCGATCGCCTCGGCGTCCGCCCCGAGGTGCTTTGCCGCGCAAGCCGCCGCAAGCGCATTCAGCAGATTGTGCCGCCCTGTAAACGGAATGACGGCTTCGCACAGTTCGTCCTCCAAATTCAAAACGGCGCGCGTCGCGCACAGCGATTCGCTCTCGATGACTGCAAACGCGTCCGCAGGCGTTTCCAACCCATACGTCATGTGCGGCATACCCTGTCCGACGAGGCACGCGGAAAAGCCGTCGTCCGCATTCAGCACGGCGAACTTGCAGCGGTTCGGCTGAAAGAGCAGTTTTTTTGCGTCGCCGTACGCCTGCATATCTCCGAAAAAGTCCAGATGATCGCGCGTGAGATTGGTGAACACGGCGACGTCGTAACGGATGGGCGTCTCCTTTTTCAGCGCGAGCGCGTGCGCGGATACTTCGAGCACGACCGCCTCCATACCTGCAGCCGCCATATCGGCGAGGAGAGAAAAGAGGCAGACGGGATCGGGCGTAGTGAGCGAAGGCGGTACGACCACCGTCCCGTACTGCGCGCCGAGCGTGCCGACAAGTCCCGTCGGCATTCCCGCCGCGGAGAGGATTTCCGCGATCATCGCCGCCGTCGTCGTTTTGCCGTTCGTTCCCGTTACGCCGACCGTCTTTAACCGCCGCTCGGGATGCCCGTAAAACGCCGCGGCGATTTGCGCCATTGCCTCCCGCCCGTCCGCAACGACGAGCTGCGGACAGGAAAGCGCGAGTTTCCGCTCGCATACGACTGCCGCCGCGCCGCGCGCCGCGGCTTCCGCCGCGAATTTATGCCCGTCCTCCCGCATACCGCGGAAACAAAAAAAGAGATCTCCCTTGCCCGCGACGCGGCTGTCCGTACAAAGTCCGCGTATCTCGGCGTCGCCGCCGCAAAGTTCCCCCGTTCCTTCCGCCAATTCAGAAAGTTTCATTCAGACCTCCACAGGTTGTAATCCCAGAACTTCGATCATGCCCTCGAAAATCTCTTTTGCGCACGGCGCGGCGACGGTACTCCCGTAGTACGCTCCCTGCGGCTCGTCAACGATGACGAGCGCAAGATATTTCGGGCTGTTTGCGGGAAAACACCCCACGAAAGAGGAAACATATTTTCCCTGCGCGATATGCCCGTTTTCGTACTTCTGCGCCGTACCCGTCTTGCCCGCGATGCGGTAGCCCTCGATGTACGCTTTTTTCCCGCTGCCGTCGCGTACAACGCCTTCGAGCATGGAAGTCAGAATGGCGGACGCTTCTTCGCCGATCGTCCGCGCGACGAGCGTCGGCGACGTTTTCACGACCGTCGCTCCGTCGTCGGAAAAGATGCTCTTCACAAGCCGCGGCGCATAGAAATATCCTCCGTTGACTGCCGCCGCGCTCGCGCAGGCGAGCTGCAAGGGCGTGACGGCGATCGACTGTCCGAATCCGATGCGCGCAAAATCGCAGTCTCGGAGCGTATGCTCGGGAAGGAGCATTCCGATCGCCTCGCCCGAAAAGTCCAGCCCCGTCGCCCGTCCGAATCCGAATGCGGAGAGATAGTCGTAAAACGTCTCCTTCCCCAGCGAGAGCGCAATATCCACAAAACAGGGGTTGCAGCTGTTGTTGAGCGCCTCGACAAGCGTCTGATTGGAATGTTTTCCGTTGGCGTGATCGCTCCAACACCGAATGGTCGTGCCGTCCACCGTACGCGTGCGCGCCGACGAAAAGACGCGGTTTGTCGCATAGGCGTTTGCGTTCCCCTGCAAATATTCCTCAATATTGGCGGCGGCGGTCACGATTTTGAAAGTAGAGCCGGGTTCATAGACGTCGCTCACCAGCGCGTTGCGGGAGAGCGCGTTCAGGGAAGTCAGATCGTCGCGCGGGATCTCGTTTAAATCGTACGAAGGGATATTCACCATGGCGAGAACGGAAAAATCGGTGACGTCCATCACGATCGCCCGCGCCGCCTTGGCGGAATATTCCGCGTATGCCCGCGTCATCACATCCTCCGCGACAGCCTGAATGCGGCTGTCCAGTGTTAGCGCAAGATTCAGCCCGTCCGTTCCCGGGATATATGCCGCCGTCGCGCCGTCGAGATCGACGCCCACGAGATCGGTTTCAAACAGAATCTCCCCGCGTTTGCCCGCGAGATAGTTGTCGTAATACTCCTCCAATCCCGTCGCGCCCGCGCCGTCGTACGAAGTAAAGCCGAGCACCTGACAGGCAAGCGAGCCGTACGGATAAAACCGCGCGTCGTCACGCGCGTAATATACGCCCGAAAGGTCAAGTCCCTCGATTTGCTCCGCGGACGATTTGTCCGTACGCTTTGCGATGACGATTTCCGAACGGCTGCCGTCCGTAAGCTTTTTTAAAATTTCATCGTACGGCAGAGAAAGAGCGGCGGAGAGCGTCTGCGCGCTCCTCTCCGCATCGTCCACGGCGTTGGCACGGGCGTACACCGTATAAGCGGGCGTACTTCCCGCAAGCAATTCCCCGTTTGCGTCATATATATCGCCGCGCCCTGCCGATACGGGGATCTCCCGCGTCCACTGATCGATGGCGCGCGCGTTCAGATCGTCCTCCCAGATGACCTGCACATAAAAGAACCGTCCAAGAAAAAGGCAAAAAAGAAAGGCTATCGCCAAAGATACGGCAAATAACCTCTTTCGTAGAACAGACAGCGAATACTGTGTCCGTTTGATATGCAGTTTCCTCCGAAATTACTCCGCGGGTCTGACCAGCCCGTGCTCCTGCGCCCATTCGTCGATGTTGGAAGGATCGCGGATCGCGTCCAAATCTTCCTGAATCTGCGTGTAGTTCTGGGTCAGCTCTTCAAGGCGCGCGTTCTTCACGAGAATGTCAGCATTGACCGCGCTCAAAAGTCCCGTATTGATGCACACAATGACGATGGCAAGGATAATCGCCGCGGCAATCGCGCAGAGCACGAGTTTGGTTTTGAGGGAGAGCGCCGCCAAAGGATTGGAGCGCGTCTGCTCCTCCTCATCCGATTCGGAACGGCGGAGCGTATCAAGTGTGCGGCGGGTGGGAAGCGCGTCCTCTTCCGCAGGAGCCTGCGCGGGCGCAACGGCGGGAGCGGGTGCAGCGGCAGGGGCAGGAATAAACGCGGGCGCAGCGGGCGCGACGACGGTTTCCGCCTTGGGAGCCTGCGCGGGCGCGCGAGTATCGATGAGTTCGCCGTTCTTGTAGGCAAGTCCCTCAAAGAGCACCTTCTTGCTCCCCGCGGGATAAGCGACGTAATCGGCAAGTCTCTGCGCCGTGTTGGAGGGCGAGATCTCGGCAGTCTCCTCCCGTACGGATTCGTGGACGGGCGCAGTCTCGCGGACGGGCGCGTACGCCTCGGTACGGATGCTCCGGCGTTCCAGCGTCGGTACTGCGGCAGATTCCGCCGCAGGCGTCCACGATTCGGCGTTATCAAACAGCAGCCTGCGATAGTTTTCAGAGATGTGATCGGAGTGTTCCCGTTCCTCCGCAGAAATTGCGCGCGACTCATCGCGGCGCTCACTGCGCCGCGTTTCAGTTGCGTCCATGATCGCAAGCCTTGCCATATCGCTGTTCTCCTTATCAATGTATTCTCTTCGTTACCCGTTCATTCTACTTTTCGGGCAATCCGTAATTTTGCACTCGAACTTCTTGAATTTTCCCTGACTTCCTCGCCGCTCGCCGTGATCGGCTTTTTGGTGAGGATCTCCACTTCGCGTTTCTTTCCGCAGACGCAGACGGGAAAGGTCTTGGGGCAGACGCACGCTTCGTTCAGAGAGCGGAATGTCTCTTTCACGATCCTGTCTTCCAGCGAGTGAAAGGTCAGCACACACGCCCTTCCGTCCGGGTTCAGTCTTCGGATAAGCCCCGTCAGGCACTCTTTCAGCCCTTCCAGCTCCCCGTTGACTTCGATGCGGATCGCCTGAAAGGTTTTCTTTGCGCAGGCGTTGAAACGGTATTTTGCGGGAACGCTCTCCTCCACAATGTTCCTGAGCTGCCCGCAGGTGCGGATGCGTTCTTTGGAACGGACGGCTGCAATCCTTTTTACAATAGACGGCGCGAACGCCTCTTCTCCGTATTCTCTCAGAATGCGCAGCAACGCGTTCTCTTCGTACTCGTTTACTACGATTTCGGCGGTGAGCGGCGCGCGATCGTCCATCCGCATATCCAGCGGCGCGTCGTCGCACATATAGGCGAATCCGCGTTCGCGCGTATCGATCTGATGGGAAGAGATCCCGAGGTCGAGCAGGAATCCGTCGATCTTCTCCACGCCCGCGTCCGCAAACGCTTCGGCGTAGTTTTTGAAATCGGTGCGGTAAATCTTAAATCTTCCGCGGAACGGTTCCAGCCGCTTTGTCGCTTCCGCGACCGCTTCGCCGTCTTTGTCGGTCGCGATCAGGCGGACCGTCGGGTTGCCTGCGAGGATCGCAAAGGAATGTCCGCCCCCGCCCGCGGTGCCGTCGAAGTAAACGCCGCCGTCTCTGACGTTCAGTCCTTCCAGAACCTCGTTCACCATGATCGGGCGATGATATTCGCTCATGACTCCGCGCTCCGCTTGTATGCAAGCGCGTTCGCCTGCTGAATGCTCATCTTCCCGACCGACTGCTCAAACTGCTCCTGCGCCCAGATCTCGACGTAATCGCCCATACCGACGGTGATGACGTCCTTTACCAGCCCCGCATATTCGCGGAAGGATTTGGGGAGCTGCGCGCGTCCCTGTCCGTCCTCCGTCACTTCCTCAATGGAACTGAGGATGCGGCGCTTTGCGTCCATCATCTCAGGATCGCCCGGGTTGACCTCGTCGAAGGAGGCGAGCTTTTTCCCGAGCACCGATTCAGGCATGACCGAGATGCAGTGCGGCGCGTACTCTACATAGTAGAGCGTCTCGCCCTTGGGGAACGCCCCCTTATATTTAGCGGGAATGCGTATTCTGTTTTTCGCGTCCAGCTGGTGGGCGACTTTCCCGCTCAAAAGTTTCATGGTGTTCCTTCTTGCGTTTTGCTTGAAATACCCTTCTGTCCGATCCTTCGGGTATTACGTGTTCTATTATAGCACCACTCATGACCACTGTCAACCACCTTTGCCCAAATTTTTCCCTTTTTTTAAAATTATTTTTAAATCGAATTAAAACAAATGTTCGTAAAATAGACGCTTTCATTCACTTTACCCCCGTTTCCGAGGAAAATAACCCCTCTATTTTCCTTTTCTTTGCATTTTTTTGTAAAACAAATGTTCGGATTTTGTTCGGGTTGTGAGTGGTCATCTATCCCATTTTCTTTCCGTCCGAACTGTTCCGCGAATAAACTTTTCAGGCGATTTGCCGTTCCCTCCCCGCCATCGAACACTCTGCACCCGTAAAAACGGGCGATTTCCTGCCGAAAAAAGACGTAATGGGTACAGCCGAGCACAACGCCGTCGTACCTTCCTGCAGGCAGGTGGTCGGAAATGGTCAGCGTTTCTCCGAGGGTCAGCGCGCGCTCGATCGCCCCCGCCAGGTGCGGCAGTGCGCACACCGTGAACTCGCACTGCGGATAGCGCGTAAGCAGGCGGCGCAGGCGGTCGCTCTCCGCCGTGCGCGGCGTGGCAAGCACGAGAACGCGCGAACACTGCAGCGCGGCGGGACGGACGGCAGGCTCCACCCCCACCACGGGAAACGGGAACGCGGCGCGCATTTGCTCGGCGCAGACGGCGGTGGCGGTATTGCAGGCAAGCACCGCGGCGTCCACACCGATGCGTTCAAAGCGGCGGAGCGCCTCCGAGACGAACCGCACAATTTCCCCACAAGGGCGGCTCCCGTAGGGAGCGCGGGCGTTGTCACCATAGTAATAAAACAGGCAGTCGGGAAGCTTCCCGACGCACGCTTTCAGCACCGTCAGCCCGCCGATCCCGCTGTCAAACACGCCCACGCGGACGGTGCCGTTCCTCCTCGATTTTTCTTCCCCCATGACATGATCCCCAAGATTTTGAAATTTTTTTGTGATAAGCGACAAAAAACAGTTTACAAGCAGTGTATTTTATGCTAAAATAGCAAAGGTTATCAAGAATAAAGCCATTTGGAAGGAGTAAATAATCGTGCCCAACATCAAATCTGCGAAAAAGCGCGTGCTGGTTACCGAAAAGAAGACGAAAGAGAACAAGATGATCAAGTCCGCGCTGAAAACGACCATCAAGAAGTTCCTTGCGGCTGTCGAGGCTGGCGACAAAGAGACTGCTAACGCGCTCTATCCCGAGACGGTTTCGGCAATCGATTCCGCGGCAAGCAAGGGAATCCTGCACAAGAACAACGCCGCGAACAAGAAGGCGAAGCTCGCAAAGAAGCTCGCTTCTATCTCCGCGTAACCAAATTTAAGCATAAAAAAGCGTCCGCAGATCGGGCGCTTTTTTTCGTGCCCGGCCCTCCCTCTCCGCCGCACACTCTTTTCACGCTCAGTCCCCCTCTCCGCCGCACGCGGATAAAACTCCGCCCCGCCGATTTGCGTCAGTTCCCTTTTGAAACCGCTTACGGGTATCTGAAACACGGTAAAATATCCGCAATATTATCCCCTGCAAACTGAAGTGAACCCCAAAGTTTGGACAAAAATTTAATTAAATAGTTTGGTAATGAGTTCGGTATTGCACCGGGCTCAT
>CALVMN010000042.1:0-11434 GCA_944346365.1 Candidatus Gallimonas merdigallinarum
CAAGTAACAGACGCGCTGACTGGCAGGTCGCTCTATGTGCGCGTGGCGCACGAGCTAGTAGTCAAGGGCTATGCCCGCCCCGCCTTTGGCGGCACGAGCCGCAGGCGAAGTATAATGAAGAACCACCAGCTAAGCTGGTGGGTTACTTTTTTCTATATAACGATTATTTGCGATGCGCGGTCGCGGATTCAAGATCGAGCAGGAATTGCTTTTTCTCCGTGCCGCCCGCATAGCCCGTGAGACTGCCGTCTGCACCGAGTACGCGGTGGCACGGAATGATGAGGGAAACGGGGTTGTGCCCGACGGCGTTTCCGACGGCGCGCGCCGAGGTCGTCCGCCCGTATCGCTCGGCATATCGCGCGGCGAGCGTTCCGTAGGTCGTCGTCTCGCCGTAGGGTATCGTCAGCAGCAGTTTCCATACCGCGCGGCGGAAGGGGGTGCCTTCGGGCGCGAGCGGCGGCGTGAACGGGGGGATCCTGCCCGAAAAGTAGCAGTCCAGCCACTTCCGCGTCTCCGAGAAAATGGGAAGGTCGCGCTCTTCCGTCGCAGACGTAACGGTTGCGGCGTAGTACTTCTGTCCTTCCAGCCAAAGCCCCGTAAGAGAAGAGCCGTCACTTGCGAGAAGGATTTTTCCGACGGGGGAATGGACGTATGAAAGATATGTCATTCGTATGCCTCCGCAGATATTATAGCACATTCTGCGACATATGAAAACAAAATGTATGTCCGTGTTTGTTCACAATGTAAAGAAATAAATTTTTTTTGGAGAAAATTTTAAAAATATATTCCATTTTCGCGGAAAATATTGTATAATGTACATAATTCCAAAAAAAGGAGGATATGGTATGGCAAAGAAAAAGGCAAAAAAGCTGGGACTCTTCGGACTCATCTTCCTGATCGCGTCCGTCGTCGGACTCATCCTTGCGGTGGTCGGGATCTGTATCGATTTCTTCACCGCGTCTCTTTTGGGACAAAGCGGCGGGATGACGCTGTTTGAAGAAGGACTTGCGGACGGCGGCGTTCCCATCGCGCTTGTGCAGGCATTTGCGATTATTTCGCTTGCATTGACGGCGATTGCGTGCATTATTACCGTTCTAGGGTCGTTCGGCGTGATCAGAGTTGGCGGACTTGCGAAGTTCATCGGAGCGGCGCTCGTCATCGTTCTGGCGGTCCTCGTCATCGTGTTTGCGGCGACGTGGGCGTCTGAGTTCGTTCCTTCGGATGGTATTTTGGGCGGCATTGCAGATGCGGCGAAATATTCTGTCGCTCCTGCGGCGGGCGCGTATCTCGTGATGGTCGGCGGGATCGTCAGCGGCGCGTCCATGCTGCTTGCGAAACTCAAATAATCGTTACATGAAAGAAAAACCGCGCTTCGGCGCGGTTTTTCGTGTTACTTTGGTTTATGAGCGTCGTCCGTCCTCTCTTTGCGCGGGCGAGAAAAAAAGGCTTTGATTTTGCACCAATCCTGTAAAAACCGCTTGCGGTCGGCAAGCGCCATAATGAGGAACGCAAGTACGGCGATCAGAAGATACATCGGGATAAAATACCACAAAAGCGGGATGAACGGCTCTCCCGTTGCAAGGTCTCCCATAAAAAGATCGGGAGTGAACACGTCGATGATCGGAACGAGCCAATCGAACTGTTCGATGGGGTGGAAGAGCCAGCAGGGATTATAGGCGCAGAGCGTCTCCCACAGGTCGCCCTCCGCGCCCTGCACGGCATAAAGGACAATGTCGTTAAAGCAGACGAGAATGAGGGAGAAAAAGAAGAGGAAGGGGATCTTCCAGAAATTCCGGTAGTTGAGACGGTGCAGCCCGAGCAGAGCGATGAGCAGGGAGGACGAGGAGAGCAGCCCGTGGCAGAGGTAGTAGCGGAATACGTCCCATTGCCATACCGTCTGACCGATGTACCAATAGGGGACTGCCATCGTTACGACGCCCGCATTCGTCCCGAACAGAACGAGGAAGTCCTTCCACAGCGCGTTCTTCCCGAGAAGAACAAAGGGGGCGATGATGATGAGAAGCGCGCACAGATTGTACGCCGTACTCAGACGGATGTCGAAATCCGTTCCCCAATACTGTGGGTAGAGGTATTGTTTGAGAAGGTGCTGCGCAAGATTGACGAGCATCATTGCAAGGAGCACGGCTTTTTTCGTCTGCTCCGATCGCCTGCGCAGCAGGAAGTACAGCCCGACGGTGAAAGAGATAATCAGGATAGGGTAAAAGAAATAGGCAAAGTTTCCGTATTGCATGACCAATTGCGTTGTCCTCCCGTCTCCCCAGATATAAGTACAGTATACTCTCAGATTGTGACAATATCGTGATAATCAAACTTTTATTTACAAATTTATATCGATTATGCACAAAAAAAGCAGCGCACAATCGTGTGCGCCGTCTGTTTTTTTCTGATTATACAATGCCTGCAAGCAGATCATCCATGTTATACAGCCCTGCTCTTCTTCCGACGAGCCATGCCGCAGCTCTGAGCGCGCCCGAAGCGAACACTTTGCGGCTGCGCGCGGAGTGCGACAGGGTAACGATCTCGTCCTCGCCCGCAAACATGATCTCATGTTCGCCGACGATCGTGCCGCCGCGGACGGCGTGAATACCGATCTCGCTCCCGCTGCGTTCGCCGACCATGCCGTGCCGCCCGTAAACGTTCTGTTTCGTGCCGCCGAATCCCTCGTTCACGCTCTTTGCGAGCATGAGCGCCGTTCCGGAGGGAGCGTCTTTTTTGTGATGATGATGCCGTTCGATGATTTCGGCGTCGAACGCGTCTCCCAGCACTTCGGCAGCTTTTTTGGCAAGTATCTGCAGCAGGTTGACGCCGAGGGAGAGATTTCCCGTCTGGAAAACGGGGATCTGCTCCGCGGCGCGCCCGATGCGCGCTTCGTCTGTTTCCGTGTAGCCCGTTGCTGCGAGCACGACGGGAAGATGCTCTTTTTCGCATTTGGAGAGCGTACCTTCAAGTCCGCTCGCCGAGGAGAAGTCGATCACCGCGTCCGCGTGTTCCCGCACATCTGCAATGCTTGCGTAGAGGGGGAAGGAGAGCTGCGCGGGAACGACGTCCACGCCCGCGGCAATGTTCACGCCGCGTTCGGCGGCGACTTCCGCAACGTTTTTACCCATGCGCCCGCAGGCGCCGACGAGAATGATATTCATGCCTTGATCTCCAATCCGAATGCGGACATGGTATCGCGCAAAACCGTCGCGTGCGCCTCTTCGAGGGGCGTGAGCGGGGCGCGCGGCTCGCCTGCGTCGAACCCGAGCATCGCCATGCCCGCCTTTGCGGGAATGGGATTGACTTCGAGGAAGCACGCCTTGGAAAGGGGGGCGAGACGGTCGTTGAGTTCGTTCGCCTTTTTCAGGTCGCACGCTTCCACGGCGCACACGAGTTCCTTGACCGCCTTGGGCGCGAGGTTGGAGACGACGGAGATGACCGCCGTGCCGCCTGCGCAGAGAATGGGCAGGTTGAGCGCGTCCTCACCCGAGTATAAGTCGCACTTGCCGCGGATACGGCGCGCCGTATCGAGCACCTGCGCCATGTTTCCGCTCGCTTCCTTGATGCCCGCCATATTGGGGATCTCGGCGATCTTTTCCATGGTCTCGGGCAGAATGTTCACGCCCGTGCGGGAGGGGACGTTATAGCAGATGACGGGGAGTTTCGTCGCGCCGCAGATCGCACGATAGTATGCGATCAGTCCGTTCTGCGTGCATTTGTTGTAATAGGGGGTGACGGCAAGGATTCCGTCCGCGCCGATCTCTTCGGCGAGCTTGGTCATGCGCACGGCTTTCTCGGTGTTGTTCCCGCCCGTGCCGAAAATGAGCTTTGCGCGCCCCGCGCACGCCTTCACGGCGTAGCGCATGAGCGATTCCTTCTCGTCCTCCGTCATGGTGGCGGGTTCTCCCGTCGTGCCGAGTACGACGAGCGCGTCCGTTCCGCCGGCGATCTGGTATTCGATCATCTTGCCGAACGCGTCGAAGTTGACGCCGCTTTCGGTGAACGGCGTGATCATCGCCGTCGCACTTCCTTTTAAAAATCCGATCATTGAAACTCCCTCGTTATGGTTTAGGATTTTTGCCGTTCGCTTTAAAGTGTGGATTTTGTTTTAAATTTCGTCCGCAAGGCAAGTTCCCTTGCTATCAGTTCGTTGCAAAAGGTGTTTTGCTATAAATCACAGATACAAGGAAGGTTGC
The DNA here is from genome assembly GCA_944346365.1 of Candidatus Gallimonas merdigallinarum. Lineage (GTDB taxonomy): Bacteria > Bacillota > Clostridia > Christensenellales > Borkfalkiaceae > Gallimonas > Gallimonas merdigallinarum_A. The sequence continues at coordinate 4,197 of CALVMN010000042.1, forward strand.
CTTCCGCAGTATGCCCCAATTTGCGCATACCTGCGCATATGCGGAAAAGTGAGCCGCCGCGTGTTATACTGTTGCGAAAGAGCGGCGGCGAGGAAAACCGACGGTCAGGTGCTTGCACCGTATCCGTGGGTTTTCCTGAAACTCACGAGATTTCTTTTCGTCAGTTCGAAAAGAAATCTGTGAATTAGTTAAAATACCCCTTTGCCGCGAGCAGTTCGGCAAGCAGCACCGCGCCGCCCGCCGCGCCGCGCAGCGTGTTGTGCGAAAGCCCGATGAATTTCCAATCGAACAGCGTATCTTCGCGCAGTCTGCCCGCGCATACCGCCATGCCGTTCTCCGTCATGCGGTCGAGCTTGGGCTGCGGGCGGTTATCCTCGTCAAAGTAATGAATAAACTGCCTGGGCGCGGAGGGGAGCGAAAGCGCCTGCGGCTCGCCCGCAAACTCCGCCCACGCTTGGAGGATCTCTTCCTTCGTCGGCTTCTTTTCAAAGGAGACGAATACCGCCGCCGTATGACCGTCCGATACGGGAACTCTTAAACACTGCGCCGTGATGACGGGACCGTCCGCGTTGACGATGCCGTCGCCCTCGACCGTTCCCCAGATTTTCAGCGGTTCTTCTTCGCTCTTCTGTTCCTCGCCGCCGATGTAGGGGATCACGTTGTCCACGATCTCGGGCATCGTCTCAAACGTCTTGCCTGCGCCGGAGATCGCCTGATAGGTGGTGACCGCCGCGCACTTGATGCCGAACTTTTTCAGGGGGTGCAGGAGCGGCACGTACGATTGCAGCGAGCAGTTGCTCTTTACCGCAATAAACCCGCGCTTGGTGCCGAGCCGTCTGCGCTGCGCCTCGATAACGGCGATATGGTCGGCGTTGATCTCGGGAATGACCATGGGCACGTCCTTGGTGCCGCGATGCGCCGAGTTGTTGGAAACGACGGGGATTTCGAGCTTTGCGTAACGCTCTTCCAGCGCCTTGATCTCGTCCTTTTTCATATTGACGGCGCAGAAGATGAAATCGACCATGCCGACGAGTTTTTCCGCGTCCGCTTCGGCATCCATGACGACCATATCCTTTGCATAGGAAGGAATGGGCGTGCTCATCGCCCACTTTGCGCCGACTGCTTCGGGATATTTCCTGCCCGCCGAGCGCGCGCTCGCCAGAAGCGCCGCGGGGCGGAAGAGGGGATGCCCGTCAAGAAGGGTCAGGAAACGCTGTCCGACCATGCCCGTCGCGCCGACGACGCCCACTCTGTACGTTTTCTGCTGCATAAGAATCTCCTTAAAAGTGAAATTCGGAAACTGGTTTGCGGAGCAGCGGAGACTGCCCGAACGCTGTCCGCGAAAAAAATAAGAGGAGCATACCGCTCCTCTCGCTTTCGTCGTCGTTGCCGAGTTGCCGAAAAAGCGCTTCACCGGGGGCGGTGACAGGAATACAGGTATTCTCCCATACTCCCAGCGCGCCGCGTAAGGAAGAGAGCGCGCTTCGGCGGCGATACCCTTTCCCGCGGGCGTCGGGCGGAAAAACCTTACTTTTTCCTCCGCGCGCGGTACTCATGTTCTGCCGCTCCTCTTTTTAGCGAAATAATTTTACCATACAGTCACATAAAAATCAAGGAATTTGGCTCAATTCAATTGAAATATTTTGCAATTTGTAGTACAATATCCCCATAATGGCTTTTGCCGTACGGCTATTTCATCTGATTTCGGAGAAAAAACATGGCAGACAGAGAGAAAAAAGGGCTGGTCGCCCGTTGGTTGGAGGGAAAAGAGCGCAGCGAGGATTACGCTCGCAGCACGCTCCCCACGAGCCGCTGGTCGCTTTTCTGGGATATTTTCAAGGGCAGATTCGGGCGGCTGGTGCTCGTCAACCTGCTGATGCTCGTTACCTTCCTTCCGCTCATTGCGCTCATCGTATGGCGCGCGCTCGTCATGGGAACGCAGCAGATCATCGGACCGTACGGTTCGGGGCTGGGCGTAGGGTATCCCGTCCTGCCGAACGTCGTCGGCATGGCGGAGATGAGCGTATTCCAAATGGATCTTCTCTTCTTTGCGCTGCTTATTCCCGCTGGCGCGGTCGCCGCGCTCGGGATCGCGGGCGGCGGCTATATCATCCGCAACCTGATCTGGACGGAGGGCATCTTTGTCACGAACGACTTCCTGCGCGGGATCAGACGCAACTACTGGAACGTGCTGGAAGCGGTGCTGTTCGTGACCGTCATGATCTTCCTTGCGCGGACGATGGGCAATCTTGCCGATTGGCTCGTCGCCATCGGGTCGTCCGCGGCGGGTTGGCTGATCGCCTCCAAAATCGTGGGATATATCCTCGCCGCATTCTCCCTTCTGGTGGGGCTTTGGATGATCTCGCTCGGCATCAGCTATAAACAGGGTCCTTGGGCACTCTTCCGCAACGCCGTCGTCATGGCGGTGGGCACCTTCCCGCAGACGATCGTTTTCGCGGCGCTTGCAACGTGGCCCGTATTTCTGGCGATGTTCGGCGGTTCCTTCCTTGCTGTGATCGGCGTGCTTATTCTCATTTTCCTCGGCATTTCCTACGCGCTGCTCGTATGGCTCGACTATTCGCAGTGGGCGTTCGATAAATTCGTCAATCCCGCCATGGGCATCGCCACGGGCAGAGGGCTTTATAACAACAAGGATAAGCCCGCTGCAACGGGGCACCGTCCCGCAGCCGCTTCGCCTGCCGCAGAGAGCGCGGCAATGCGCGAGTACCGCCGTCAGATCGTGGCGCAGGGCAAGAGCAAGCTCGTCTGCCGTCCCATCAAGCCGATCGACGACGATCTGGAAATTTATCAGCTGCCCGATTCCTTCTCCCGCGACGATTTGCAAAAACTCAAACAGAGCAAAGACGCGATCGAGGAGGATACCAAAGCGTTTGAAGAGGAGCACAAGGACGACGAGCGCTACGTCGAGTACAACCGCCGCTTTGAGGAGACGGAGCGCGCGCTGCAAGACGAGAGCGGCAAAAAGAAGAAGGCGCCCCGTCCGCCCAAGATGCTCAATAAACACTGACCATGACGCAGGCTTACGATCATCTCTCGGAATGGTTTGAATACTTGAACGATGACTGCGACTATCCTGCATGGTCGCAGTATTTTCTTTCAGGGCTTTCCGCGCTCGGCGCGGGCGGAAAGGGGCTGGAGATCGGCTGCGGCAGCGGCGCGTTCTGCCGCGCGCTTGCCAAGGCGGGGTACGAAATGACGGGCGTCGATCTCTCCGCGCCCATGCTGGACAAAGCCGCCCGCCATGCGCGCGAAGAGGGGGTGTGTGTGCGTTTCTTTCAGGCGGATGCCGCCGTGCTGCCCATGCGCGAACAGTTCGATTTTATCCTTGCGCCCAACGACTGCTATAATTATATTATGCCCGAAAAACTCCCCGCGGCATTCCGCAAAGCTGCCGCGCGCCTGAAAAAGGGCGGAATTTTCTGGGCAGACGTAAGTTCCGCATACAAACTCCGCGGAAAAGTTGCAAATAATATGTTCGCGGACGATCGCGACGAAGTCACTTATCTCGCGTTCAGCCACCTTTTTTCGGACAGGGTGGAAATGGACGTGACGCTGTTCGCAAAGCGTGCGGACGGCGCGTTCGACCGTTACGACGAAAAGCATATCCAATATATCCATGAGGAGGACGCGGTCGTTTCCGCGCTTTCCGCGGCGGGGCTGGAAGTCCTGCGCGTCGAGGGGCATCTCGGCGAAACCAAGCGGGAAAGCGACCGCATCAACTTTATATGCCGCAGACGATAAGCAAAATCTACAAGACGCTCGTGTTCGGCGACGCCGTTTCGCTCGCCGTGCTCGATACCACGGCGCTCGTGAACGAGGCGATCAGGCGGCACGGACTTTCACCCGTGGCGGCGGCTGCGCTCGGCAGAACGCTGACGGCGACGGCGTACCTTGCAAGCTGGCTCAAAGACGGGGAGAGTTCGCTCTCCGTCTCCGTCAGCGGCGGCGGGGCGGGCGGCAAGATCGGCGCGGCGGCGGACGGCGCGCTCAACGTGCGCGGGTTCATCGAACATCCGGACGTCATGCTCCCGCCCCGTGCGGACGGTAAGCTGGACGTCGGAAGCTGCGTCGGAAAGCGCGGAACGCTCACCGTTATCCGCGACGACGGCGCGGGCATTCCCTTCGTGGGAACGAGTGAACTCGTTTCGGGTGAGATCGCAGAAGATTTTTCCGCATACTTTTTGACGAGCGAACAGCGCCCCACAGCGATCGCGCTCGGCGTGAAGATCGCGCCGGACGGCATTTGCGCGGGCGCGGGCGGCGTCATTTTGCAGCCGCTTCCGGGCGCGGGTGAAGAGATCCTCTCCCGCACCGAACGGGCGATCGGAGCGTATTCCGCGATCTCCTCCGTCATCGAACGGGAGGGCGCGGAGCGGGTACTCCGCGATTTCGGCGCGGCAAACGCCGGCGTGCGCGACGTGCTGTTCCGCTGCCACTGCTCGCGCGAGCGGGCGGCTTCCGCCGTTCTTGCGATGGGCCGGGCGGAGGCGGAGAGCATTCTGCGCGAAGAGGGGAAGATCGCCGTTCACTGCCACTACTGCAACACTGATCATACGTTTTACGAAGAGGACGTGGAGCGTCTCTTCGGGGAGAATTCATGAGCGATAACGTACAAAAGTTTGAATTGAGCGAAGAGATGCTTCTCGACAGCGCCGAACGGCGGTTTCAGGACGGCGATTGCATCGGTGCGCTCACGATGCTGAATAAACGTAACAAGCGTTTTCCGCCCGGGGCGGATGCGCAGGCGCTGCTTGCCGATATATACGAGGCGATGGAGCTTTGGCAGCCCGCCGCCGACGCATGGTTCCGCTTTCTCGACGTCTGCAACGAGGCGGATTTCGGCGAGGGGTACGAGGGGCTTGCCGTCGCTTTTATGAACATGGGCAACGATGTGCAGTCCGCGCTCTACTATCACCGTTCCTTTGCGGAGGACGGCGGGATCTCGCCCGAGAGCCTTGCCGAACTCGGCAGCTTGTTTGAACGCCACAAAACGCCGCGCCTGCGCCTCGTTCATGCGGCGGGCGCGCCCGAACCGGAACTTTTGTCCGAGGGGCTGGACCTTCTCAAATCGGGCAATCTCGAGAAGGCGCGCGAAACGTTGCTCTCCATCGACGAAGAGAGTTCAGATTATCCCTCGGCGGCTGGACTTGCCGCCATGTGTACGCTCATGCTCGGCGACGAGGCGGGCGCGAAACAGGCTTGCGAAGAACTGCTGGAAAAACACCCCGAAAATATTCAGGCGCTCACGACCTACTGCGCCGTGCTCGGCGCGAGCGGCGACGGCGACGGCGCGAAGAGGGTTGCGGCGCGGCTTGCGAAGCTCTCCACGGAGGCGACGGACGATCTGTACCGCATCGCGACCGCGCTGTGCGAGACGGAGCTGGACGAGCCTGCGTTTGAAAAGCTCTCCACGCTGCGCGGACGGCTGCCTTACGATGAAACGCTCCTCTACTTTTACGCCGTGTCCGCCTATCGGACGGGGCGGCTGGACGAGGCGATCGACGCGCTCGAACTGCTCACGACGGTGTATCCCCGCAAGGCGGTTGCGGAGTACTACCTCGAACGGATGCGTGAACTGCGCGACGGCGACGGCGAGGCGTTCGCCATGACCTATTACTACCGCGTTCCCGAGGACGAATACCGGACCGTCGCCAACTTCCTGCTCGCGGCGACGACGGTGGAGGAGCGGGAGGCGCAGCGCATCGGCGAACTTCCGCAGCTGAACGAATTTTTCCGCATCGCGTTCGACGAAATGGAGGGGCGGGACGAAAAGTTGCAGCTCCTCGCCGTCCGCGTTGCCGACAGAACGCGCTCCGACGAGTTTCTGCGCGACGTTTTGCTCGACTGCACGGGGGACGAGTTCGTCAAGATCGGCATTCTTCACGCGCTGACCATGCGCAACGAAGAGGATTCGTTCGGCGTCGTTATCTGCAATCTCTATAAAGAGTTTGCCACACACGAGCTGGATATTGGCGAAAAGAAGAAAGAGGCGTTTTTAAAGGCGTTTGCCGACGTCTACGCCAAGTTCGCTATTCTGAGCGACGACAGCGCGGGGAAGATCTGCGCGGCGGCGGAGGACGTCTACCGCACGCTGGAAGAGTGCGACGCGCTTTCCTACTGCGACGAACGCGCCGCGCTTGCGGCGGCGATCTACCGCGAATCCCGCCTTTCGGGCGGCGAACGCACGCTGGAAGAGATCGTAAAACTCTTCGACGCCAACCGCTTTACGGTACAGGAAATCCTCAATTTTATGATATAAGGGCAGTAATATGAAAAAACTCATCGATTTCGACGGTCTGTTTGACGAAAAACTCAGCGAATATATGCACATGAATGCGGGCAAATACACCGAAAAGCAGTGGGAGAACGTCATTCCCAAGCTGTATAAGCAGTTCGGCGATACCTACGTTGCCAAGGCGGGCAACACGCCCAAGGGCTATTACGCGGACATGACCGACGACGAGCTGGCGGAGACGCTTGCCCGCCACGTCGCGGAAAACGTTCCCGTCTCCGATTTTTTATGCCGCGAGCTGGAAGGGCGCGGCTGTCCCGACGCGCTCGTTTCGCTCATCGCCTCGGGGAACGAGGAGCTTGTGACGCTCGCCGTCAATCTTGCGGGGGAGAGCGTGCGCGCGTTTCCCGCATATTTTGACCTGCTCGCGGGCGATGGCAGCGAGGACGTGAAAGACGCCGTCTGCGAACAGCTCAAAAACGGCGCGGACGCCGCCAAGGAACGGGCGCTCACGCTGTACGCGAGCGGCGTGGAGCGCGAGCGGATGCTGGAAATCCTGTCTCGCTGCAAGGAGCGCGACGACCGCGTGTTCGAGATTCTGATGCGCGAATTCCGCACGGGGGACGAAGTCCCCATGCACGCGAGCTATCTCGCCGCATACGGCGACGAGCGCGCGCTGCCCGTCCTGCTCGAATATATCGACCGCGACGACATCAACTATCTGGAATTTCAGGAACTCAAATACGCCATCGAGGCGTTGGGCGGCGAATATACCCGCCCGCGCGATTTTTCAGACGACAAGTACTATCAGGAGATCATGGAACAGTCGCAGATGCCCGTCGATCCCGAGAAAAAGACGGACGCGTAAACGATTGCAGATATTTTTCCGGCGCGCAGCAATGCGCGCTTTTTTGTATAAAGAAAACCCCCGGATAGTCCGGGGGTTCAGGAATAGGCTTATGCCGATGTGGTATTGAAAAAATAA
>CALVMN010000043.1:0-10568 GCA_944346365.1 Candidatus Gallimonas merdigallinarum
ACGGTGGACGGGCTTACGGTCACCTACGACGTGAGCGGGAACAAGCAGACGAATGCGGGCAGCTATTCGCTTACGGTGACGGGCAACGGCAACTTCACGGGTACGGCGACGAAGCAGTGGAGCATTGCGGCGAAATCGCTTGCGGATGGAATGTTCACCGTTACGGGCAGCTACACGTACAACGGCAAAGCGCAGGAAGCGACGTACGACTTTGAGGACAGCGCGGCGAACCTGACGGCGAACGACTTCACGGTATCGTACGAAAACAACACGAATGCGGGCACGGCGAAGATCATCTTCACGGGCAAGGGCAACTACGCGGGCAGGGTGGAAGTGCGGTTCGATATAACCCCGAAGGAAGTTTCTGCGGAATGGAGTGCAGCGCAATACGTATGGACCGGAAGTGAGCAGGCGAAACCTGAAGCGGTGTTTACAGACGTAAACGGGAAGAAAGTGGCACTTGCGGTAATGCAGAACGGCGGAGAAGCGTTCATTGAGCCGGGTGAGTATGGGTTCACGGCGGCGAATACGGACGGGAACTATGTCGTGACGGGCACGGAAAAGACATACACGATCGACAAAGCGCGTTACGATATGAGCGGCGTGCATTGGAATTATACCGAGGCGCTCATAATGAACGGGAGGGAGCAGACGGTCGAGTTGGTCGGGCTTCCGACGGGGGTGACGGCGGTATACAGTGGAAACACCGGGACGGAATCGGGTGAGTATACGGCAAGGGTGACGGAACTTATATACGATGAAACACATTACTATGCGCCGGAACTCACCGAGGATCAGATGGTGTTGATCTGGACGATCTATTTTACCGTGAATGAAATAGCGCCGTTGTGGGTGACGATGGGCGGCGCGGGTGTCTCGATGTCTGCCGGACTGCTGCTGGCGGTCGTGATAGCGAAAAAACGGAGGAGGAGCTGAATATGTACCCCATAAATATAATCGTTCTTCTGATCGGCGGAGGAGCGATCGTGCTGCTGGCATGTGCGTTATTAAGTATCGTAATAGGACAAAAAAGAACTTCGGTGAAAAACAGAGCCCGCAAAAGGAGGAAGGAATAAATGGATATCGGTTTTATTATCGGACTGGCGGTAGAAGGGGGATTATTCCTTCTGTTGATGATCATCACGATCGTGGTGGCGTTGAAGAAGGGCGACAAACAGGAACCGCAGCAGATCGTCATAATGGCGCCGCCGCAGAAAACGGTAGCGGAAACGAAAACTGCTGCGGTGACAGAAACGGAAGAGCCCGTTTCGCAGGATTATGCAAAGCCGGTAGAAGGCCCCGTGTTCGAAGCGCATAACCGCACGTTTGAAGAGGCGTACGTCGAACTGACGGAGGAGCAGAAACGGTATGCGGCACAGGTGGAAGCGCATGCGATGGGAAAGCCCTTCGCAAAGCGGAGCATAACGAAAAATTCGCTGAATGTGCGCTCCGGCGGACATCTCATCCTGAAAATGAGGATCAGCCGCGGACAGGTCGTGGCATCGTATAAGCTGGAAAGCGGTTTATTGAAGGATTATCGCCGCGAGACGAACGATCCTGCGCGGATCCGGCTGAAAGAAACGGAACTGCGTGTTGACGACGAAGCGTCGGCGAGCATGGCTTGCCATCTGGTGGATCTGATGATGGAACAGATCGAGCAGGACAGGGAGCTTGCAAAAGCACGCCGCAGGGAGGCGCGCAGAGCAAAACGTGCGCAGAACGCCGAAAAGTCGGATGAAGTCGCGGCTGAAACGGAGGTTGCCGCCGCAGCCGGAACGGCGGACGGAGCGGAACAAGCCGAAGCAGAAGTGTTTTCCAAGGAGAACGAAACGGCTGGCGAAGAGTATTTTGGTTGATATGCAGGCAATTTGATGCGGTTAAAAAACGTGTGCCTTGCAGAGCTTTTCGGCAAACTATTTCCACACTTGATAATTGAAAAGAGGACCGGCAGCAGCGTCTGTCAGTCCTCTTTTGTCTTTAAGAGATACCGGTTTACGCATGGATCGAATAAAGGGATATCATGAAACCGATCGTTGCGGAATGTTTGTCGGATGAAACGTTCTTTCTCATCGGCCAAACTTGACAGAGAGCACATTTGAGTGTTATAATAAAATTGTTATCGGCGTTTAATTGTGTAACCTGAGTTTTTTTAAGACGCTGACCGAGGCATTCCGCTCCGGAAAGGGCGGCGCGCCTGCCGTCCGCAGAATGCGGCGGCGAGATAAGATCGCCCGCAAGGGCAAGGAGTTTCTTTATGCAGGAGAACGGTTCGCCTTTTTCCGATTTCGGAGAAGAGGTGGTGCGGGCGGAGAATCTGAAAAAGATATTCGCCCTTTCGCGCAAGCAACAGCGGCTCGATAAGACGGGGCAGACGCACAAAGTCGCCGTGGCGGGGCTGTCCTTTTCCGCTTACCGCGGTGAAATTTACGGGCTGCTCGGTCCGAACGGGGCGGGCAAGACGACGACGCTCCGTATCCTTTCCACGCTCATCAAGCCGGACGGGGGAGATGCGTTCGTGTGCGGGCATTCCGTCCGCCGCGAGGCGCAGGCGGTGCGCGACAGTATCGGGTTCATGACGAGCGAATTGAAGCTGGAAGGGTTCTTTACGCCGTCCTATCTCTTCGACTTCTTCGGCTCGTTGCACGGCGTGGATAAAACAACGCTCGCCGCGCGCAAAAAGGAACTGTTTGAGCGCTTCGGTATCGACCGTTTCGCGGAAGTCAAAATCAAGGACCTCTCCACGGGTATGTTGCAGAAGATTTCGCTCGTCATCGCAATCGTACACGATCCCGCCGTCGTCATCTTCGACGAGCCGACCAACGGGCTTGACGTGCTCACGGCAAAGGTCGTTACAGACTTCCTTCTCGAACTCAAAGCGATGGGAAAGAGCATTCTGCTCTCGACGCATATCTTTTCTCTTGTTGAAAAGCTGTGCGACCGCGTGGGTATCATCATTGACGGGCGAATGGCGGCGGACGGCACGCTCGCATCCGTGTGCGACGGAATGCCGCTAGAGGACCGGTTTTTTGAGATCTACCGTTCGATCAAAGGAGATACGTTATGAAGCTGCTTGCGCTCATGAAAAAGGAGTTCGCGCGGTTCTTCCGCGATCCGCGCCTCATTCTCTCCATGCTTCTCCCGGGGATCCTCATCTATATCATCTATTCCGTGATCGGCACGGCTGTCGCGCCCGAACCCGCGGCGTACGCGTTTAAGGTGTATCTCTCGGGGGAGTCCGCCGTGACGCAGACGATCGAACAGGCGGTAACGCTCAACGAAGGCTGGTCGCTGGAATATACGCAGGCGGAGGACGTTGCCGCCGCGCGTGCGGAAGTGGAGGCGGGCGAGGCGACCGCGCTCCTCGTGTTCAGCGAAAATTTTGACGGAACGCTCGGCAGCGGAGCGAAAGCGGAACTGTACTATAATTCGGAGGACAGCGCAAGCGCGGCGTTCGCAACGCTTGCGGGCGGCGTTCTCGACGCGTACGGGCGTTCGTTCGCGCTCACCGCAACGGATTTTGCGCAGACGGAAAACTTTGCCGCGCAGATGATGGCGGGGCTTCTGCCCTTCCTCATCGTCGTGTTCGTGTTCTCCTCGTGTATGTCCGTCACGCTCGAATCTGTGGCGGGTGAGAAGGAGCGCGGCACGCTCGCGACCATTCTCGTCACCTCCGCCCGCCGCTGGGATATTGCCCTCGGCAAAGTCCTGCCGCTCGCGTGCGTTTCGCTCATCGGCGCGGCGTCCAGCTTTCTGGGCGTGGCGCTGAGTATGCCGAAGTTGATGGGTGTCTCCATCGACGTCGCCGTTTCGGGGATCGGTTTTACGGGGTATCTGATGCTTTTTTTGCTCATCTTCTCCTTTGTGCCGCTCATCGTGGCGGCGATCGCGATCGTCTCCACCCTGTCGCGCTCGGTCAAGGAGGCTTCGGGCTATACGAGCGTCGTCATGATTTTAATGATGGTCCTCTCGCTCGTCACCACGTTCGTAGGGGGGATCGGCGATTGGGTCGTCGCGGTTCCCGTGCTTAACGCCGTCTCCGCCATGCAGGGCGTGCTCATGGGGAATATGGTGCTCTGGCAGTGCCTCGTCTCTTTTGCGCTGAATATCGCATACGCCGCGCTCCTTGTGTTCCTCATCGGAAGAATGCTTTCGAGCGAGCGCATCATGTTCGGCAAATAAGGAACGGATGGATTACTGAACGGAATCTATAAAATACATCCCGCCGCGCAAATCTTGCGCGGCGGGATGCCGTTGGATCGTGAAAAGGTATTTTATCGGTCGTAGACGCTGTTGCCCTCGCTGTCGATCGCGACGACGAGGGGGAAATCGACGACTTCCATGCGATAGATCGCCTCGCTCAGAAGGTCGGGAAAGGCGACGAGTTCCATTTTCCTGATCGCGTTTCCGTACGATGCGCCCGCCCCGCCGACGGCGGCGAAGTACGCTTTGCGGTTGCGTACGAGCGCGGCGCGCGTCTCCTCGCTCATTTCGCCCTTGCCGATCATGCCGCACAGCCCTAAATCGAGCAGGCGCGGCGCAAAGGCGTTCATGCGGGCGGAGGTCGTCGGTCCGCAGCTTCCGCAGGCTTTTCCCGCGGGCGCGGGGCAGGGACCCGCATAGTAGATATACGTCTGTTTCAGGTCAACGGGCAGGGGCTTGCCCTCGTCGAGCAGGGCAAAGAGCCGTTTGTGCGCGCAGTCGCGCGCGGTGTAGATCGTTCCCGAGAGCAGAACGCCCTCGCCCGCGCGGAGTGCGCGCGTCTCTTCGTCGGAGAGGAGAAGGGTGAGTTTTTTCATCAGAGCGTCTCCTTTTCGCAGCGCACGCAGTGGCATTGGATATTGACGGCGACGGGCAGTCCCGCAATGTGGGTGGGCGCGATCTCGCACGCAACGGAGAGCGCGGTGACCTTTCCGCCGAAGCCCTGCGCGCCGATATTCAGCGCGTTGATTTTTTCAAGCGCCTCGCGCTCGATGGAGGCAACGTCCTCGCGCGGGTTGGCGCTGCCCACGTCGCGCGTGAGCGCCTTTTTGGCGAGGAAGGCGCAGCCGTCGAACGCGCCGCCGATCCCCACGCCCACGCACACGGGCGGGCAGGGGCGCGAGCCTGCAATGTTCACCGTCTCGACGATGGTATCCACGATGCCCGCGCGCCCCTGCGAGGGGGTGAGCATGACGAGGCGGCTCATATTTTCGCTGCCGAAGCCCTTGGGCAGGAAGGTGACGCGGACGTTTTCTCCCGCCGCCATGTCCAGATGCAGGTGTGCGGGCGTGTTGTCGCCCGTGTTTTGGCGGGTGAGCGGATCGCAGATGCTCTTGCGGAAACAGCCGTCGGCATACGCCCGCCGCACGCCGTCATCCACCGCCTCTTTCAAGGGCGCGCCCGTGAGGCGTACGTCCTGCCCGAGTTCGATGAGGACGACCGCCATGCCCGTATCCTGACAGACGGGCATCTGTTCGCGCGCCGCCGTTTGCTCGTTTTCGAGGACGGTCTCCAAGGCGAAGCGCGCCGCGCCCGTCTCCTGCGCCGCAGCGCTTTCGAGCGCGGCGTGGCAGGCGGGCGTGAGCGTGACGCCCGCTTTCCGCGCAAGGCGGTAAACGCAATCGGAAATCTCTTTCGTGTTCAAAGTTCTCATACCCGATATTATAGAACAAATTTTTCAAAATGCAAAGGGATTTTCTTGGACTTTTCACGAAAATTCAGTATAATGGGAATATGGAACAGCAAGACGGCGTCTATTTTAAGCGGCGCGCGCTCTCCGAGGCGGGGATCGCCTATTCGGTGAGCGCCGTTCTGCCCGTAATTTTATCGCTCATTCTCGGCGTGATCGCGGCGCTTGCCGCGGGAGAGAAATACGCGGATACCGATTGGTACCGCTTTTTATCCTATCTTCTCCCGCAGGTATGTTTCGCCGCCGCGGCATTTGTCTTTTTCCGCCGCAGCAAAGTCTCCGTGCGCGAGACGTACCGCGGCTGCAAGTGGTACTATTTCCTTATCGCGATCCTGCTCCAATTCGGGCTGATGTTCTCGCTCGAAGAGCTGAACGGCCGGTTCATCGCCTTTTTGGAAAAATTCGGCTACGAGAACGCGGGCGTTGCGCTCCCTTCGCTGGACGGATGGAATCTGCTTCCCGCCATTCTCATCATCGCGGCGCTTCCCGCGATCTTTGAAGAGACGCTCTTCCGCGGCGTCATGGTCAGAACGATGTCCGCCGCAGAGTGGGGAACGGGGGCGACGGTGCTCGTCTCGGGCGCGCTCTTTTCTATATTCCACGGCAACCCCGCGCAGACGCTCTACCAGTTCATTTGCGGAATGTGTTTCGCGCTCATCGCGCTGCGTGCGGGGAGCATTCTTCCTTCCATGGTCGCGCATTTCTGCAACAACGCCGCCATTCTCGTTCTGACGGCGACGGGCTACGGCGTGGAAGGCGGCTGGACGATGCCCTTCGGTTGGAGCGTCGGGCTGATCGTCTCTTCCGCGGTGTGCCTTGCGGGAACGCTCGTCTATCTCATCTTCTTCGATAAACGCAACGCTCAAAAGGGCGGCGTGAAAAACGGAACAACGTTCCTCTTCGGCGCGGGGGTGGGCATCGCCGTGTGCGCCGTGCAGTGGATCGTGATTCTGGTCACGGGGTTTACAGGTGGTTAAGGTCAGTCTCGTCTGCGTGGGAAAACTCAAAGAGGCGTTCTGGCGGGACGCCGTCGCGGAATACGCCAAGCGGCTCTCCCGCTTCTGCAAATTCGAGGTAAAGGAATTTGCCGAAGGGAAATCGCCCGAAGAGGAAGCCGAACCCATTCTCCGCGCCTGTAAGGGGCGTATCCTCGCGCTCGCCGTCGAGGGCAGGGAATACACGTCCGAGGGCTTTGCGGAGACGCTGAAAACGCTGTGCGACCGCGGCGAGGAGATTACTTTCGTCATCGGCTCGTCGTGCGGGCTTTCGCCCCGCGTCAAGCGGGCGGCGGACGGGCTTGTTTCCTTTTCGCGTATGACCTTCCCGCACCAGCTCATGCGCGTCGTGCTGTGCGAGCAGATCTACCGCGCGTTCATGATCAACGCGGGCGCGGAATATCACAAATAATTTCTTTATCATACAATGGACGGTGAACGTCTACGAAGAAGTCGAAGCCTTCTACCAAAGCTACCGCGGCGAAAAGACGGTCATCGGCGAGAGCGCCGAGGGGCGTAAACTCTACGCCATGTTCGTCGGAACGCATACATCTCCCGTGGGGATCTGCCAATACGCCATACACGCGCGGGAATGGATCTGCGCCTATCTCGCGCTCTGGCATATCCGCAGAGGACTTGTCCGCGGCGGGGCGTGGATCGTGCCGCTTGTCAACCCCGACGGCGCGCTCCTCGTGCAGGAGGGCGCGGAGAGCGTCTCCGCGCGGCGGCGGGGCGAACTGCTCTATCTCAACGGCGGCGCGGATTTTTCGCTGTGGAAGGCGAACGCCCGGGCGGTCGATTTAAACGTCAATTTCGACGCGCGCTGGGGAACGGGCGCAAGCAACGTGCGCATGCCGAGCGCGGCGAACTATGTGGGGATCGCGCCCTTTTCCGAACCCGAGACGCGCGCCCTGCGCGACTTCACCTGCGCCGTGCAGCCGCAGTTTACGGTCAGCTATCACACCAAGGGCGAGGAAATCTATTGGCGCTTTCATCAGCCTTATTGGCGGCTGCGGCGGGATAAGCGCCTCGCAAAGATTTTAAGCGCGGCAACGGGGTATCCGTTGCGGGAAGCGCCGCTGTCCGCGGGCGGCTATAAAGATTGGTGCGTGGAAAAACTGCGCATTCCTGCCTTTACGGTGGAAGCGGGTCGGGAGGATTTCGCGCACCCGCTTGGGCTTTCCGCTCTCGGGGACGTCGTTACGAAAAATCTCGATGCGCTCGTGCGCTTTACGGAGGAATTTTAAATGGAAGAACGCTTCATGCGGGAGGCGATCCGCCTTGCGCAAAAGGCGAAAAAACGGGGCGAAGTGCCGATCGGCGCAGTCGTCGTATATCAGGGGAAGATCGTCGGGAAGGGGTATAATCTCCGCACGAAGTTGCAGATGGCGACGGCGCACGCCGAAATGCGCGCCATCGACCGCGCCTGCAAAAAACTGCATTCGTGGCGGCTTCCCGACGCGGAGATATATGTGACGCTCGAACCATGCCCCATGTGCATGGGCGCGATCCTGAACGCCCGCATCGACCGCGTCTATTTCGGCGCGTACGAGCAGAAGGGGCGGAGCCTCACGAACGAGCTTGCAAACGCCAATCTTCTCAACCACAAAACGGAAGTGGTGGGCGGCGTGCTGAAAGAGGAATGCGCCGAAGTGCTCACTTCCTTTTTCACCGAAATGCGCGCAAGAGAAAAGGCGAAAAAGAAATAGCGATGCCTGCCCCGCCGAAAGCGGGGTTTTCTATGCCTGTTCGCTATGACAGCACATAATTAAAAGGTATTTGACATTGCCGCGCCGCGGGGGTATAATATGCGTGAAAATGTGCGGCGGAAGCCGCGGAAAGCAAGGAGAAAAAGTATGCTCGGAAATTTCAGCTATTGCAATCCCACCCGCCTGTATTTCGGCAAAGACGCCATGAAGGGGCTGGAAGAGGAACTGCCCAAGTTCGGTAAGAACGTGCTGCTCGTCTACGGCGGCGGGTCGATCAAGAAAAACGGTATTTACGCGCAGGTCAAAGCCGCGCTCGAAAAGTGCGGTAAAAACGTGTTCGAGGACGCGGGCGTCATGCCCAACCCCACGGTGGAAAAGCTGTACGAGGGCGTCGAACGCGCCCGTGCCGCAAAAGCCGACCTCATTCTGGCGGTGGGCGGCGGCTCGGTGTGCGACTACGCCAAGGCGGTCTCGGTGTCCGTCCATTGCGACGAGGACCCGTGGGAGAAATATTATATCCGTTTTGAAGAGCCGACCTGCGAGATCGTTCCCGTGGCGTGTGTTCTGACGATGGTCGGCACGGGCAGCGAGATGAACGGCGGCTCCGTCATCACCAATCACACCCAGAAGCTGAAAATCGGTCACGTGTTCGGCACGGAAGTGTTCCCGAAGTTCTCCGTGCTCAATCCCGAGTTCACGTTCACGCTGCCCGAATATCAGATGATCGCAGGATTTTACGACATTATGTCGCACATTCTCGAACAGTATTTTTCGGGTACGGACGACAATACTTCCGACTATATCATGGAAGGGCTGCTGCGCTCGCTCATTCACAGCGCGCCCGTCGCCAAGAAAAATCCCACCGATTACGAGGCGCGTTCCAACATTATGTGGACGGCGACGTGGGCGCTGAATACGCTCGTCGCCATGGGCAAGGATACCGATTGGGAAGTGCATATGCTCGGACAGGCGGTCGGCGCGCACACCGACGCAACGCACGGCATGACGCTCGCCGCCGTCTCCATGGCGTACTACCGCTATATCATGCCGTACGGGCTTGCAAAGTTCCGCCGCTATGCGGTCAACGTGTGGGGCGTCGATCCCGAGGGCAAGACGGACGAAGCCGTCGCCGCCGAGGGACTTGACAGAATGGAAGCGTGGATGAAGTCGCTCGGTCTCGTGATGAACCTCGCCGACCTTGGCGTGAAGGAAGATATGATCGACGGCCTCGTGAAGAGCACGCTCGTCATGGAGGGCGGCTATAAGGTGCTCACGCCCGAAGAGATCGCCCGGATTTTCAAGGCGAGCCTGTAATTCGAACCCGCCGCGCAACGCGATTTTGCCTTGCGCGGAATTGTTATTTTATCGGAAGAAATAAGGAGATGATATTATGAAAGTTTTGCTTGTCAACGGAAGCCCGCGCGCAAAGGGCTGCACCTATACGGCGCTCACCGAAGTAGCAAAGGCGCTCGAAGCGGACGGCATTGAAACGGAAATTTTTCAGGTCGGCGCGAAACCCGTGCGCGACTGCATCGCCTGCATGAAGTGCCGCGAGCTTAAAAAATGCGTATTTGACGACGACGTTGCGAACGCGCTCATCGAAAGGGCAAAGACGGCGGACGGTTTCGTGTTCGGCTCGCCCGTCTATTACGCGCACCCGTCGGGGATTCTGCTCTCCGTTTTAGACCGCGCGTTTTATGCGGGCGGCTATGCCTTTGCGGGCAAGCCGGGCGCGAGCGTCGTTTCGGCGAGAAGGGGCGGCACGGCGGCGTCGTTCGACGTGATCAATAAATATTTCGGGATCACGCAGATGCCTGTCGTCTCGTCCAGCTATTGGAATATGGTCTACGGCAAGACGCCCGACGAAGTGCGGCAGGATGAAGAGGGTTTGCAGACCATGCGCAACATCGGGCATAACATGGCGTATCTGCTTAAATGTATGCAGGCGGGCAAAGAGCAGGGCATTCTCCCGCCGCAGAATAACATCTCGGTGCGGACGAATTTTATCAGATGATATTCACACTTTTTTCCGCGGGCTGACGCGGAAAAAAAGTCGTGATTTGAGGAAAACCCCCGCGGGTGCGTCTTTGGCTGCCCGCGGGGGTTTTCTCGCCGCCACTGTTTTCGCAACAGTATGGCACACGGCGGCTCACTACATTGGTTCCGCCGAGATACTGCGCAAAATGCGATTTTGCT
>CALVMN010000044.1:0-8950 GCA_944346365.1 Candidatus Gallimonas merdigallinarum
GCTGATCGGATTTGAACCGATACGCCTTGCGGCACAGGATTCTAAGTCCTGCGCGTCTGCCGATTTCGCCACAGCGGCATATCCGCCGATACAAACGAGTATATCACGGAATATGCCGCAAGGCAAGCGATTTTTACGATTTTTGAGGAAGCGCGTGCGCGGCGGGTGCGTGTTCGGCTGCGAACGCTTCTTTGCGGCGGTCCTTACCCCAGAAGAAGAGGGCAACGCACCCCGGACCGACGTGCGAACCCGTGCACAGATCGTAGTATTCGATGATGATATCCTTTGCGCCGCGTTCGCGGAGAAGTTCGGCAAGGTAAAGCGCGTCCTTTTCGCAGTCGGCGTGCGCGATGGCAACGGTGGAGCTTTCAGGACGGACTGCGCGCTTTGCAAAAATGTCCGCAATCGTCTCCAAAGCCTTTTTTCTGCCGCGCGCTCTTCCGCAGGAAACGATCTTTGCATTGTCGCTTGCGTCCGCCTGCAAGATGGGTTTGATGTTGAGCAGTGTTCCCGCAATGGCGACCGTGCGCGAAATGCGTCCGCTCCGACGCAGATATTTCAGATCGTCCACGGTAAAAAAGCTGTTCATTTTGTAAGTATTCTCTTTGACCCATTCGGCGCACGCTTCCGCGCTCTCGCCCATGTCGCGAAGATCCGCAACCTTGACGGCGATCAGTCCTTCCCCGAGCGAGGCGTTCGCGCTGTCAAGAACAAAAATTTTACGGTCGGGGAACTCTTCCTGCAAATGCCTGCCCGCTTCCTGCGCCTGCGCGTGCGTGCCGCTCACGCCCGAGGAGAGAGTGAAGAGAAGGACGTCGCGGCCCTCTTGGAGCGCGGGGCGGAGCGCCTCTTCAAAGACCGCCGCGGGCAGCAGCGAAGTCTTTGCTTCCGCGCCGTCGCGCATTGCGTTATAAAAGGTCTTGGCTGTCTCCACAAAGGGCATATCTTCGGAGAAGCAGGGGCGTTCCTCGCCGTCTACGATATAATGGAACGGGATCACGCGGATGTCGCGCGTGATGCGGATGTCGTTCGGAATGTTTGCCGCCGAATCGACGAAAATGGCGAATTGTTTCATGGCAATCTCCTTGGCGGAAATCTCCGTCTCGCTATCAGTATATCATAGTTCTCCGGAAGATACGCACTATTCCTGCCGTTATACGCTCTCAATTCCGCAGGAAACTTTCTATTTGACAAGTATTTTGCTCTATCCGTGCAAATGTCGACTCTACTCACAGTAGAGTTGTCAAAAAGCGGTCTTTTTCGGTTCGTTTTTACAAAAAAAACACTATTTTTTGCAAACGGTGCGTGGACGTGCTTTGTGCCGCATAGGATAATCGCACAGGGAACTTTGCGAGGTGAAAAATATGCTGGAAATGTTCTGCGCGATCCTTTGCAGGCTGTTTTTCTTTACGGGCGCTGTGCGGGACGAAGGTTCTTACCCCAAACCGCTGCCCAAGGAGGAAGAGGAGAAGTATCTTGCGCTTGCGCGCGGCGGGGACAGGAACGCGCGCGATATGCTCGTGCGGCACAATATGCGGCTTGTTGCGCACGTCGTAAAAAAGTACACGGGCGCAGCCGAGACGGACGACATGATCTCAGTGGGAAGCATCGGACTCATCAAGGCGATCGATACCTACGAACCGTCGCGGGGGACGCGCCTTGCCACCTATACGGCGCGGTGCATCGAAAACGAGATCCTCATGTTTATCCGCGCGGGGAAAAAGCATAAGTCCAATCTTTCCCTTTCCGATCCCGTCGGAACGGATAAGGACGGCAACGAGCTTACCCTCATGGACCTTCTGTTTGAAAAGGAAGACAAGGTGTTCGGCAGCGTGGAACAGTCACTCATGCAGGAGAAGTTTCTCTCGGCGGTCAAGCGGCTTCTGAACGAGCGCGAGACGGTCATTATCTGCCTGAGATACGCGCTCACGGGCGGTGCGCCGCTGCCGCAGCGCGAAGTGGCGCGGCAGTTGAAAATTTCCCGCTCCTACGTTTCGCGCATCGAAAAGCGTGCGCTCGAAAAACTGCGGGACGGACTCAACCGTGAGGATTTTCTCGCCGACTGAGCGGGGGCGCGGTTGCCACGCGTGTAAAATCCGGACTTTTACTCTCTTGCAGTATAAGCCGGACGAATGGCGGATATAAAAAATCGTTATTTGACGTAACACATCGCATCTGCTATAATCGTTGAAAAGCCAAGACGAAGAAAAGTACTGCGGGAAGCGGCTGTACAGAGAGCGGGGGAGGGTGCGAGCCCCGCGAGCCGTCCGCATGAAGAACACTTCCGAGCTGCAAACCCAAAGGAGACGAGTAGGGGCGCCGACGGCCGCTGCGTGAGTGCGGAGACCCTGTCAGGGGAAAAGTGACCGCTTCGGCGGTAAATTAGGTGGCACCGCGGATACATCGGCTATTCGTCCTAATTTCAGATGGGACGGACAGCCGTTTTTTTGTCCGTTCGCGGAGGTATATCTATGTGTGCGATTTTTGTTACCACGGGCAGGAGCGTGAGCCTTGCCGACGCGGAATCCGCGTTCTACGAGACGGTCTCGCGCGGACCGGATATGAGCAGTTTTTGCGAGATGGGAAAGGGGTACGTCGGGTTTCACCGCCTCGCCATTATGGGGCTGAACGCCAAGGGGATGCAGCCCTTCCGCCGCGGCAAAAGTTTTGCCGTGTGCAACGGGGAGCTGTACGGATTTCGCAAAGAGCGCGCCCGTCTGGAAGAAATGGGGTTTGCGTTCGCTTCCGATTCCGACTGCGAGATCCTGCTCCCGCTCTACGAGCTGTACGGCGTTGAAATGTTCCGCCGCCTTGACGCGGAGTTCGCCTGCGTGATTTACGACGGCGACAGCGGGGAGTATATCGCCGCGCGCGATCCCATCGGGATCCGCCCGCTCTACTACGGCTATCTGCCCGACGGGGAGATCGCGTTTGCAAGCGAGCCGAAAAACCTCGTCTCTATCGTGGAAGGGAAGGTGACGCCCTTTCCGCCCGGGCATTACTACCGCGGCGGGCAGTTTTACTGCTACGAGGATATTGCGCGCGTGGAAAAGACGGTTACGGACGACCTCGATACCGTGTGTGCGAATATCCGCAAAAAACTCATTGCGGGCGTAAAAAAGCGGCTCGACGCGGACGCGCCCGTCGGATTTCTGCTCTCGGGCGGGCTGGATTCCTCGCTCGTCTGCGCCATTGCGCAAAAACTCTCCAAAAAACCCATCCGCACGTTTGCCGTCGGCATGAAGAAGGACGCGATCGACCTGAAATACGCAAAGCAGGTCGCCGACTACATCGGCAGCGAGCATACGGAAATATATATGACGCGCGACGAAGTACTCCGCTATCTCGATTTTGTCATCCGTTCGCTCGCCACGTTCGATATCACGACCGTCCGCGCGAGCATGGGAATGTATCTCATCTGCAAGAAGATCCATGCGATGACGAATATCCGCGTGCTGCTCACGGGGGAGATTTCGGACGAACTGTTCGGCTACAAATACACCGATTTCGCGCCGTCGCCCGCGGCGTTTCAGGAGGAGGCGCAGAAGCGCGTGCGCGAACTGCATATGTACGACGTTCTGCGCGCGGACAGGTGTATTTCCGTCAACTCCATGGAGGCGCGCGTGCCGTTCGGCGATCTCGATTTCGTGCGCTATGTGATGGCGGTCGATCCTGCCAAAAAAGTCAACGTCTACGGGAAGGGCAAGTATCTCCTGCGCCGCGCCTTCGAGGAGGGGGACTATCTCCCGCACGATCTTCTGTATCGGGAAAAGGCGGCGTTTTCCGACGCGGTGGGGCATTCGATGGTGGACGATCTGAAAGCGTATGCCGAAGAACGTTACGGCGACGACTGGCGGGAACGGGCGGAACAATATGCCTATCACGCCAAGCCGTTCACAAAGGAATCGCTGTTGTATCGGGAGATCTTTGAAAAGTACTACCCCGGGCAGGCGGAGATGATCGCGGATTTCTGGATGCCCAACAAGACGTGGGCAGGGTGCAACGTGGACGATCCTTCCGCCCGCGTGCTTTCCAACTACGGCGACAGCGGGAAATGAGCATATTGTTTGCGGACCGAATTTTCGGCGCGCCAGCGGCGGCTGCCGCGGGCGCGCTGTTTTCATGCGCGTTGCGCCGTTTATTTGACTTTTTATCGGCAATATAGTATAATTTACGTATTCACGAAAAGGACGAGGGAAAAATCATGCGTATCGACGAGACCTTATCGCGCAAGCGGACGCTTTCTTTCGAGGTGTTTCCGCCCAAAAAACAGGAGGGGGAGAAGGAGAAGATTTTCGCCGTCATCGACGAGCTGAAAACGCTCTCGCCCGACTTTATCAGCGTCACCTACGGCGCGGGCGGCTCCAATTCCCGCAACGTGGTGGAGATCGCCGACTACATTCAGAACGGCGCGGGGATCAACGCGCTCGCGCACATCACGGGCGGCCCCTCTTCGCCGCAGGACGTCGACGCCGTCGCAACGCAGCTCAAAGAAAAGGGGATCGAAAACGTTCTCTGCCTGCGCGGGGATAAGCCCGTCGATTATACCGAGGATTACTGCAAGTACTTCGCGCACGCGACCGATCTCGCCGCCTTTCTTGCGCCCTACGGGTTCACGCTGGGCGCGGCGTGCTATCCCGAAGGACACGTTGAGTGCGAAACGCTGTACGCCGATCTCGTCAACATGAAGAAGAAGGAAGAGAGCGGGGCAAAGTTCTTCATCACGCAGCTCTTTTACGACAATTCGTATTACTATCGTCTCGTCAACGAGGCGCGCAGGCTGGGCGTTACCGCGCCCATCATTCCGGGCATTATGCCCCTCGTCAATCCCAAAAATATCCGCCGCATCAAGGAAATGTGCGGCAGCGCAATTCCTCTGGAATTCCGCAACATGATCGAAATTTACGCGTCCCGTCCCGCCGTCATGGAGGAGATCGGCTATAATTACGCCGTCTATCAGATCATCGACCTCATCGCAAAGGGCGCGCCGGGCGTGCATCTGTACGTCATGAACAATCCCAGAACGGCAAAGGCGATCTGTTCGCGCTTGGAGCGGGTGTTCCATGAACTCTTCTGAACTTCGCAAGGCGGCGTGCTCCTATCTTGGTTTTTACGGAGAGCCGACGGAGGAAATGACCGCGCTGGTCGATTCTGGCATGGAGGAGGCGCGCACTCTTGCGCACTTCCGCGCCGTCGGAAAGGTCTTTTCCGCGCCGCTCGCCTTTTTGGAGAAAGAGCCGTACGCCTCTTTTCTGGCGGGGTGTTCCTCGTATGCGCTCGTCGCCATGACGCTCGGTTCGGAGGTGGAACGCCGTATCCGCGCACTCTTTCTGAGTGATCCCGTCCGCGGCGTCGTGCTTGACGCCTGTGCGAGTGCGCTGGTGGAGGCGGAAGGGGACGCGTGGGAGGCGCAGTTCGGCGCGGCGCGCACCTATCGTTTCTGCCCCGGGTACGGCGGAAGCGACGTGCGGGACGTGAAGGAGATCTTCGCCGCGCTCCGTCCCGAAAAGATCGGCATGGAGCTTCTGGAATCGGGGCTGATGGCGCCGCAGAAATCCATGGCGGGCGTCGTTGGGATCGGCAAAACGAAACTTCGCTCGTGCGGCGCGTGTATGCTGCGCGAGAAATGCATCTTTTTGAAGGAGGGAACGCGATGCTTCCGCTCGGAAAACAACTGATCGTCTTTGACGGCGGGTTCGGGAGCGAACTCGAACGGCGCGGACTCGGGGAGCACATTTCCGAAGATCTCAACGTAACGCATGCGGACGAGATCAGAGCCATTCACCGCGCATACGCCGAAGCGGGGGCGGACGCGATCACCTCCAATTCCTTCGGGCTGAACCGTATCAAATACAAGGGGAAATATCCGCTGGAAACGCTTGTCCGCGCGGCAGTGGAAAACGCGCGCGCGGCGGGCAAAGAGGTGTTTTTCGATGTCGGTCCTACGGGCGCGCTCCTCGCGCCTGTTGGTACGCTCACCTTTGACGAGGCATATGAGGCTTTCGCCGAAATTGCGCGCCTTACCTCGGACATGGTAGGAGGTTATATCGTCGAAACCTTCTCCGATCTGTATGAATTGAAGGCGTGCGTACTCGCCCTGAAAGAGCATTCGGACAAGCCCGTGTACGCGACGGTGACGTTCGACGCGGGCGGGCGCACGCTGACGGGTTCGACGCCCGAAATCGTGGCGGACCTGTTGGAAGGGCTGGGCGTCGACGCGCTCGGCGTCAACTGTTCGCTCGGTCCCGAGGAGCTTGCGCCCATCGTGGAACGCCTGCTCAACGCGACCGACCTCCCCGTCATCGTACAGCCCAATCGTGGGCTTCCCAAACTCGAAAACGGAAAGACCGTCTATGACCTTTCGGAGGACGAGTTCGCCCGCCGGATGCGTAAGTTTATCGAAATGGGCGTTTCCGTCGTGGGCGGCTGCTGCGGCACAACGCCTGCGTTTATCCGCCGTCTCGCCGAATGGAAGGGGCGCGCCGTTCCCGTGCGGAACGTTGTGCGCCGTACGGCGGTCTGTTCTGCAACCCAGCGCGTCGTTCTTGAAAACGTGAAAGTCTGCGGCGAACGGCTCAATCCGACGGGCAAGAAAAAGCTCAAAGAGGCGCTGTCTGCCGAAGACTACGATTACCTCGTTTCCGAAGCCATTCATCAGCAGGAGGCGGGCGCGGACCTGCTTGACCTCAACGTCGGGATCCCGAAAATCGACGAGCCGACCGTCATGCACAGGGCGGTCACGGCGGTGCAGGAATACGTTGACCTGCCCCTGCAAATCGACTCGTCCGACCCTTCCGCCATCGAAGCGGGAGTGCGCTACTATAACGGCGTGCCGCTCATCAACAGCGTGAACGGCGAAGAGGCGGTCATGGCGCGCGTCTTTCCCATCGCCAAGAAGTACGGCGCGGTCGTGCTGGGGCTTACGATGGATCAAAACGGCGTGCCGCGTACGGCGCAGGCGCGGTTCGGGATCGCAAAGCGCATTGTCGCGCGGGCGGAGGAATACGGCATTCCCCGCCATAAGGTGATGATCGATACGCTCGTTCTGACGGCGTCCGCCGAACAGCCGCTCGTCATGGAGACGGTGAAAGCGCTTTCGCTCGTGCAGTCTCTCGGCGTGAAAACGGCGCTCGGCGTTTCCAACGTTTCGTTCGGACTGCCCAATCGTCCGCTTTTGAATAAGACATTTCTCGCAATGGCAATGACGTGCGGTCTGAATATGCCTATTCTCAATCCGCTTGACGGCGAAATGATGGGCGCGGTCAGGGCGTTCGGCGTGCTTGCCAATACGGATGACGGCGCGGAAAAATATATCGATGCGTACCGCGACTTTGTTCCTGCGCAGACGGCGGCAGCCGCACCCGCTGCGGGGCAGTCCGCCGTTCAGACGGGGGGAGCGGGCGACCTGTTCGACTGCGTTAAGCGCGGCGTAAAGCAGGGCGTTCGCGCCGCCGCAGAGCGCGAACTTGCGCAGAAAGCCCCGCTCGACGTGGTGAACGACGTGCTCATAAAGGCGCTCGAAGAGGTGGGCGCGGGTTACGAAAAGGGAACGCTGTTCCTGCCGCAGCTCATCGCCTCCGCCGAGGCTGCGAAAGAGGCGTTCGCCGTCGTGGGCGAGCATATGGAAAAGACCGCCGCCAAAAAGGGGACGGTCGTGCTTGCGACGGTGCGCGGCGATGTGCATGACATCGGAAAAAATATTGTAAAAGTCGTTCTGGAATCGTACGGATTTGAAGTCGTCGATCTGGGAAAGGATACGCCCGTCGAGCGGGTCGTCGAAGCGGCAATGTGCATTCAGCCGCTCGCGGTGGGGCTTTCCGCGCTCATGACCACGACGGTCCGCAGCATGGAAGAGACGGTCCGCGCCCTGCGTGAAAAGGGGTGTAAATCGAAAATTTTCGTCGGCGGCGCAGTGCTTACGGCGGAAATCGCGCGCGAGATCGGCGCAGACTACTACACCTCCAACGCCTTGGAGCTTGTCAAAGCCTTGGAATCGCTCCTTGCCAAATAAAACAAAACGGATCGTTTACGCGGTTCGTTTTTGCATGATGAAAGTTGCGTTGCACTTGTCTATGCCAAGCACACGCCACGGCGCCAAAAGGTATTTTTTTATATATCTTGCAATTTTGTTTTGCTTATGTTATAATCATTTTGAAATGAGTAAAATACTTATTTGCCCTGTTTAATAATAGTCTATGAAAAATAATGGAAAGAGTAATCGGGAAGTATGGAGGCTTAATGCGGCGAATGGAACAAGGAAGAATTCTTGTGATTACAGGTGCGCCAGGAACAGGAAAAACTACAATATCTTCTATCATTGCAAAAGAATCTGACATGGAAAAGTCTGTGCATATGCATACAGATGATTTTTATCATTATCTTAGCAAAAATGCCATTGCCCCACATTTGCCACAATCTAATGCCCAAAACTTGGTAGTGATTGAGTCCTTTTTGGAAGCCGCAAAGCGTTTTGCCCGCGGTGGATATGATGTAATTGTAGATGGCATTATCGGCCCGTGGTTTCTGGCACCATGGCTAAATATTGTTCAAGAGGGATATGAAGTACACTACATTATTTTAAGAACTAACAAAGAGGAGACAATGAAACGGGCGATTGAACGCTCAAAATTAGATAGAGATACAAATATCGAATTAGTACAAACGATGTGGGAACAATTTTGCAATCTTGGAATATACGAGAAAAATGTCGTAGATACTACTAATTTTTCGATTAGCGATACCGTTCTTGTAGTAAGAGAAAAAATTACAAATAAAGCCTGTCTGTTACATAAATAAATTCGGTAACATATGAAAATAAGAGCCTAAATCGAATATGAAGTGAACCCCAAAGTTTGGACAAAAATTTAATTAAATATATGCTCTTTCGCCAGTGCCGATGCTATATTTGAAATGATGCCTACCAGCGAAAAATCAAGCGTACCGCAGATGC
>CALVMN010000045.1:0-8298 GCA_944346365.1 Candidatus Gallimonas merdigallinarum
CTATCTCGACGGGCGCAGATTCACGGAGCGCGGCATCGAAAAACTTGTTGACTGCCTGCGCGAAATGAAGGATACCTGCAAAAATTTCGGCGCGGAACGGTGCTATCTCATCTCGACCGCCGCGCTCAGATACATAGAGAATTTCGACGAAGTGCGCGCGCGCGTGCAGGCGGAGACGGGCTTCCCCGTCAACTTCATCGACGCCGCCACCGAGGCATACTGCGACTATGTTGCCAACGTCTACTATGCCTCCTACGAGCGCCCCGTGCTCATCGATCTGGGCGGCAAGAGCATCGAGGTGTGCGACCTCGCCAAACGCCGCAAGGAGGATATGACCTTCTTTGCGTTCGGGCTTCTCGACCTGTACCGCAAGTTCGTCTCGAATATCTTCCCCAACGAGAAGGAGGCGAAGGCGATCAAGGCGTATGTCAAGGATAAGTTCGACCGTGCGGAACTCCCCGGCGAGGGCGTGTACGCCACGGCGGTCATGGTCGGCGCGGCGAACGCGGCGATTTACGACGTGTACGCCGATTACGCCGACGAAAAAACGGAGGGCGGCGTCAAGGTCATCCGCTCTAAAAAATTCAAAAAGCTTGTGCGGCATCTGCTCACGGGGGAGGACCGTTCCAAACTCGTTCTCAACAACGCGCCCGAAAAGCTCTACCTCATCGGTTCGGCGGCGGTCGTTCTGAAAACGCTCTTCAAGCGGTTCGGCGTGGATAACATCGTCGTCAGCGACCGCGGCGTGAAGGAAGGGTATTTGCAGCTCGTGCTCGAAGGCAAGGAGACGGGGCTTTGGTACGATTTCGCAACGGGCGAAACGGGCGGCGAGGAGCGCACCGCGCCCGCCGAGCCTGAAAAGTCCGCATCGAAAAAGGAAAAGGGCAAAAAGCCCGCAGAAAAGGCGGAGAAAAAGGCTCCCGAGGAGAAGAAACCTTCCCCGGAAAAGAAAGCGGAGGCAAAGAAGAAGGCTTCCGAAGAACGCGACGAATTGCCCGTGCCTGACGGGAATCCCGCTCCCAGGCGGCGCGGCAGACCCAAGAAGGCTGCGTCCACGGCAGAGAGCGCGGAAAAAACGGAGAACGTGAACGCGCCCGTGCCTGACGGGAATCCCGCTCCCAAGCGGCGCGGCAGGCCAAAGAAGGCTGCGCCCGCGGCAGAGAGCGCGGAAAAAACGGAGAACGTGAACGCGCCCGTGCCTGACGAGACGCCCGCTCCCAAGCGGCGCGGCAGACCCAAGAAGGCTGCGTCCGCGCCTGCGGAAAATGCGGAAACGCCCGCCGCGCCCGCCGACGGCGAGGCGGACCCCTCGTAAAAAAATAATCGGGCAGGATAAAGAAGATACCATGAAACTGACAGTTCCGCAAAAAATTAAGAAGAAGTTTATCCGCGATATTTACGTCAACCGCGAGTACAGTTGGCTGCTCTTCAACAAGCGCGTTCTCGATCAGTCGGTCGATCTTACCAACCCGCTGTTGGAACGCTGCAAGTTCCTCTCTATTTTCACCTCCAACCTCGACGAATTTTTTATGGTTCGGGTGGGGAGCCTGTACAACGAGAGCATTTCCGAGCCGCAGGCAACGGAAAATAAGACGCGCCTGACTGCCGCCAAACAGCTCGACGGCATTGCGGACGTCGTGCAGAAGCTTTACGAAATGCGCGCCGTCTGCTATTCGGCGCTGCGCAAAGATCTGGGTAAAAACGGCCTGCGCATTCTGCGCGCGGAGGATCTCACGCCGCGCCAGACGGAGGAATGCAGGCAGATTTTCCTCCGCCACGTCCTGCCGCTGCTGTCGCTGATGGTGCTTGACGCCAAGCATCCGCTCATGCAGTTTGAGAACAAGCGCAGCTATATGATCTGCCAACTCGAAAAGGACGGCAGGCGGATGATCGGCGTCATCTCCGTCAATCCGTCGCTCGATCGGCTGTACCGCCTGAGCGGCGAAAAGAAGGTGCGCCTCATTCCGCTCGAAGAGCTTGTCCGTATGTTCGGCAAACTTGCGTTCACGGGCTACACCGTCAACGAGCAGATGCTCATGCGCGTGACCCGCAACGCCGATTTCGATACGCATATCGACGATTCGGACGTCGAACGCGATTTCTCGGAAATCATGAAGAAGAAGGTGGAGTCACGCGCGAAACTCAACGTCGTCCGCCTCGAAGTGGACAACGCCGAGAGCAAGCTCAAAGAATTCGTGCTCAAACTTTTAAATCTCAATCCCAAGTTCTGTTTCTGCGACGAAAGGTTCTTCGACTATAAGTTCCTCTTCTCGCTGGGCAATTACTTCTCCGCCGAGCAGAGCGCGCCCCTCAAATACGCGCCCTTCAAGGGCGCCGTCTCCGACGAGCTCTCCATGGCGCCCTCGCTCATCGATACGGTGTTCCGTCACGATGTGTTCCTTTCTTACCCGTACGACGCCATGACGCCCGTTGTCGATCTGCTCGAAGAGTGCGCAAAGGATAAGCGCGTCAGCTCGATCATGATCACGATCTACCGCCTTGCGCACCATTCCCGCATTGCCGAGCTTTTGTGCCGCGCGAGCGAGAACGGGAAACAGGTCGTCGTCGTCATCGAGCTGTGCGCCCGTTTCGACGAAGAGAATAATATGTACTTTGCAAGCAAGCTCCAAGAGGCGGGTTGTACCATCATCTACGGCATGGAAAATTACAAGGTGCATTCCAAGATCATCTCCGTCGTGCTCAAAGAGGGGGAGCGGCTCCGCTACATCACCCACCTCGGCACGGGCAATTACAACGAATCGACCAGCCGCCAATACACCGACCTCAATATCATTACGGCAGATCGGAAGATCGGCGAGGACGCCGTGGCGTTCTTCCGCAACGTCTCCATCTGCAATACCGATTTTGAATACGAACGCCTGCTCGTTGCGCCGAAAACGCTGAAAAGCGGACTTATCGGGTACATGGACCGCGAGATCGAAAAGGCAAAGCGCGGCGAAGAGGGGTATATCCTCGCCAAGATGAACAGCCTGACCGATAAGGAGATCATCGATAAGTTCGCAGAGGCGAGCGCGGCGGGCGTGAAAATCGAGCTTGTCATCCGCGGGATCTGCTGTCTGCTGCCCGGCGTTCCCGAAAAGACAGAGAATATCCGCGTGGTCAGCATTGTCGGAAGATTCCTCGAACACTCGCGTGTATATTCCTTCGGCAGAGGGGAGGACCGCGTCACCTACATTTCAAGCGCCGATCTTATGACGCGCAACACCGATAAGCGCGTGGAGATCGCCGCTCCCGTTCTGGACAGCCGCATTGCCGACCGCATTGTGGGCATTTTGCAGACGATGCTCGCCGATAACGTCAAGGCGCGCAAGCTGTGCCCGGACGGCGAATACCGGAAGGTGGAAACGCTGGGCGAGCCGCTCGACGCGCAGGCGTACTTCCTGAACGAAGCGTCGCGTCAGTAACAGAGACGGATAGAATGATTTGATTTTTTCCCGCCCGCGCCCTATCGGCGCGGGCGGAAATGCTCTTGTTTGTTCTCGCTCACATCTCTTCTCATCGGCACGAGAGGAATCGTCTCCTTGCTCACGCAATTCCAAATATGAAATATTGCTCAGTTCGAAATGCGTGCGCAGCCCGCAGACCGGTGCGCATAACGTATTTCTTCAAGTCCCGCTGCATAACGGGGTCAAACGCAAAAAGAAAAAAACCGCATTCAATTCCGGCGGGTATTTTGTATGAAATCGGTTTCCCTTTAACGTAAAATATGCATCTCCAAAGACGACTTTTGGAGATGCATATTTTACAGGTGAGAGTTTGTTTTTATTTTACGTCTCACAAATATGTCATGCCTTTGAGTGGGAAGTTTCGTGAGCAATCAGCGATTTTCCCGTCATTTCGGGAGGGACGGGAAGTCCCATCACTTCCAGAAGCGTGGGCGCGAGATCGGCGAGAATGCCGTCCGTTCTCAGCGTCACGTTTCTGTACTTCTCGTCGGCAGAGATCAGCACCACGGGAACAGGGTTGGTGGTGTGCGCCGTGAAGGGCGAACCGTCCGTTTCGAGGAGCTTGTCCGCGTTGCCGTGGTCGGCGGTGAGAAGTGCGCTGCCGCCCATCGAAAGGATCTTATCGACGACCTTCTTTACGCACTCGTCCACTGCGTGTACCGCCTTGACTGCGGCGGGGATCACGCCCGTATGCCCGACCATATCGCAGTTGGCAAAGTTGAGGATCATTGCGTCGTACGTATCCGTCGAAAGCTCTTCGAGTACCTTGTCCGTTACCTCGTACGCGCTCATTTCGGGCTTTAAGTCGTACGTTGCAACCTTGGGCGAATTGATGAGGACGCGCACCTCGTTTTCGTTGGGCGCTTCCACGCCGCCGTTGAAGAAGAACGTGACGTGCGCGTACTTCTCCGTTTCCGCAATGCGGAGCTGCTTTTTGCCCATCGCCGCAAGGTATTCGCCCAGCGTGTTGTGCATGCTCTGCTTGGGGAACGCGATCTCCACGTTCGTGTATGCTGCGTCGTAGACGGTGAAGCAGACGTAAACGGGGTGTAAAAATCCCGTCTTGCGCTCGAACGCCGTACCCTTGGGCACAACGAAGGGATCCTGCGAGAACGCGCGGGTGATCTCCCTTGCGCGGTCGGGGCGGAAGTTGAAGAAGATGACGGAGTCGCCCTCTTTCACGAGCGCCACGGGCTTGCCGTTCTCTACAATGTTGGTGGGGAGCACGAACTCGTCCGTCACGCCGCTTTCATACGACTTTTTCAGCGCCTCCGCGGGGTCGTCCGCCTGCACGCCCGTGCCGATCGTGAGCATATCGTACGCTTTCTCGATGCGGTCCCAGTTATTGTCGCGGTCCATGGCGTAATATCTGCCCGAGAGCGAGGCGATCTTGCCGTAGCCGAGCTCCCTGATCTTCGCCTGCAGCTGCTCCACGTAATGCACGCCCGAGGTGGGGGAGACGTCGCGCCCGTCCATGAACCCGTGAATATAGGTCTGCGGCACGCCGTGGCGTTTTGCCATTTCCAGCAGCGCGTAGAGGTGCGTGATGTGACTGTGTACGCCGCCGTCGGAGAGAAGTCCCCACAAGTGGAGCTTTTTGCCGTTTGCCTTGGCGTTCTCCATCGCCTTCAGAAGGGCGGGATTTTGGAAGAACTCGCCGTCCTCGATCTCCTTGGTGATCTTTGTGAGATCCTGATAGACGATGCGTCCCGCACCCATGTTGAGGTGCCCGACTTCGGAGTTGCCCATCTGTCCGTCGGGCAGCCCCACGGAACGCCCGCTCGCGCCGAGCGTGGCGGAAGGGTAGTTCTCGCGGTAGTAGTTTACGTTCTTGCTCCCGTCAATGGAGATCGCATTCCCGTCGCCCGCGGGCGCGAGTCCGTAACCGTCCATAATGATGATCGCGTAAGGTTTTTTCATGTATTCTTCCTCCTCCTGACGCTTGAAAAAGCAGTTTTTGCGGCACGATTCCGCGCCGCAAAAGAAAAGTTACATAAGTTCTTTGGGAAGGCGCATACCCTGAATGCCCTTGTCGAAATGCACGATCTCGGCAAAGTCCTTGGCTTTGAGCGACGCGCCGCCGATCAGACCGCCGTCGATCTCGGGCATATCCATGAGCTGACGGCAGTTTCCCGCGTTCATCGAGCCGCCGTACTGAATGCGCATCCGCATCGCCTTTTCCTCGCCGAACAGTTCCGCGCACTTGCTTCGGATAAAGCCGATGGTTTCGTTCGCCTGCTCGCAGGTCGCCGTTCTGCCCGTGCCGATCGCCCATACGGGTTCGTAGGCAATGACGATTTTGGAAATATCCTCGATCCCCGCAAGCCCTTCTTCGATCTGGCGGGCCAGCACCTTTTTCGTTCTGCCGCCTTCGCGCTCCTGCAGCGTTTCGCCGATGCAGATGATGGGGATGATGCCCTCTTTGATCGCGGTCAGCGCGCGCATGTTCACGGTCTCATCCGTTTCGCCGAAGTACTGTCTGCGTTCGCTGTGTCCGATGATCACATATTTTACGCCGTATTCTTTGAGCATCTCCGCCGAGATCTCGCCCGTATAGGCGCCGCGTTCCGCGTAGTGAACGTTCTGCGCGCCGAGCGCAATGTTGCTGCCTTCGAGCGCCTGCGCAATAGCGGGAATATCGATGGCGGGTACGCACACCACCACGTCGCACGCGGCGTCTTTTACAAGGGGTTTGAGCGCGTTCACGAGCGCAACGCCTTCCTTGGCGGTGTTGTTCATTTTCCAATTACCCGCAATGATGGGATTTCTGAAATACGAGGGTTTCATAGGTTGCCTCCTGATAAAGATTTTATCCTCATCCCCCACAAAATATTATAGCACAATCACGGCGAAAAGGCAACGAAAAAACTGCCCGTGCGCGCAAAAGCGCGTCTGTTTCCCGCAATTTTGCCGCAAAAAAACTGCCCGCGTCAGACGCGCGGGCAGCATTCGGCGGAACGCTCCGCAGAGGGGAGCGCAGCCGTTTACTTCTTGTCGTTGAGGCAGGCGATGCCGGGAAGCACTTTGCCCTCGAAGAGTTCGAGCGATGCGCCGCCGCCCGTCGAAATGTGCGTGATCTTATCGGCAAAGCCGAGCTGCGTGCAGGCAGCCGCCGAGTCGCCGCCGCCGACAATGGTCGTCGCGCCCTTGGCGTCCGCCAGAGCCTGCGCCACCGCGATCGTGCCCTCCGCAAGGATGGGGTTCTCGAATACGCCCATGGGGCCGTTCCAGATGACCGTCTTTGCGCTCTTGACCTTCTCGGCAAAGAGTTTGCGCGTCTTGGGACCGATGTCCAGACCCATCATGTCCGCGGGGATCTTGCCCGAAGGAACGACGCTCGTCTCCACGGGTGCGTCGATGGGATCGGGGAAGGACTTGGTGATGACGGTATCGACGGGAAGGAGCAGTTCCTTGCCCATGTCCGCCGCCTTCTTGATCATGTCTTTGCAGTAGCCGATCTTCTCGTCGTCCACGAGGGATGTGCCGACGGAGCCTCCCTGCGCTTTGATGAAGGTGTATGCCATGCCGCCGCCGATAATGAGCGTATCGCACTTTTCGAGCAGGTTGGAGATGACGTTGAGCTTATCGGCAACTTTCGCGCCGCCGAGGATCGCAACGAAGGGACGGACGGGGTGTTCGAGGGAGTCCGCCATGACGGTGAGCTCTTTCTCGATGAGGAAGCCGCAGACCGCCGTCTTTACGAGACCGTACTCCACGATCGCCGCCGTGGAAGCGTGCGAGCGGTGCGCGGTGCCGAACGCGTCGTTGACGTAGATGTCGCAGTAGGAAGCGAGCTTCTTGCAGAATTCAAGCTCCTTTTTTTCCTCTTCCCAATGGAAGCGGAGGTTTTCGAGCAGCACGCATTCGCCTTCCTTGCAGGCAGCGACCTTCGCCTGCGCGTCGGGACCGACGACGTCTTTCGCGAACGTCACTTTGCCGTCAAGCAGCTCGTTGAGGCGCGCCGCGACGGGTGCGAGGGTGAGCTTTTTGAGGTCGTCTTTCTTCGCCTTCTCGATGATGGCTTCCTTCGCGGCAGCCTGCTCCTCTGCGGGGAGCGCTTCCACCTTCGCCTTGTCTTTTTTGTTGAGCTTGACTTCATCGGAGAAGATGGAGTGCGGTTTGCCCATATGCGAGCAGAGGACGACTTTCGCACCCTGCTCCATCAGATATTTGATGGTGGGAAGCGCGCCGATGATGCGGTTCTCGTCGGTGATCTTGCCGTCCTTCATGGGGACGTTGAAGTCGCAGCGTACGAGGACGCGCTTGCCTTTCCAGTCTTTGATGTCTTTGACCGTCATTTTGTTCATAGTTGGCTGATCTCCTTACCTTATAAATATTACCTTGAATATTCTAATGCTTTTTGAAAAATTTGTCAATACTTTGGCGGGAAATTCAGGTGCGGAAATCTCAGAGAAGGGGAACGGGGCGGGCGCGCCGCGGCGTTTTCCGCAGTTTCTCGGAATGCGCGGCGGAAGAAACGCCCGCGTGCGGCGGAGAAAATCCGCAAAAAAATAACGCCCCGCGGAACGGAGCGCATTTGGGAGGATTGCTCCGCGGGCGAGAGAGGCGCCCTGCGGAACCCGCGGCGCGTTCATGCGCATCGCCGCGGTGACGATGAAGATGTGCAAGGGGCAGTTGCACTTCGGGCGGGAGGGCGTCTTGCCCGTCCGTCCGATGATTATTGTAACAGACAGATGTAAAAAAGTCCGCACGAAATTGTAACGAAGTTGTAAAAAATGCGCCGGAAGGGGAGAAATGATATGCACCCCAAAAGTTGGACAGACTTTTGGAGGTGCATATTTTTATGTCAAGAGAAAAGAAGTTTAATACA
>CALVMN010000046.1:0-7573 GCA_944346365.1 Candidatus Gallimonas merdigallinarum
CTGCTGTACTGCGTGCCGTTGATCCCCTCGTACAGATACGTCACCGTGCCGTTTCCGAGGTTGCCCGTGATCTCCGGCGCATTTGGAGCTTCGCCGTACGTCCAGCCGTCCAGCGTTACGCTGAGCGTAAGCTCCGCCTGATCGGGCGATCTGACGACAAATTCGCAGCTCGCCGTGCCGCCGAGGTAGTTTGCCGTCTCCTCGACCGTCGCCGTCAGTTTATAGTTGCCTGCCGCCGTAGGCGCGGTCACACTGTTGTACTCCGTGCCGTTAATCCCCTCGTACCGGTACGTCACTGCGCCGCTGCCGAGGTTGCCCGAAATCACGGGCGAGTTTGCGCTGCCGTCTGCCGCCCAGCTCTCCAGCTTTACGTCGAGCGGAAGCTCCGCCTTTGCAATGCTCCAGGACACCTTTTTCTCGCCTGCGAAATTTCCCGTGCCCGTAAGCGTAAGTTCGTAGTTGCCGGCATTCGTCTGCCTGTTCCCCGCCACAGTATACGTAACCTCATACTGCTCGCCTTCGGACGTGACGGTGACAGACGTTATCTGCTGTTCCTGTTCACTCCCGTTATAGGTCAGCGGCGCGCCGAGAACGGCATTCGCACTCCCGATCTGTATCGGAGAAATCTCAAATTCGGCTTCGCACACAAACTCAGGCATATACGTTCTGGCAGCACCGTCCAACC
This sequence comes from Candidatus Gallimonas merdigallinarum, assembly GCA_944346365.1. Classification (GTDB taxonomy): domain Bacteria; phylum Bacillota; class Clostridia; order Christensenellales; family Borkfalkiaceae; genus Gallimonas; species Gallimonas merdigallinarum_A. The sequence continues at coordinate 686 of CALVMN010000046.1, forward strand.
TATCGGCAAACGTAGAAACAAGCGCATATTTGCCCGCGTCCGCCGGCGGCAGTCCGGGCGTCGGCTCGTCATCGCTTCCGAATACTTTATAGCCGTTGTATACGTAGTCCAGTTCGTACTCGTTCCTGGTTACAAGCTCTTCCTCCGCCAGCGCTTTCCCGTTGTACACGCGGGTCGGCGACGGCGCCGATACCGACGACTGCTCCGCACTGTTTTGCTGTATCTGATATACCGCCTGGGGATAGGCGGGATCGTACGCCGCGTCGCCGTATCCGTCCCCTTGACTCAGGTCTATTGCGGCGTATCCTTCCGATACATACTGCGAAAGCTCCCCGGGATCGTGCATCCCCAGTTCTACATCCTTCGCTGCAAAATATCCGCCCTTGATAGAAAACGAAGGGTTGCCACTCATGAGTCTGTACGAATAGCTGTCAAAATATCCCCCGTTAATCGTAATATTGGCAGCTGCTGCTACAATAAATGTGTAGGCGAAGTTCCCCGATCCCGTATTTTCATAAATGCTTCCGCCGTTAATCGTGGCAAAACTCGCATTCCTAACATAAAGCGCAGCCGAATGTTGGTATCCGCCGTTGCCGCAGATCGCACCGCCGTTCATAACAAAAGTGCTATTATTGCTCGCCGCAACCCCCATGCCCCATGTATCATAAGTCAGATTGGCATTTCCGGCAATTGTTCCGCCGTTCATAACAAGACTTGCATCATTCTCCGCAAAAATTCCGGCGCCGGCGCTATAATCGTCTGTATGTCCGCCCGTAATTACGCCGCCGCTGACCGTGCCCGTTTTCTCCGCCGAGGCATAGGCAGTATCCCACTCCTCCGTGCCGTCGTCAAAGATCCAGAGCGGCGATGTGTTGGTGCCACGATCATCCGCCGGTTTCGTCCCTACATAATAGTCGTGTTCCAGGGAAGAACTGTTGCAGTCCTCCAACGTCAGGTTGCCGTATAAAGTGATCACGCGGGACTCTCTGGCAGCATAATCCGTATTCGGATTTGTCTGCATGAGCAAATGCCCGTCGAGGCAGAGGGTGACGTCCTGCCCCGCCGCAATGGTAACGGGGGCGGTGATGAAAATATCTTCCGTAAGATAGTATTTGCCTGTGGTCAGCGCATTGCTGCTCTGCGTAAGATATTCCGCCGTCAGCGCAGTCCAGTCGGCGTGACCGTCCTTGCTCTCGGTGTGCGAGGGCGTCTCGTATAATTCATACCCCCCCCCTGAAACGGGGGCGCCCGTTTCTGCGGAAACGGACCCGAGCGCCGCAAATCCGCCCGCCATGCACGCAACGCACAGCACTCCTGCGGCCACTGCCGCAACCGCAAGTTTTTTTGCTTTTGTCATACTTCTTCCTCCTTCATACAGTTCACGGAAAGGTATCTATTTCAGAAAAAGAGCACTCAATACCCCCCCCCGCTTCATAAAGTATTATACAGTTTTCACACGGCTTTGTCAAGAAAAATTTTTTTTGAAAAATATGGTTTTTGGGGAAAACTTCAACTCTGCGTCCGCCGCTTTGGTGCGCCGCCTATAACGCTTTCGGAGTTCAGGGGCGTACGCAATCCCCTTTTTTATACAATAAAAGAGAGCTTTCCCTCGGGAAAGCTCTCTTTATTGTCCGTTGAGAACGATTACTTCAATTCAGCAAAATACTTGATGGTGCGGACCATCTGGCTGGTGTAGGAGTTCTCGTTGTCGTACCAGGAGACGACCTTCACGAGCGTGGTGCCGTCGCCGACGGGCATACACTTGGTCTGGGTCGCGTCGAACAGCGAACCGTAGGTGATGCCGACGATATCGGAGGAAACGATCTCTTCTTCGGTGTAGCCGAAGGAAGCGGAAGCGGCGTCCTTCATTGCCTTGTTCACGTCCTCAGCCTTGACCTCGCCTTCGCAGATCGCAACGAGCTGGGTAAGCGAACCGGTGGGAACGGGAACGCGCTGAGCGCAGCCGTCGAGCACGCCGTTGAGTTCGGGGATAACGAGACCGATCGCCTTCGCTGCGCCCGTGGAGTTGGGAACGACGTTGACCGCCGCCGCGCGCGCACGGCGGAAATCGCCCTTGCGGTGAGGGCCGTCGAGCACCATCTGGTCGCCCGTGTATGCGTGAATGGTCGTCATGTAGCCCTTCTTGATCTTAGCGAACTTGTTGAGCGTGTCCGCCATGGGAGCAAGGCAGTTGGTCGTGCAGGAAGCCGCGGAAATGATGGTATCCGTCGCTTTGAGCGTCTTTTCATTGACGGAGAAGACGATGGTGGGAAGATCGTTGCCTGCGGGAGCGGAAATAACAACTTTCTTCGCGCCTGCGTCGATGTGCGCCTGCGACTTCGCCTTGGAGGTGTAGAAGCCCGTGCATTCCAGAACGACGTCTACGTCGAGTTCCTTCCAGGGAAGGTTGACTGCGTCTTTCTCCTTATAGATCCTGATGGTCTTGCCGTCAACGGTGATGGTGCCCTCTTCGTCGTTTGCGCTGACGGTATCCGCAAGCGCGTATCTGCCCTGTGCAGAATCGTACTTCAAGAGGTGCGCAAGCATCTTGGGGCTGGTAAGGTCGTTGATCGCGACGATCTCATAGCCCTTCGCGCCGAACATCTGGCGGAAAGCAAGACGACCGATGCGGCCGAATCCGTTGATTGCAACTTTTACGTTTGCCATTGGTTTATTCCTCCGAAAACATTTTATATTGGGCGCGGACAAGCGCCTTTTTCCAAATACCATTGTACTACACTTTTTTTCGCCTGTCAACGGTTTTTTTCCATTTCCGCGCGGCGGAATTTTCCGCCCGTAAATTCCCGCGCGAAATTTTGCGCAAACTCTTGCATTTTCATGCAAAAAGATTTATAATTGTAAAAAATCCATTCGGAGGAAGTTTCATATGCCTTTGGTTACCACAACCGAAATGTTCAGGAAGGCCTATGCGGGCGGCTACGCCGTCGGCGCCTTCAACGTCAACAATATGGAAATGATCCAGGCGATCGTGGAAGCGGCGAACGAGTGCCGTTCCCCCGTGATCCTGCAAGTCTCCGCGGGCGCAAGAAAGTACGCGAACCCCGTCTATCTGCGCCACCTCGTTGCAGCGGCTGTCGAGACGACGGACATTCCGATCGCCATGCACCTTGACCACGGCGCGGACTTCGACATCTGCAAAGCGTCCATCGACGGCGGCTTCACGTCCGTCATGATCGACGCTTCTTCCAAGCCTTGGGAAGAGAACATCGCCATCACCAAAAAGGTCGTGGAATACGCGCACGATCACGGCGTCGTCGTCGAGGCGGAGCTGGGCAAACTCGCGGGGATCGAGGACGACGTTCACGTCGCCGATCACGACGCGATGTTCACCTCTCCCGACGAAGTGGAAGAGTTCACGTCGAGAACGGGCATCGATTCGCTCGCAATCGCCATCGGCACTTCGCACGGCGCGTACAAGTTCAAGCCCGGGCAGGATCCCAAACTGCGCATCGACATTCTTGAAGAGATCGGCAGACGGCTCCCCGGATTCCCCATCGTTCTGCACGGCGCGTCCTCCGTTCCGCAGGAGCAGGTCGCGATCGTCAACGAATTCGGCGGCTCCATGCCCAACGCGATCGGCATTCCCGAGAGCGAGCTGAGAAAGGCTGCGAAACTCGCCGTCTGCAAGATCAACATAGACTCCGACCTCCGCGTGGCGTTCACGGCGGCGATCAGAAAGCACCTTGCGGAGAACCCTTCCCACTTCGACCCCCGCCAGTACCTCGGCGACGCGCGCGCGAATATGAAGGAAATGGTCAAGCACAAGATCGTCGAAGTGCTCGGCTCCGCAAACAAGGCGTAATCGCATTCAGACGAATTTAAAAACCGTGCGTCGGACTTCCCGACGCACGGTTTTTTACTTGTGATCGGCGCAGGGAAATTCCGCCGCCGTATTCGTTATTTCACCGATCGGGCATTGCGCTTTTTGCTTTACGCAGCCGGCAATCCTCCGTTTGCGCCTTACTGCAAATCGGTCAATGAAAATAAAATCAACAACACAATGCAGGCAGCGGTAAAGAGCGTTGCGAATACAACGCCCGTGATCGTGCCGCCGACGCGCTTGCCCGCTCTCTTGCGCCCCCGCAGGCGCACGATGGATGCGGCAAGCCACGGAATCCCGATCGCGCCGGGGACCGACAGGATCATCGCCCTCACTTCAATTTGATATGATGCTCCGCCATTCATAGCATACGCCGGCAGCGGCAAATTGATCGCAATAAAGAAGAGCGGCAGAAAACAGAGTACCAATCCGTTGAGCGCCATCGCCCAGCCGCCCGTGCGGCGCAGCGTTTTTGCTTTTTCATTTTTGTTGAGGATCGCCCCCGCGAAGGCGAGCGCAAAGCCGATGAAGCAGATGATCCCCGCCGTAAGCATGGAATCGAGCAACGATGTCCATGCAGCATCCTCGCTCATGATTCGAAGTGTCATGGCGTAAGCGGACTCTTCCAGCACATCCGATATCAATGAATACGAAGTTTTTATCTGCGCAAACCGATTGATCGCATCGGCAACATTTGCATAGTCGACCATGCAGATCGAAGCGATCACCCCGACGAAAAAGAGCAGCAGCCCTGTAATGCTGAATGCCGCAGCAAGGGAGCGGGCTCCGGCCCCCTCCGCCTTGCGCTCCGCTTTCAGGCGACGCTCCGTCTCGTCCTCCCGCAGCGCCAGAAGCGCCTGATCGGCGGGCGCCGGCAGAATGTCGGCACGGCGGAATTTGGTATGATATGCCGTCCATTTCTTGGTTTTAACGAGCAGCCATACCGAATAGATGCCGATCGTGACGACGGTGAGCAGCAGCCACACGATACATTTGCCGAAGTACTGCGCGGCATGCCCGTCAAATTCCACGGAACAGCCGTCAATGATGGTATGTTCTGCGTACCAGCGGCGCTTGCGGCACTTCGTCCAGAACCAACCGAGGAAGAGCGTGAGGATACATAAAAGATTGTTGACGAAGTTGCACGCCCAGCGCCCGAATACGCTACCCGTAAATTTCGATCTCTGCCCTCTCACGCCAAGCACATGCGTGTGCGCCGTCTGCCAGCGCTTTAAGTTGAGCGGCAGTACGAAGATGGCATAGATACCGATCGTGACAATGCTCAAAAGCAGCCATTTTATGTAACTTCCGTAGAGCATGTATGCCTTTCCGTCAAAGACAAGCCGCCTGCCGTTCATATAGGTACGGCTGACTTCCCAGCGCATCTGCCAACATTTGAGCGCGGGATAGGCGAGCCCGAGCGAGAAGATCGTACCGAAGACGAGCGCGAGCCGTATGAAAAAGTTTGCAGCCGCCCCGCCCGTGAAATCGGAAGTGCCCTCCCGCATGGGTTTCGGCATCCGGTACCCCTCCGGCATCGCGGTAACCTCGCGCGCGACCTCGGCACGGATCCTGCGCTCCCGCGCCTCTTCCGCGAGCCGCCGCGTCTCCCGTTCCGTCTTGGACTCAGCGGACTCAGCGGGCGCAGCGCTTTCCGGCGCACCGCCAAGTGCAGCGCCAAGTGCAGCGCCGCACTTACTGCAAAAGGAATCCCCCGCCGCACACGGTTCGCCGCACGCCGGACAGACTTCCGCGCTTGCAGCCGCCGTGCCGCAATTCGGGCAGAAAGCTCCCTCAAACTCTCTGCCGCAATGATCGCATTTCATATTCTTGCCTCCATATCGTTATTTTGCAGGGCACAAAAAAAGCGTGGCTCCAAGCGGAGGCACGCCCTGCAAATGTACCCCCGATTGTTACCACACAACTTCCTCGATATACGGAAATGGAGGTACGAAATGCCGATTCGTACCCGTATATCGAGTGTATGAAGGTGTGTGGTATTTTCAGTATACCACAAAACGGGGAGCAATGCAATCATCGCAATGAAATTCTATAAAAAATCGTGCCGCGGGCAGCGGCGGTGCACCCGCGGCGGCGGTAACATTTTGTACGCGCATGCAAAAAGCGCGCCGCCGCGAAAATTTCGCGGCGGCGCGCTCATCCTATTTGTTGCTCTACTTCTGTTTGTTGGTGAACGCGAGAATGCGCTCGGTGTTGCCGAACACAAGGAGCTGATCGCCCTCGCGGAACACATAGTCGCCGCTGATCGAATAGACGATCTCTCCGCTGTTCTTGATCGTGAGGATATTCATACCGTAATTGACGCGGGGATTTACCTCGACGAGCGTCTTTTTCAGCCACTTTTTGGGCAGCTCGATTTCAAAGATCGCGTAATCCGCGTCGAGGTCCACAAAGTTGATGACGTTGTCCGAATTGAGACGCACGGCAAGTTTTTCCGCAATATCCATATCGGGATAGATGACCTCGTCCGCACCGACGCGCATGAGGAATTTGCGCTGGATCGCCGTCGTCGCGCGGGAGACGATACGCCTTGCCCCGCAGTCTTTGAGGTTGGACGTAATTTCCAGCGAAGCCTGAAAGTCCTCGCCGATCGCGACGACGCAAGCGTCGAAAGACGGAATATCCATCGTTTCGAGATTATCGAGGCTCATGCAGTCCGCAATGAGCGCGTTGGTGTACCGCGGCGCGAGTTTATTGACGATGTCCTCGTTCTTATCGACGATCATGACCTCGTCGCCCATTTCCAGAAGCTGGTCGCCCAGCGTTCTGCCGAATTTGCCCATGCCGATGAGAAGTACCGAAATCATAGAAAACTCCTTCTAATATGTTCACAGATCTCTTTATATTCACCGATTTCTTTTCGAACGGACGAAAAGAAATCCCGTGATTTCAAAAGACAACCCTTCCGTCGCAACTCCGCTGCGCCACACTCTTGGCGGCACCAAAGTAGTGTGCCGCCTGCGGGCACGGAATTGCCGCTGATAAAGGCAATTCCTTAGTTCGCCATGCGCGCACAGCGCACCGCG
>CALVMN010000047.1:0-6904 GCA_944346365.1 Candidatus Gallimonas merdigallinarum
GGCTGGGGTAGCTGGATTCGAACCAACGAATGACGGAGTCAGAGTCCGTTGCCTTACCGCTTGGCGACACCCCAATATGAAAATACAGTCCCCGCGTTCCTCCGACTTATCGCTTGCAGAAACACTTCAACGGAGTTTTATTCTACCACCCATCGGGAAATTTATCAAGCGTTTTTCGATACATTTGACAAAAAATTTTCTTTTCAAGCAAAAAATTTTTTCGTGCGCCGCGATAAGAAGCATACGATACTGTAAGAGGTGACATATGCAACTTTCAACGCTCATCGGAAAACCCGTACTTACCCGCGCAGGAGACAGGCTCGGCTACGTGACCGCCGCACACCCTGCGCGCGATCTGAAGAAAATCTCCTCGCTCATCTGCGCAGATGACGACGAAAACGAATTTTATCTCCCCGCGCGCGCCATTCTCTCCGTATCGGACGCCGTGATCGCGGGAGGCGCGCGGCTGAAAGCGCCGACGGGGATCGAAAGCCCCATCGGGAAACGCGCTTACTCGCATACGGGAGAAGAGCTCGGCGCGCTCTCCGACGTGGAACTCGGAGAGACCCCGTCACTGCTCATCACGGGAGACAATGCGCAGCTCTGCTGCGACGCCGCGTGCGCCACGATCGGAGAAACGGTGATCGTCTATCCGTCCCCCGAAGAACGCCGCCCCGCCGCGGCAAAACGCAGACATACCCCAAAGAAAATACCAGACGAAGCCGCCATGTCCGACGCCCCTTCCGCCGCAACGCCGCCGTCTCCCCCACCCATGTCTGAACCGGATATACAGAAAATGCAATCCGCGCCCGAGCCGCCGAGGCGGGACGGATTCCGCATCGACCGCACCAACCTGTTGGGCAGGCGGGTAAAAAAGAGCGTTTACGACGAAACGGGTGCGCCCATCGCGCTGGCGGGAGAGCGCATTACCCCCGAAACGATCACGAAGGCGCGGCGGAGAAACAAGCTGCTCGCCCTCACCGTAAATACGCTGACCAATCTCTATTGAAACGTGCGAGGAAATCTTTCCTCGCACGTTCTTCTTCTATTTGCGCCGCGCATCAAGCGTGCGGAGAATATGCTCCGCGTACTTTTTCGCAACGTTAATGCCCGTCGTATATTCAAATCCCATAAAAAAGGCGTTGGAGTTGACTTCGCATACGGTAAGCCCGTCTTTGCCGAACAGAAAATCGATGCCGCAATAGTCGAGTTTGAGGATCTTCGCGATTCTGATGGCGAGCGCGGCGGTCTTTTCATCGACGGGATAGGATTCGGAACACCCGCCGCGGGCGAGGTTGGAACGGAAATCGCCGCCCGAGATACGCACCATGCCGCCGAGCGCCTCATCCCCCACAACGATCACCCGCAAATCGCGCCCCGCGCTTTCGCGGATAAATTCCTGAAACAGATGCGGCTTCATGCGCACCTGCTCCATGACGGAAAGCAGCTCGCCGCGGTCGTGCACGAGATAATCTCCCCTGCCCAGCGATCCGTACGACTCCTTGACGACGAGCGGATAGCCGAATTCCTGTTCCACGCGCGCGACCGCCGCGGGCAGGACGCTGCGCTCGGGACGGTAACAGAGCAGCCCGGGGAGCGTCTTGGGCATGGGGATACCGTGATCCGCCAAGGCGAGGAAGGTGAGCATTTTATCGTCGCACGTCGTCACGCCGAACCAGCCGTTGAAGGTGGGGATCCCCCGCGCCTCCGCTGCCGCCAGAAGATATTTATCCTTATCCCAGAAGAGGATAAAATCGCAGTCGGCAAGCGCGGAGCAAAGTTTCCCGTCCTCTACCAGAAAGGGAAACGCCTCGGCGGATACGATCTCCAACTCCGCGCCGAGCGCGGCAAATTCCTCTTTCAGCCGCCGCGGCTGATACATGATCTCTTCCGTCTGATAATACGCGTTGACGAGCGCCGCGCCCTTCATGATACACCTCCCGCAAACAAAAAGCAGTATAGCACACTGCGCGAAAATACGCAAGCGGGCGGCGCAGACCGCGCCGCCCGCATCCGGTCTTTCTCAGACGGATAAACCGAACCGTCTGGGACGGCTCAGACGCCGCCCTCCTTCCGGTTTTCCGATCCATGCTTTTCGCGGTATTCCTTTACAACGCGCAGGTACTCCCGCGCCTGCATCGCTGCAGAATCCTCCCAGCTGAAATACAGATCGTCGTGCGCGTTTTCGCCGAGCTGCGCAAGTTCGTCGGGATGCGTGAGCGCCCATTCGATCTTGTCTGCAAAGTCCGCGACGTTGTTTTCGGCGAGCAGCGCGTTGCGCATTTCCGTCGTTCCGAACGCGGTATTGGAACCACGCAGATACAGCCCGGGCGTACGGAACGCCGCCGCCTCCACTTTGACCAGCGCAAAATTATCGAGAATGGAGGGAAAGGGCATCAGGCATGCACGGGAATAGACCATCTTCAGCTCCTCGTCCGTGAGAAATCCCGCCATGATCACGCGGTCGGAAAGCCCGAGCCTTCTGATCTTCTTCTTCAACGCCGTCTCATAATTCCCCATGCCGCCGACGATAAAGCGGAACGCATACCCCTTCTTTTTGAGGCGGGCAAGCGCTTGGAGCGTAAACTGCACGCGCTTGCTCTTGACGATGCGCCCGATAAAGCAGAACACCCTTTCGCGCTCGTCCAGCCCGAAGCGTTCGTTCGCCATGCGCGCATATGCCGTGCGGTCGGCAGGCTCTTTCAGGCTCGTCCCGAAGGGTACGATCGTACACGACCCCGTGTAGCCGAAACTTCTGAGCTGCGCCTCCGTCGCCCTTGTGCCTGCGAACATCTCGTCCATTTTCCCGTAACGTCTGCCCAGCGCGCGGATATACGGCTCGTAGAAACATTTCAGGAGCAGGATCTTTTTGAAGACCATGCGGTAGTTTGTGTGGAAGGTCGCCACGATCGGGATCCCCTTCGCCCGCGCGATCTTCGTGAGCAGCTTGCAGACGCCGAAGGGCGCATGAACGTGGATCAGATCGAGATCCATCTCCATGACCCGCCTGACAAACTGCTTGTCGCGCGAAGGGAATCCGAAGTCCACCGTCTTTAAAAAGGGCACATGGAACGCCTTGTAGCGGAGCACGGGATAGGGGTCTTTGTCCGTATAATTTTTCGCCTTCGGCCCCGCCGCAGTCGCCTCTACCCAGTCGGGATAGTACAGCAGAAGATTGCGCATACAGTTCACGACGCCGTCCATGTTGGGCAGATAGACGTCCAACGCCACCAGAATGCGCAGTTTTTTTCCGTCCTCCGCAGACGTCTCGACGACAGCCGCAGCCGTTTCTCTTTCGTTTTCTCTCATAATTCTTCTCCGTGTGTAAAGCGAACTGCGGCGCCGCTGCGGGCGCCGCCTTGCCGCGTTATCTGACGCGCTTTTTCGCTCCGATATTTTTGCGGAACAGATCGACGACCGTGATGACGATCCCGATCAGGATATAAATATAGTAAACGGAAAACCGCCAGAAGAGCACCGACCATGCGAGCGCAGTCCCCGCCGCAGCCGAGAATGCCAGCACGCCCATGCCCTCGATCACGCCCGAATTTCCGGGCGTGGGAATGAAGGATACGCCGAACGTTGCGAACACGTTGAGCGCCATGACGGTGAAAAACATTCCGTCGAGCTGGCAGGAAAATGCGTTCATGACGAAATACGGAACGGCGAACGTGAGAAAGTTCTCCGCAAAGCAGCACGCCAGAAAGAGGACGAGCAGGAGCGGACGGCGCACGATAATGCGGAAACAGGCGATAAAATCGCGCACAGTGCGGAGCGCCCTGCGCATCGTGCGTTCCTTGCTCCTGACGATGCGGAGCTTCCAGCCGATGAATATGAACCAGCCCGTCAGCCGACGCGCAAGGCGCGGGAAAGACACGAAAAACAGAATAAACAGCGGCAGGATCATATTGACGGCAAGTCCGATCCACCCCGCCACCATGAGCAGGATCCTGCCGCTCACACCGTCGAGCACGCCCATCGGCATGCCCGCGATCATGAACGCCGCGCCGATCACCGTAAAGGCAAAGATACTGCCGAAATAGCGGATGAGCACGACGGCGGACGACGCCGCGCCGCTCACGCCCTTCGTCGTCATGTAATAGATCTGCATCGGCTGCCCGCCCGAAGCGAAGGGCGTAACGCCGTCGTAAAATTTACCCAGAAAACTCGTTTTGACCGCCACGACAGGACGCACCTTTCCGAGCACCGCCTTGTTCACCACGCAGAATTTGAGGCAGTCCACCGCCATGATCGCAAGAATGACGGCGACCAGCACCGCCGCGCCGACGCCGTTGAGCTGCGCGAACAACTCGGAAATGGAGAGCCCGCCGCCGTCGTTGATCTCGCCCGAAATGCCGAACATACTGTAAATGCCCAGCCCGATCACGGCGATGAGCAGCAGATTCCAGATCCACCTGCGCTTTCTCTTCGGCGGTTCCAACGGACGCATCGGCTCTTCCGCGCCGTCTGCCGAGAGAACGCCTTCGGGAGAAGGGATGCCCGCCTCCTCGGCGGAAATTTCCCCTTCCGTCTGCACGCCTGCCGCGCCGCAGTTCTCCGCGGCGGCATTCTCCGTCTCGCAAGAAGTATCGCCCGAATCGGCTGCGTCGGGCACATTCAGTTGTTCGGCGCCGTCCGAAGCGACAGCGCCGTCGTCAAGATATTCTTTTTCCGGATTCACACAAATCTCCCGCGGCGCAGCGCACCGCCCCGTCTCTCTCAAACGGACGGATACAAAAATATACGGAGCGCGCGGAAACAGCCGCCCCTTTCGCCTCTTCGGACTGATTGTTGATATTATACATGAACGGGCGCGTTTTGTCAAGACATACGGACAAAATACGCACCGCCGCGCCGTCCGCCGCACACATTCGTGCAGCCCCGCCGTACAAACTGACTGCACGGCGGGGCTGCACAAAATAATAGCAAAACTGACGAATTTCCGAAAATACCGCCGCGGTAAACGCGATATCGCTATATAATGCGCGCGAGCGAAAAACCGATCTTATCGCACGAAGTCAGAAAGTACTCGATCCCCGCTTTCTCCGAGCGGAGCGGGAAAAATCCGCTTCCGTGCAGATGCCCGAACACCACCTTATCTACGCCGTTCGCCTCGAACAGCTCCGTGAACAGCGTATCCTCCCGTTTGACGTTGAAGGGCGGATAGTGAATGAGCGCGATGAGCACGTCGCCCTCTTCGCGCACCTTCTTCACTTCGTGAAAGGCGAGACGGAAACGCTCCGCTTCGCGCAGATACAGGGCGCGGTCGTGGTCGGTATAGTCCGCGCTGCCAGGGCAGGTCCAGCCGCGCGAACCCGCAATGACGTACTTTCCGATCTTCACGCAGTCGTTCTGCAAAAAATAAAAGGTATCGTCGGGTGCGGACGTACGCACGCGGGTGATCCCGTTCCACCAATAATCGTGATTACCGCGGATGAATACCTTTCTGCCTCTGAGCGGGGCAAGGGAGCGCACGTCGTGCATTCCCTCTTCCAGCTTCATGCCCCACGAGGTGTCGCCCCCGATGAGCACGATATCCTCGTCGGAGACCTTCTCTTCCCAATCGGACTTTATCTTGTCAAAATGCCCGTCCCAGCCTTCGCCGAATACGTTCATCGGCTTTTCTTTGAGTCCGGAGAGGTGGAGATCGCTGATCGCAAACACTTTCATAGCCGCCATTATACCATAAATCGGGCGGGAACGCAAATTATTCGCCGCAACGTAACCACGCGGCGCGCTCCGTTTTCTGAAAGCGCGCCGCGCCGATATTATTGTCCATCCGTATACTCCGCCTTTGCGGAGCGCGCCTTCTCCGCCGCAGCCCGCACGGGCCTGCACCACCTGCTCACGAAAAAAGCATTGAAACGGTAGTTACCGCGGTCGGTCGCGATGCAAAGGCTGCGCGTAAAGAACGGAACGCCGATCTTCTCCACGCTGTAAATTTCGGAAAGCGGGATCTCGACGGTGTAAATCTCGCCCGTCGTGAGCTGCGCGTAGAAATGAAAGCGCGTGTCCGTGAGGACGGCGTCCCCCTGCACGGCGTGACCATAGCCGCCCGCCACGCAGTAATCTATCATGCCTTGCTTTAAAATAGTTTCGCCCGATTTCAGATGAAACCGCGCCCTCTTGGATTTACTCATACGCTCCCCCCCCCGCTCCATGATAGCACGCGCGGGGCGTTCGGTCAAGCCCGCCGCGCCGCCCAAAGAAAAAAATTTTGCATTTGCGGCGGATTTGCGCTTGACAGCGCCGCCGTATTCGGCTATAATAAACACGCTGTTCATTTGAGACGGCTGTAAGCTCAACACATCGTCGGGCGTTTTGCGCCGCGCAATGGGTTGCCTTTCAGACTCACGAAATTTCTTTTTGTCAGTTCAAAAAGAAATTCGTTTCCGAACGCTGCAAGCGGCTAAAATTACTTGCGCAAGGAAGGTTGCCTTCCGCCCGCGCCCCACATTTACGCATACCTGCGCTTATGGGGAAAGCGTGAGCCGCCGCGTGCCATTTTGTTGCGAAACAGCGGCGGCGAGAGGTGAGCGCGTACGTTATGCAGACAGCCCCTGCGGGGCTTCGGCGTATGCGCGAACTGAGAAATTGCCATATCAAGGGCAATTTCGTGACCGAAACCGCGCTTTCCATTGGCGCGGTTGAGACAAACACATTGTCAGGCGCTCTGCGCCGCGCAATGGGTTGTCTTTCAAACTCACGGAATTTCTTTTTGTCAGTTCAAAAAGAAATTCGTGAATTATATTTGCAGGAATCGCCTAGCGGTATGGCGTCAGCTTCCCAAGCTGATTCTGGCGGGTTCGACTCCCGTTTCCTGCTCCAAAAAAGTAACCCACCAGCTTAGCTGGTGGTTCTTCATTTTCGGGCATAGCCCTTGACTACTAGCTCGTGCGCCACG
>CALVMN010000048.1:0-5634 GCA_944346365.1 Candidatus Gallimonas merdigallinarum
AGTACTCTGCGCGGGGGACCTGACGGGTGACTGCGCAGCATGGCGAAGCCATGCCGCAGTTCACCCCGCCGAAGGCGGCACGAGCGCAGCGCACGGAGCGGGAGAGAGGCTGTAAGCAACAAATGGCGCGAAGTACTCTGCGCGGGTGACCTGACGGGTGACTGGGCAGCATGGCGGAACAGTGGGTGCGGCATTTCGCGTTCCTGCCTCCAACGTCCGTACACTTTTTGTGTGTGGCGCATAGAATGGAATACAGCAAAATTTAAACTTTTCGATTACATAATGGTAGCGTCCTGCAACGGGGCGGTATTGTCGTTTCGACGAGAATGACCGTCGTCAAAGAAGTCGACAAGGCGTATGCCGTGGCGGGGGAGATCCTGCACTATACCTCTACCGTCACGAATACGGGCTCGCTGAACAAGACGAATCTCGTGTTCAGCGACGAGATCCCTGCGGGGACGTCGTTCGTTGCGGGCAGCGTGAAGATCGACGGGGCGGCTTATCCCGCGTACAATCCCGCGACGGGCTTTGCGCTCGGCGATCTGGCGGCGGGCGAGAGTACCGTTGTCGAATTTGACGTGAGGGTGATATAATGAACACGATCGTCAACGTTTCCCGCGTGGCGGACGGCGCGGGCAATGAATTTTTCAGCAATCCTGTTACGACGATCGTTCGGGAGAGACCGTGCCGTATCGCCTATTGCCTGCGGTGCGTTCCCGTCTGCTGCTGCGTCTGCAACTGCTGCAACTGCGCGCGGCACTGCTGCTGCCGCTGTGCGGCGCGCTTTATTCCCGTTTGGGGCGAGCCTGTCTGCCTGATCTGTACCGATGAGCCGCAATAAATCAAAGCGGTCTTTTGCGGCTTGGAAGTAATATGAGGCGCGCCCGTCGGCAATTTGCCGACGGGCGCGCAGGTGTTTTGTTGTCTGTTGTCCGCTGTGAAAGATCGCGTCTACGCCTTTTTGGTGCGGCGGGCGTTGAGTTCGGCGTCGCGCGCGAGGATCTGATCGATGATGGAGATCGCCTCGTCGATCTTATCCGCCGCCTCCGAAATACCGCCGAGGTCCGCGCTGTCGCGCTTGCCGAATTTATAGGGCGCAAGCAGGTCGCGCGCGTTCTGAATCCTGATCGCCGCCGTGCCGATGTCCCCGTCGCGTTCCTTGTCCGAGATCTGCGTCGCGGTAAATTCGAGCTTTTCGGCGCGGTAGAGCAGTTTCGTAACGCGGCGGAAGAACTGATAGCGCGTGAGCGAAGCCGCGGTGCGTGCAAACGCTTTCAGATCGTCGGAGAGGGAGGAAAACTGTTTTTTCAGTTCGGCGTGCTTGGGAAGCCTCCCCGCCCTCCGGAGCAGGGCGAGAATGAACAGCCCCACGACGATGATCGCCGCATAGATCACATATTCGATGATAAGACGGGTGGGGTTAGTCGCGCCGTCGGCAGTCGTCTCCGTTAAAAGCAGAAATGGATTCATGCGTCACCTCCTTTGCGCGGCGAGCCGTCCGCCGCGCCCTCGGGAGAAGCGTCGTCCGCCCGGTCCTGCCAATCGTCGCGCAGTTTTACTTCGAGACGGTTGAACGGCTTTTCGATGCCGTGTTCCGTAAGCGTGTGCAGGGCGATCTCTCTGAGGTCGAAATAGAGATCCCAATAGTTTTCGGTCAGTCCCCATGCGCGGACGGAAAATTTCAGCGTGCTTTCGCCGTAGTCCGCCAGCACGACGGAGGGCGCGGGCGTCGTGACCGTATATTTGTACGAAGCGACCGCATCCAACAGCATTGCCTTGACCTCGGCGACGTCGACGCCGTACGGCACGGGTACGTCAAAGACGACGCGGCGGAGGGGCATCGCGCTGTAATTGATGAGCTTGCTCCCGAGCACTTCGCTGTTGGGGACGATGATCTCTTCGTTGCTGTACGTTAAAATCTTCGTATTGAACAAGCGGATATCCTGCACCAGCCCGTCCAGCCCGCCGATCGCAATGTAGTCGCCCTTTTTAAAGGGTTTCGTGAAGATGATGATCACGCCGTTCGCAAGACTTGCGAGACTGTCTTTGAGGGCGAGCGCAATGGCGAGCGCGACCGCCGAAAACGCCGCGATGATGCCTGCCGTCGAAAAGCCGAGCGAGCTGACAAGCACGATCACGAGCACGACGTACAGCACCACTGTGATGATGGAGATGATAAACGTCGAGGCGGATCTGTCCAGCTTGCTGCTCTTCATGGCGGCGGAGCGGGCGATGATGCGCACGATCCTGATGACGATGAGCCCGAGAATGAGAAAGGCGATCGCCCGAACAATGGCAAGCCCCGTGTTCTGCACGAAGTCCGTGCCGATCGCTTTCAGCGTTTCCCATATATCATTCATAGGAAGACCTCCTTTTTACAGTATAGCACAAACGAGGCAAAAAAACAAGGGGCGCGGCGCAAACAACGCCGCACCCCCTGAAAGGACGCTTTTTTCTTTACTCGATGGCTTTGAGCGAGTTGTTCATGTCGATCTTCGTGATTTTACGGCGGAGCATCAGCGTCACGAGGACGGTGAAAATGACGGACAGAATAGGGGCGAGCACCCACACGAACCAGCTGATCCCCGGGATGGAGCCGAAGCCCATCACGTTGAAGATGAACAGGCACAGAAGGCAGCCGAGCGGCAGTCCGAAGAGAATGCCGATAAGACTTGTGATATAGATCTCGCGGTAGATATAGCCCGCCACCTCGTTGTCGTAATATCCGAGCACCATGAGCGTTGCGAGCTCGCGCTCCCGCTCGCTGATGTTGATATTCGTCAGCGTATAGATGACGACGAAGTTTAAAAGCGCTGCAAAGACGAGCACGATGATGGCGACGGCGATCATCGCCGCGCCGCCGATATCCTGGAAGAGACAGCAGTCGAGCACCGCAAGCCCCGCCAGCACGAGCGCGGTGGAGAACGCGACGGAGACAACCGTCATCAGAAAGCGCACGAAGAAACGCAGCACGTTGCGCATCGTCGATTTATATTTGAAAGAGAGCCTGTTCCAGATAAACGGGATGCGCTCCAAGAATACCGTCTTGCCCGCTTTGGGCGTCTTGGGACGAAGGAGCGTCGCGGGGTGTTCGCGGGTCAGTTTGAATCCCGCGACCGCCGTTGCGATCAGCGTAGAAATGAGAATGACTGCAAACGTGATGAGGTAGAACGTCATCGTCACGTTGGAGGAGTAGGGCGGGAGCGCGTAGTTCCATTCAAAGTTGACGTAAATGATGCGCGCAAGCCCCAGCCCCGCAAAGTATGCGCCCACGCCGCCGATGAGCGTTCCGACGAGCGCGAACAGAAGATATTTTACGATGATCGACGCGGGCGAATAGCCGAGCGTCATCAGGCAGGCGATCTGCCCGCGCTCCTCGTCCAGAAGTCGGGTCATGGTGGAGAGCACGACGAGGATGGTCACCAGCAGGAATACGACCATGAGCACATAGCCGATCCCCTCGATTTTTCCGCCGTATTCCCTGAACGATTCATAGGAATAGTTCTCGTGCATCGTCAGGACCTGCGGCGATACGGAAAGCCCGAGCGATGCGACCGCGGCTTCCGCGTCGTCGAGCGCGCCGTCGTACCCGAACCCGAACAGACTGCCCGCGTCGGAAAGGGTCAGATAGACCTGATTGCGCATATCCGCGCCGGTAACGGCAAAATCCGTTTCGCCCGCGCCGCCGATCTGCTCGTTGAGCATGGAATTATAGTTTTGAAGGGCGGAGTCGACAAAGGACGCGGCGGTATTGGTGGCGGCTTTTGTGTTGATGAGGTCGCCGAACACGTAGAAGATCGTCGTCAGGTCGAGCATGTCGTCCTCGTCGTCGGAGGCGGGGTCGTCGGTATAGCTCGGATCGTCGCGCACCGCCATGTGCAGCGGGTTGCGCACTGTTCCGCCGAGAACGTAGTTCTGCGTCACGGAAATATCCGTTTCCAGCGCGATTTCCTGTTTGCCGAAGAGAGGAATATCTCTTTCGAGTACGCTTGAATCGTGCATGGTGAAAGACATCGAAAAACTCTGTCCTTCTTCGTAACCCGCAAGCTGTTCGGTGGCGCGTTCCGCATATACCGTAATGGCGCCGTCGCCCGCGGCGGAGGTGTCGTAATGCGTGACGTCATCAAAGAGATTTTGCGTTACCTTGGAAGGGTCGGCGGCTTCGTCGAAGAGATACACGCGCACAATGCCGTCGGGTACGTTCGTAAAGGTGAGCTCGGTGTCGTTTACGGTCGCTTTGCCGTCCTTCACTTCAAATTCGAGCATGCCGCCCGTCTGCACGTTTTCCGCGCCGAACTGCGTTTCAAGCGCGGCAATATCGTCGTCGGTGAACGATCCTTCGTCGTTTAAAAGGATCATGTCGCTCACGTTCCGCGCTTCGTGGTATTCGGCGATCGAATCGTTGATTTTATCCGTCGCCATGCCGATGCCCGCCGTAAATCCGACGCTCACAAGCACCATGAGCAGAATGGAGATGAGCCTTGTAAAATGGCGTTTAAACATACGCCCGAACGTCTTTAAATAAGTCCTCACCACTCGATCTCCTCAATGGGGATGGGATTCTTGTTCACCTCGATCCATTCAATGCGCCCGCTCTTGATGTGAATGACTTTATCCGCCATATCTTTGAGCGCAGCGTTGTGCGTAACGATGATGACGGGTTTTTTCTGCTGTTTGGAAACGTCGTGCAGAAGTTTTAAAATGATTTTGCCCGTCACATAGTCGAGCGCGCCCGTCGGCTCGTCGCACAGAAGAAGTTTGGGGTTTTTCGCGAGGGCGCGCGCAATGGAAACGCGCTGCTGTTCTCCGCCCGAAAGCTGAGAGGGGAAGTTCCCGAGCCGCTCTCCGAGCCCGACCTGCGTCAGGATCGTTCTGGGGTCGAGCGCGTCCTTGCAGATCTCCACCGCGATCTCCACGTTTTCAAGCGCGGTGAGATTGGGCATGAGGTTGTAGAATTGGAACACGAATCCCACGTCCGTACGGCGGTATGTCGTAAGCCCCTTCTTGTTGAGCGCGGTCACGTCCTTGCCGTCGAGCACGATCTTGCCCGAAGTCGCGCTGTCCATGCCGCCCAGAAGGTTCAAAAGGGTGGTTTTTCCCGCGCCGCTCGATCCGAGCACGACGGCAAATTCCCCGTCTTCAAGCGTAAAATTTACGTCTTTGAGCGCGTCTACGCAGACGTCGCCCGAGCGATATTGTTTGCTTACGTTTTCAAGGGTCAGATAGCTCACGAGATCACCGCCGGATTTTCTTTTCATGTTAATTATACCACATATTACCCGCAATTCAAGCAAATTTGCGCGCGGTTTTTGGAAAAAAATCTGTCTTTTTTTATGAAAATATCTTCACAAAAGAAATATGATAACCGAAAAAAATGATTTTGATTTTATTTGTCATGCAAAGCTGTTACAAATTTTTGTGCGTCATTGCGGGGTGCGGAATCAATAGGAATAGGTATAGACGATTACGGCGGAGTTGCCGCTCGGAAGAAGAAAGTCAATGCGGCAGGAGAGGGGGCGGTCAAAGGCGAACAGGATTTTCGCGCTGACGTCGGAGTACTCCGCCGCGTCCTGCGAGCGGAAGAAGGCGGCGGGATCGGAGACGGAGAGAAGAACGGAGCCGTCCGCGCTCTCC
>CALVMN010000049.1:0-5368 GCA_944346365.1 Candidatus Gallimonas merdigallinarum
ATATTTGGAGCGATCTTTCCGACTTCACCTCTATACGATTTATACTTGCTTTTGCGCCGTTTCCCATGCAATCCCATGCTTCGCATGAGCTTATGTACCGTTTTATGGTTGAGTTTTATGCCCTTTCCCCGCAATACAAGCAAGATTCGTCGATAACCGTATCTTTGTTTGTTCTCGGTAAAGATCCTTTCTATCTCTTGTTTGATCAAAGAATACTTATCCTCTGCCCGTCTCTTTACATGGTAGTAGTAGGTGCTTCGCGGCAATTGAGACAACGACAGCAACCCTTTCAGCGGATATCTTTGCCTTAACTCAGATACTATTTCGGCTTTCTGCCGTTCCGTTCCTCCTCCGCTCGAATTAAGGCGTCGAGTTTTTTTAAGTATTCAAGCTCCATTTCCAAGTATTCGTTACGTTCCCGCAAACGCTGGTTTTCAGCAATCAGATCTTCTTCTACAGGCTGATCCAAGGGTCGTTTTCTCGGTCTGCCCGTGCTTTTCCTTCCGCGTCGTTCTTCCATGAATCCTGCTGTTCCTTCTTCCAAGTATATGCGCTCCCATCTGTGCAAGGTGGATATTGCCCC
Source organism: Candidatus Gallimonas merdigallinarum (assembly GCA_944346365.1). GTDB lineage: Bacteria > Bacillota > Clostridia > Christensenellales > Borkfalkiaceae > Gallimonas > Gallimonas merdigallinarum_A. Next base: position 584 of record CALVMN010000049.1, read on the forward strand.
GCCCATGGAACTTGTTACAAGCCCATATTTGCGAGCCGTTTCCCTGTAGCCCAAATGGTTTTCGCGCATATCCATTATAACAGATTCCTTGAACTCCGCGCTATACTTTTTCTGCTTGTTTCCTTTTTTTGCCATAAAAATATGCACCTCCAAAAGTCTGTCCAACTTTTGGGGTGCATATCATTTGGCAGGTCTTTTTTTCATTTTATTTCTCACCCGAGGATCCGGCTGCGTCACTGTCGTTCTCTTTCGGCGTTCTTCCGATAAGGATATGCGCGAACTCCGCCATTTTATAGGGCTTTTTTCATGCGCATTTCGATGGGGACATGATGTGCGGAGAGGATATTACCGTTCGTCTGATGACAAGCTGAAAATAATCCTGCAAATTGACTTCCGATCCGATTTTCAAACTCTCGTCCTGCAAAAGCCCATATATAGCGCCGTCCTTTTCTGAGACGGTAAACGAATCCATTATAATCGCATTGCCGATATGACCGCTGCGACCACGCTTTCCGCAAATTCCCGAGCAATATTCATCCCGATATTCAAACAGGACGGGAATATGACCCGTCCTGTCCGATTCAGATTTTATTTTTTGCCCAACATACGGCGCACGAACGGAGGAAGGCGTTTTTCACGCGGGTCCTCTTCGGGTTCAGTCGCCGGCTGCTGCATGGGCGGGACGGGAGCCTGCGCTCCCTGCGGCGCGTAGTAAGGCTGCTGCGCAGCGTATGCGCCGTAAGCGTTATATGGTTGCTGAGGCTGAACTGGCTGCGCCGTCTGCACAGGCTGTTGCAAAGGCGACTGATAGGTCTGCGCCTGCCCGTAAGGCTGCTGCGCCTGATAGACCGGCTGTTCGGGCTGTGCATAAGGACTTGCCGCAGAAGGATATGTTTCTGCAGCAGGCGCGGCTGCGGGCGACTCCTCCTCGGGCTGCGGCTGCGCCATGAACGCAGTACGCACAATGTCGGATTGCTCCGCCGCGCGGAACCCCGTCGCAATGACAGTGACTTCCACTTCGTCCTGCACATTCTCGTCGACGCACGCGCCGAAGATAATGTTCGCGGAATAGTCGACAACGCCGTGAATAAGCCCTGCCGCCTTCGTTACTTCGTCAAGCGTCAGATCAGGCCCGCCGACGATATTGAGGATAACGCCCGTCGCGCCCTCGATCGTCGTCTCCAACAGGGGCGAATTGACCGCAAGACGGACAGCGTCGATGATACGATTCTCCCCCTTTGCAACGCCGACGCCCATGTGCGCGTCGCCGCGGTCTTTCAGAACGGTCCGCACGTCCGCAAAGTCAAGATTGATAAGCGCAGGCGTCACGATAAGGTCAGCAATGCCGCGGATACCCTGTTTCAGGACTTCGTCCGCCACGCGGAGTGCGTCCGTCATCGTTGCGTTCTTGGGCACGACCTCGCGGATCTTCTCGTTGGGGATGATCACGATAGTATCGACGTATTTTCTCAGATTTTCAATGCCCTTGACGGCATTGTCCATTCTGCGCTTGCCTTCAAACTCGAACGGTCTTGTGACAACGGCAACGGTAAGGATCTTTTTATCTTTTGCGATTTTTGCAATCACGGGAGCGGCGCCCGTACCCGTACCGCCTCCCATACCTGCGGTAATGAACAGCAGATCCGTCCCCTCAATGGAACGCGCAAGCTCTTCCTTGCTCTCTTCGGCAGCTTCGCGACCGATTTCGGGTTCTGCGCCCGCGCCGAGGCCCTTGGTCCGCTGACCGCCGATCTGGATCTTCGTCTTTGCCTTGTTGCACGCAAGGATCTGCGCGTCGGTATTGACGGCGATATATTCGGCGCTCGTGATTCCCGCTTCGATCATGCGGTTTACGGCGTTGTTGCCTGCGCCGCCGACGCCGATGACGCAGATTTTCGCTCTTCCGCTCAGCGTAAGATCGTTCGCGGGAGCAGACGACGTGCGGTCGCCCGCGTCATCCCGTCCGATAAAGGGTACGTTTTCGTTGAACATAAGTATTAACCTCCGAAAATCAGATTGAGAAGTTTCTGTGACCATCCGCTTCTGCGATGGTCGTCATATGCCATATCGAGCAGCGCAATGCGCGAACTCATTGTGGGTTTATTGTAGTACGGAAGATCGGGAGCGACCTGTTCGCAGATGCGGCTCACGCGCTTGGAAACGTGCTCCAACGCTCCGCGGATGTCGCAAAGTCCTTCGCCCGAAATATACAGGGGCTTATAGTCGAGTTCCTTTCCGGAGCACTCCTCCAAAAATCCGCCGATTGCCTCGCAGATTTCGTCCAAGCCCTCTTTGACCGTCTCGACAAGGTCGTCAAGATCGATCTCATACGTCTCGCCGCGGTAGGAAAACTCGGTCCTGCCCGCATTATCGCGCGAAAACAGATTCGCCCGCGCAAGCAACGCGGCTGCGGCGTCGTACGGGAGCGCAAAACGCTGCATGAGCCTGACGGCGATCTGCCCCTTTCCGACGAAATAGGTGCGCTCGGAAAGCACGCCGTTTCCCATCAGAACAAGGAGCGTGGACGACATATATCCCGCGTCGAAAAAGAGCGCATATTCGTCGCGCGTTTCCGAAGGGATAAGATAGGTCGCCATTGCAAGCTCCGTCGGAAGAAAATGCAGTGCGATCTTCATGTTTGCGAAAATCGACTCGAACGTTTCCGCAAAATAATCGGTGCAGTAAAAATACGAAAGCACACCGCTTAAAACATCCGAGGAAAGTCCGATGGGGTCGACGACGCGGCGGTTGTCACCCGTTACATAGATCATGCTCGTGGCTCGGATAAGCCGATAGCCTTCAAGCTCCTCTTTTCCGCTCGCAAACAGCGCGTCGATCTCGCGGCGGCCGATGCGGCGTTTTTTCGGGAAGCCAGTCACCTGTTCCTTGGGAACAACGCGGGTAAAAGCCCCGGGTACGCCGACGTACAGGTCCCGGATCCGCTCGCCGCAGATCTGCTCCACAGACGTAAGCGCGCGGAACACCGCGTCCGAGAGCCTGTCCGTGTCAAAAAAAGCGGTATCGTCGTAGCCGTCATACGGCTCCGTTCTACTCGCTTTGAATACGAAGGTGTTGTTTACGCCGCGTTCCCCGACGACAATGGAAATCTCGGAAGAACGGACATCCAGCACCGCAACGCTTTTTCGACTCATAGTGCCCCTCGCTGTGCTCTGCGTGCAGATTCTTTCTACTATTATAACAGCACAGCCGAAATATGTCAAGAAATCAAAAAGTATTTTCAGGATTTCATCCCCTTTTTGCGTAAAGAAAAACGCCCCCTGCTGCACAGAGTGCGTTTCTCCCTTGTTCCGATGTAATATTTACGGAATGTTGCCGACGGACACCGCGATCTTCCCGTCCGTCGTCAGTGTGACTGTGATTGTCTGCAGAATGCGATCGGCGTCCGTCATATCAAGATAACGCTGCGTCGCCGCCGATGCCATTTCGCCCGTGCGGTCTGCGGGATTAAGCAGGACGATCTCCGCCCCCTCGCGCATCTGAATGCGGAACAGCGTCCAGTCGTCGGCGGGCGACTGGTAGGTGACGGAAAGAACGTTCGCCCTTACCTCGCCCAGAAGATCGCGCATGGCGTTATACGCTTGCAGGAGCAAATCGAAATTCTCTCCGCCCGCGCGCCCGTCCTGTACGGTGAGCGTGAAACCTTCGAGCAGAATGTACCCTTCCGCCGTCTGCGAACTTCCGAGTACCCAGCCCTCTTCGTCCAGAACGGTATATGTTCCGTCCTCGGCGGCGACTGCAAACGCCTCGCGGCGTTCGACGACCTCCACAACGACAGTTTCGGGATATTCTTTGGCAACGGAGACAACCTCGAACCGCGGATCGGCTTCCACCGTCGCGCGGACGTCCGCCAGATTGAGAAAGACGGAGCTGCGGTTGATATAGCCGTTCAATTCCTCTTTGAGCGACTCCGCAGCCGCCGCGCCCCGCTCGGTATAAGTGCGAAAGGTGGCGCGCACATACGTCACGGTAAAAACGGCGTTCAGCCCCGCCGCAATCACCGCGATGAGCAGAACAAACGCTATGATCGTTGTGATGATCGTCTTTTGCTTCATTGGTAACTCCGATAAAACCGATTATACGCGTACGCGCCTGATTTCCGCGCCCAACTTTTTGAGCTTTCCGCGGAAGTCGGCATATCCTCTGTCCGTATGCGAGAGATCGAGTACTTCCGAACGCCCTTCTGCGCCGAGCGCGGCAATGACGAGCGCCGCCCCTCCCCTGAGGTCTCCCGCCACGACGCTTGCGCCGTGCAGTCTCTTTACGCCGCGCACGAATGCGTGACGGTCTTTGACCTGAATATCCGCGCCCATTTTTTGCAGTTCGGGAACGTATTTGAACCTCGTCTCGAACAGATTTTCCACAATGAGCGCGCTGCCCTCCGCCCCCGCGTTCAGCGCAGTCGCCTGCGCCTGCAAATCGGTGGGAAATCCCGGGAAGGGCATCGTTTCGATGCGGCGGTTGCATTTGAGCCGACCGCAGCTTTCTATTCTTATTTTATCATTTTTTGCATGGATTTTGCAACCGTTTTCACGCAATTTATGTAGAAGGAGGCGAATATTCTCGGGGCGCACCCCCTCGACCTCCACTTCGCCCCCGCACGCGGCAGTCGCAAACAGGAAGGTGCCCGCCTCGATGCGATCCTTCATGGGGCGGAACGCAGCGCCGTGCAGCGCCTTGACCCCCTCGATCTCGATGACGTCCGTCCCCGCACCCGCAATCTTCGCCCCCATCGTGTTGAGGAAGTTCTGCAGATCGACGATCTCG
>CALVMN010000050.1:0-5090 GCA_944346365.1 Candidatus Gallimonas merdigallinarum
ATATTTGGAGCGATCTTTCCGACTTCACCTCTATACGATTTATACTTGCTTTTGCGCCGTTTCCCATGCAATCCCATCGGCGATCTGATCCGTCAGCTCCATGGTAAACCAGACCTGCGCGACGGTGATCCCGACGATCAGAATGACGATCGCCCAATCCTGCGCTTTCAGATTTTTGTAAAGTTTCAGCATCCGATGTCTCCCGCAGATTGATTTTGCAGATGTTCTTCCAGCCTTGCAAGAAGTTTCTCTCCGCAGGCAAGGAAAATATCCCGTTCGCGCTCGTCAAGCGCGCTCAGGGAGGCAGTCACGTCGCGCAGAAAATCCTCCCTTTGTTCGGCGAGCAGGGCGTCGCCCTGCGGCGTAATGGCAACGTGTACCGTTCTGCCCTGTTTTTCGCGGCGCAGAAGTCCCGCCTCCTCCAATGGTTTCAAGAGCCTGCCCACGTTCGGCACTGCCAGCCCGCTGTGGCGCGCGATCTCCGTGATCGTGACGGGGTGCCCCGTGCGCGACTCGTATTCGCGGAGTCCGCCGAGGATCATGAAAATTTTGCCGTGTTCCCGCGTATGGTTTTTGTATCTGCGGACGCAGTCCCTTGCGCGCAGGATCATCGATGCGGCGCGTTCCGCGCTCTCTCGTTCCGTCATACGACCTCCTTTCTAAAAACTTATCAAATGATAACTATTCATAATCATTATACGCGCGTTTTAAACGCTTTGCGGAGAAAACGAGGTGAAAATCAGGTGATATTTTACAGATCAAAAAAGATCCGACGGGGCGTCGTCGGATCGGCAAGGGCTTACAAATTTGATTGTACGCGGTTTTTCTGTTTTTATTTGCAGCTTTCAATGAGTTCGCAGTCGTACAGCGTGGGATTGAAGGCTTTTTCGCTGCAGAAAGAGAACTTATCTTCGAGGATATAGTCGTCGGGGAGGCTGGAGGGGGAGAACCCCGTCAGATCCTTAAAGATGCGGTTGAAGTTGCGGATGGTCGCAAACCCGCAGCGGTCGCAGATCTCCGTCATCGTCATGCCGTGGTCAGATTGCAGAAGGCGCACCGCGCAGTCCGTGCGGAGGTAGTTGAGGTACTGCGAGAAGGTCGTTCCCGTCATCGCCTTGAAGCAGCGGGAAAAATACGCCTCGCTCATGCCCATAAAGTGCGCGGCGTCCTGAAAGGTGTATTCAGCAAACCGCGATTGCAGCTCTTCGAGCAGCCGCTTGAACATCTCTTCCGTGCGGTTGTTTTCGGCGCGGCGCACGAGCTGTTCGCCGCGGAACACTTCGATCATCATTTCGCGGACGACGCAGTTCGCCTCTTCGCCGTAGAAAGGTCTGCGCGCAGAGAGAATGCTTTTCAGCCGCGCGTAATATTCGGGAATGGGATAATGATTTGCAAGTTTCGGCTCGGCAAGCTGATATTTGTCCAGAAAGGTGCGGATCACGTTGTAGTCGAATATGATCACGATGAGCACGGTGTCAGGCTCCCGCGCGCGCTGGAAGTGGATCTGTCCGCTGTCGGTCAGCATCGATTCTCCTTCGCGAAGCGTGTGCATTTTCTTCTCGCAGAACACGTCGATCGAGCCGTGCTCCACATATACGAATTCACAGTCGTAATGCCAGTGCAGCAGGTTGTGCGAGTTGCGGTATTTTCCGACCCAGACGTGCGTTTTCTCGGGATATTTCCAGATCTCTCTCTTTGCGAGCATATCCTGTCTCCTTAATTTTATCATAGTCTGAGCTGATTCAGATGTCAAGTGAATAATGTCTATGAATGTCAATAAATGTCTATCATCGGACAAAATGTTGCTTGAAAAAAGCGCGTATGCCGCGTATAATCTACGGTGTAAACAGGCAGGGCGGACGAATAAAACCGCTATCGCCGAATGGTGCTCGGTCTTGTCGGGTTGGACGGTAACGAAGGGAGCGGGCAGGCGCAGGACGGCAGGAGCGTCTCCATACTGCTCAGAGGGCTTGCATCCGCCTGCGGGAAGGCGAATCTTTCCTCCTCCGAACTTGCGGAGCGGCTGTACGCGTATCGCGCGCGTTTCGATTACGTCAAAAAAGAGAAGCTCAATGCCTATCCTCGCTTTACGGCGGAGAACCGGCTGATCGTCGCTGTCAACTGCGCAAGCCCGAATTCCGCGATCAAAAAAGGCGGTGAGCGGAAACAGCGTGAAGGGAGATGATCCGAAATACAGCCTCCGTATTCAAAATTTAGAAAGATACGGCGCAATTGCTCATCGAAAAGGCAGGGTTTATCCATGATTAACGAAAAAGAGTATATGTACAAAGTCTCGGCGGCGGGGCGCGTCAATCTCATCGGGGAGCATGTAGACTACTGCGGCGGCAAGGTCCTGCCCGCTGCGCTCTCTTTGAAGAACACCGTTTACGTCCGTCCAAACGGCACGGATAAGATCAATCTCGCGTGGACGGATATTCCCGCCTGCATCGCGCTCGACATCGGGCGGCTCGGGGAGTATCGGGACGTAAAATACGCGAACTATCCCGCGGGCTGCGCGTGGCTGTGGCAGCAGGCGGGGCATAAGATCGTCGGCTGCGATATGCTGTTCGACTGCACCGTTCCTTTCGGAAGCGGGCTTTCGTCGAGCGCCGCCATCGAAGTCTCCACGCTCGCGGCGTTTTCCGTGCTGGCGGGGGAGAAGCTCGACCATGTGAAGATCGCGCTGACGGCGCAGCAGGCGGAACACGAGTACGCGGGCGTCAACTGCGGCATTATGGATCAGTACACTTCGGCGTGCGGCAAGAAAAATCACGCGATCCTTCTGGACTGCAAAACGCTCGAACGCGAATACGTTCCCATTCTGTTGGGCGACTATACGCTCGTCATTGCAAACTGCAACAAGCCGCACAATCTTGTGGAGAGCAAATATAACGAACGCCGCGCCGAGACGGAGCGCGCGCTCGAACTGCTCCAAACAAAGGCGGATATCTCCTGCCTTGCGGAGCTGACCCCCGACGTATTTGAACGCCTTGCGGAGGCGATCGAATGGGAGGGCAAGGTACAGGACCGCGCCCGCCACGTCGTCCGCGAATGCGACAGAGTACGCCGTGCGGCAAGCGCGATGAAACGCGGCGACGTCGGCGCGCTCGGGGAACTGCTCAACGAATCCCACGCGTCCCTGCGCGATCTGTATGAGGTGACGGGCATTGAATTGGATACGCTCGCCGCCGCGGCGCAGGCGCATCCCGCCTGTATCGGTTCGCGCATGACGGGCGCGGGATTCGGCGGCTGCACCGTCTCCATCGTGCAGAAGAGCGGCGTGGAAGATTTCCAGACGCGCGTCACCGCCGAATACGAAAAGAAAATCGGCTACAAGCCGTCCTTCTACGACTGCACCATCGAGGACGGCATCATTGTAGAAAAACTTTAAATCAGTTGAATCAAAACAGCGGAACGGCGTTATCTCTGCGCCGTTCCGCTGTTTTGGCTGTCGTCAGGGCGTTTCGCTGCCGTAGACCCCGACGAGTCGGAAATAGGTCGCGAACTGCGTGCCGTCCCAGCGCATGAAATCCTGCGTATAGCCGAACGCGTCGGCGTTATACAGCCCCGTAATGCGCCGCATGACCAGAACGTGAAACCGATCGTCCGTATTCACGAAGAAGGGCAGTACCGTGTTCACGGCGGAGACGTCCGCCATGACGGGCGCTTTCAGCGTTCCGTCCTCCGTATACAGTTCGCTGAGATATTCCTCGCCGCGGGCGGAAATGTCGAGCGAGTATTGCAGGGCGGCGGGGTCGTCAGAAACGCTCATGCGGTAACCGTCCTCGTACTGCGCGGCATATGGCATGGGAACTTTGGAAAAATCAAAGAGCGTCTCCGTACTGCCCGACGAGAGCGCGTAGATATAGGCGAACCCGAATCCGCCGCTGCCGCCGCTGTCCATGCCGAGGTAAATTTCCTCCGTGCCGTCGCCCGTGAAGTCGGCGAGCAGGATCGCGGGCAGGTATCCTGCGTCCTGTTCGGGCGTAATGCGCGCGACCTCTTCTCCCGTCTCCCGTTGTGTTACGACGATATTGATCTTCTGTGCGTACAATCCCTTGTTTTCATATGTGCCGTAAAGGGTAACGACCTGAACGCCCTCGCCTGTGACGCAGCCGACGCGCTCCATGATCTTTGTCGGCGGAAAGTTCTTATCCGCCGCAGCATTTGCCGTGCCGCCCGTCAGCAGACAGGCGGCGAGCATTGCGCATAAACCGAAAATATTCATATCTGCCTCCCGCGTCAATATGTGCGGAACGGCGCAAAATCATGTCCCGCAAGCGTATATTTCCGCCGCGCGGAAACCAAAATACGGGTATGAAAAAGATCAAACGCAATCCCTTGGAAAAGACGCGCGACGAGCGCGAGACCTGTTTCCCCGAAGCGGGCAGGGAGGAGATCAGGTCATGACGGGGCGTTCGCGGGAAAATTACAATAAGAATTATCTCAAATACGTCAATTCCTTCGATCCGCCCACGCAGCATTTCAAAACGTGCGGGCGCGCGTTCATGGTGGGCGGGCTGATCTGCTGCATCGGACAGTTCCTGCGGTTCATGCTCGAATTTGCGGGACTGACGGGCGACGTGCTCGCGGGGACGGTCTCCGTCATTCTCATCTTCCTCGGCGTGCTCTTAACGGGGCTTGGCGTGTACGACCGCATCGGAAAGAACGCGGGCGCGGGGAGCATTGTGCCGATTACGGGGTTTGCGAACTCCGTCGCCTCGCCCGCCGTCGAGTTCAAGACGGAGGGCTACGTCTACGGCATGGCGGCAAAAATGTTCAACGTCGCCGGTCCGATCATCGTGTTCGGCGTGAGCGCGGGTGCGGCGGTGGGGCTGATTTATTGGCTCATCGCGCTGTGATCGAGGAAAGGGGCGCAAAATCCTTGTCAATTCCGCGCTTTCGTGCTATACTATAAGGGAAAAATACGAACCACGCCTTTGGCGGAATCTTTTCGGCATCTTTTTGCTCATCTTCCTTGCAATACCTCGGTATTACTGCGTCATCGCGTCGCGGCGAAACGAATTTTGCGGGTGATTCGGCAAAGCCGAACACCGCGCCTTATGCGTTTGCCGCTCCTTTTTCTCAAA
>CALVMN010000051.1:0-4931 GCA_944346365.1 Candidatus Gallimonas merdigallinarum
CCACACGGCACGCGCTGCGGGCTTCGCCTTGTCTGACCGCTCATCTTACCGCTTTTGATTGCTTCGCACCTTTGGCGTGAAGATTTTCGTGTCAGATTTTTGTGAAGATGACGCAGCCATACAGCGTATTGCAAGGAAGATGAGCAAAAAGATGCCGAAAAGATTCCGCCAAAGGCGTGGTTCGTATTTTTCCCTTACAGTATAATAGATAACCTTGAAAAAGTCAACGAGTTATTATCGATACGCCTGCAAAAGTCAACGAGAATGGGCGGGAAGCGGGTTGCTTTTTGCGCCGCGTCATGATATAATCGTGCGTATGCAATGTACGCTTTGCCCCGTCTCGTGCGGGGCGGACAGACCCGCGCACGCGGGCGTATGCGGCGTGAAAGGACTCACCGTCGCAAAATATTACCTGCACCCGTTTGAAGAGCCGCCCGTCTCGCATAAGAACGGGAGCGGAACGGTGTTCTTCGGCGGCTGTTCGCTCAGGTGCGTGTTCTGCCAGAATTACGAGCTTTCCCGCGCGCGGCGCGGGCGCGCCGTCACGCCCAAAGAGCTTGCGGAAATTTTCCGCGAACTCGAAGAAGCGGGCGCGGACAATATCAACCTCGTCACGCCCGACCACGTCTCCGATCAGATCGCGGAGGCGCTCGCCCTGTATAAGCCGCAGATCCCCGTCGTGTACAACTCGGGCGGATACTGCAAGGTCGAGGCTTTGGAGCGCATCGCGTCCTATATCGACGTATGGCTGCCCGACGTGAAATTTTACTCCCCCGCGCTCGCGGAGCGGTACACGGGGCGGGCGGATTACTTCGCGCGGGCAAGCGAAGCCGTCCGCTTTATGGCGCAAAAGCCGCCCGTGTGGAGCGGCGACGGAAAGATATTAGCGGGGCTGATCGTGCGGCATCTCGTCATGCCCGCCTGCACGTCGGACAGTCTGAAAATCCTCGACTTTCTCAAAGAGACGCTGCCCGACGGCACGCCCCTTTCGCTGATGCGCCAATATACGCCGATGGGAGAATACGAGCGCTATCCCGAACTCTGCCGCACGCTGACGGCGCGCGAATACAGGCGTGTTGCAGACTACGCGCTCGCGCTCGGGTTCGCCCCCCTCTACACGCAGGATAAGGAGAGCGTGGGAAAGGCGTATATCCCCGATTGGGATTTTTAATCGGTGATTTCGTCGAGGAGCCTTACGAGGCGTTCGGTGAGACGGGCGCATTCGTCGGGCGGGGCGCATTTCAGGCGTTCGCGGATACGCTCCGCCTCCGCAAGTTTTTTATTCATACCACAAGCCTTTGCAACCAAGGAGAAATTATGCTCGCCGCTTTTGAAAACGTGACATTCGGATATGCAGGCGTTCCCGTCGTGCGGGACGTCAGTTTTACGCTGCACGAAAAGGAGCGCGTCGGCTTCCTCGGCGGAAACGGCGAGGGCAAGACGACGATTTTAAAACTGCTGACGGGCGAACTTGCGCCGGACAGCGGCACGGTGATCCGCAAGCGCGATCTTTCGCTCGGCTACCTCGAACAGTCGGGCGGATTCACCGCAGACGCCACCGTGTACGGCGCGATGGAGGAAGTGTTCGAGGAGGACAGACGGCTGCTCGCCCGCCTCAAAGAGACGGAGCTTGCCATGGCGCACGCCGACGAGGCGGAAATGCGCGTGCTCGCAGCGCGGCAGGAGAGCCTTGTAAAGCGCATCGCCGCGCGGGACAGCTATCATACCGACGTGCGCATCCGAACCGTGCTGAACGGCATGGGATTTGCGGAGGCGTACGCGCAGAACGTGGCGACCATGTCGGGCGGGGAGCGAACGAAGCTCAAACTCTGCCGCCTGCTGCTGGAAGAGCCCGAGCTGCTCGTTCTGGACGAGCCGACCAACCACCTCGACGTGAGTACCCTCTTCTGGCTGGAAGATTACCTCTCTTCCTACAAGGGCGCGCTGCTTATCGTCTCGCACGACAGATATTTTCTCGACAGGCTCACGTCGCGTACGCTCGAACTCGACCGCGGAAAACTCTCCTCCTACAAGGGCAATTACTCCCGCTACAAAACGCTCAAAGAAGAGGAACGCAAGTCTGAGGAACGCGCCTACGAAAAACAGCAGGAAGAGATCAGAAAACTGAGAACGTACGTCGAAAAGAACATTGTGCGGGCAACGACGGCCTCGAGCGCGCAGAGCCGCGTCAAACAGCTGGAAAAAATGGAAGTGCTTGAAAAGCCGCTCGCCCCCAAACGCCCGCCCGTATTCCGCTTTTCGTACGACGATACACCCTACGAGTGCGTTCTGCGCGCCGAAGGGTTCGACCTCGCCGTCGGGGGAAAAACGCTTTTAAAAGACGTCTCCTTCTCCCTCATGCGCGGGCAGAAATGCGCCATTCTGGGCGACAACGGAACGGGCAAGACGACGCTTCTGAAGTTCCTGCTCTCCAAGGACGCCCGCGTAGTGCGCGGGCGGTTCGTGCGCATCGCCTATTACGATCAGGAGAACGCCCGGCTCGACCCCGCCGAGCGCGTTCTGGACGCATTCTGGGGCGTTCACCGCGGCATGAGCCGCACGGACGCGCAGTCTCTCCTCGCGCGGACGGGGCTGGACGCCGAGGACATGGAAAAGAAGGTATGCGAACTTTCGGGCGGGCTGAAAGCCAAGCTCGCGCTCGCCCTCTTGCAGGCGGAGCGGGGCAACGTGCTCGTTCTGGACGAGCCGACCAACCACCTCGACCTCCCCGCGCGCGAATCGCTCGAAGAGGCGCTTGCGGCGTTTGACGGCACGGTGCTGTTCGTCTCGCACGACAGACGGTTCATCGAGGCGATCGCCGACCGCATCGTCTGTTTGGAAAACTGCGCGATCACGTCCTTTTCGGGCAGGTATGCGGACTTCCTCGCACAGCGCAGGAACGCCTCTCCCCCACCCATGTCCGCGGCGGAGCCGCCCAAAGAACGCGCGACGGCAGGCTACCGCTCCAAGGAAGAGCGTGCACGCGAGGCACAGAAACGCGCACGGATCAGAGAGATCGAAACGCGCCTTGCCGCCCTCGAAGAGGAGCAGGCGGCACTCACGGAGGAACTTGCCGTGTGCGGACGGGACTTCCACCGCGCGCAGGAAGTGACCGACCGTCTCGCCACGCTCTCCGCCGAATCGGAAGCGCTCTACGAAGAATACGGCGGACTCATCGACTGACTTCACAGGTCGTTCGGCACGAAAAAAGCCCCGCTCCCTGAGCGGGGAGCGGGGCGTCCGCTAAAAGCAATGTACCGATTATTCGATGGCGATGGATTTCGTTTCGATCTTCTTAGGCGCAGCCTTCGGCACGGTGAGTTCGAGCATACCGTTGTCGTACTTCGCCCTGACGCTGTCCACCTGCACGTCGTCGCCGACGTAGTAGCTTCTCTGGCAGGAGACGCGGCACTCGCGGCGCAGGTACTTCGCGCTCTTCTCCTTGCCCTCCTCTTCCTTTTCCGCCTTCTCTGCGCTGACCGTCAGATACCCGTTGTCGAGCGAGACTTTGATCTCGTCCTTCTTAAACCCGGGCATCTCAATGGAGAGCTTGTAGTCGTCGTCCGTCTCCTTGATGTCGGTGCGCATACTGTCGAGCTGTTCATCGTAGAACATGGGTTTGAAGAAGTTCTCAAATACGTCGAAAACATCTCCGTTATTTCTTTTCTGTAAATAGGTCTTCATACTTTTTTCTCCTTTGGAGCCTCCCCTTTCGGAGGTCATTTATAATATACCGCAAACCGACCGTACTTAAACGGCACACAAAAAAATTCGGAGGTTTTTTTATGAAAAAAATTGCAATCGTCACGGGAGCTTCTTCCGGCATCGGAAAGCTGCTCGCAACGGGTCTGCCCGCGCACGCGCAGTTCGACGAGCTTTGGGCGATCGCCCGCAGCGAAGCGCGGCTGAACGCGCTGCAAGAGGAATTGCCAATTCCCGTGCGCCCCATTCCGCTCGACCTGACCAAGGCGGAGAGCATCGAGAGGGTGAAATCGCTCCTCGCCGAAGAAAAGCCCGTTATAAGCGTTCTCATCAACGCAAGCGGATACGGCGTATTCGAGCGGTTCGACCGCATTCCCGAGCAGGACGCCGCGGGCATGACCGATCTCAACTGCCGCGCGCTCGCGCTCATGATGCTTGCAGCGCTCCCCTACTGCGAAAAGGGCAGCATCGTCGTGAACGTGGCGAGCGTGGCGGCGTTCCAGCCCGTTCCCTTCGGCGCGGAATACGCGGCGACGAAAGCGTACGTGCTCGCCCTCTCCCGCGCCGTCAATCGGGAGATGAAACCGCGCGGCGTACGCGTGCTTTCCGTATGCCCTTATTGGACGAAAACGGCGTTCTTCGACCGCGCGAACGGAAATTCCGTCATTACGCATTTCGACTGTATGTACGACCCCGCGTTCATCGCCAGAAAGACGTTCCGCGCCATGAAAAAGAAAAAGGATTACGTCGTGCCCGGGTTTATTGCAAAGGCGACGCACGCCCTCACGAAACTCCTGCCGCACTCCTTCGTGATGAAGGTGTTCATTGCACAGCAAAAGCTCGGTTCACGAAATTCTGCGAGCAAAGACTCGTAAAAACAAGTTCAGAAATGCTATCGGGCAAAGTCATGCTCGTCCTTGGCGCCCTCTGTGAGGGAGCTGTCGAGCGTGAGCGAGACTGAGGGAGTTACTCCCACCGCCCCTGCGGGGCACCTCTTGGCGGCACCAAGGTGGTGTGCCGCCTGCGGGCACGGAATTGCCGCTGATAAAGGCAATTCCTTAGTTCGCCATGCGCGCACAGCGCACCGCGCTGCTGCGCATTACGCATGGCTCACCCTCAAAGAGGGAGGCAAGTTATAAAATTACTCGCGCAAGCAAAATCGCATTTTGCGCAGTATCTCGGCGGAACCAATGTAGTGAGCCGCCGTGTGCCATACTGTTGCGAAAACA
>CALVMN010000052.1:0-4922 GCA_944346365.1 Candidatus Gallimonas merdigallinarum
AAAACCCCGCACCTTCCGTGCGGGGTTTTGATTTATCATTGTAACCGAGCGCTACTTTATGAGATTGAATGACGCATCCCGTATGCGGCTTTTTAAAAAATGCTTGACAGCGGCGCGGGAAGGGGCGTATAATATATGCAATCGGATATTCTTTGGGGCGGAGTGAAAATCTCCACCGGCAGTATAGTCTGCGAAGGGCGCAAGCCCCCGAACGGGTGTGATTCCCGTACCGACGGTTATAGTCCGGATGAGAAAGGAAACAACGGCATTTCTGCGCGCCCCTGAAAAAGGGGCGCGTTTTTGCTTGCGGAAACGGCAAAGAATACTCGAAATATTTTCTAAGAGGTTCTTTGTATGGCAACAGCGGCAAAACGGTACTTTTCTTCCACGCGCATTGCGGTGCTCGCGCTCTTTTCCGCGCTGGCGGCAGTGCTGTATATCTTCAATTTCGCGATCCCGTTCGCATTCCCCGGCTTTCTCGAATTTAAATTTGCCGACGTTCCCGTGCTCATCGGCACGTTCGCGCTCGGACCGCTGTCGGGGTGCATTATCGTCGTGATGATGGTGCTCATCAAACTCGTGTGCGTCTCCACAAGCACCATGTTCGTCGGCGATTTTGCCGACATCATCATCGGGATCGCGTTCTGTCTGCCCGCGGGTCTTATTTATAAAAAACGCCGCACCTTCAAGGGCGCGGCGGCGGGGCTGGCGGTCGGATCGGCGGTCTCCATTGCCGTAGCTATTCTCTTTAACTGGCTGGTTCTCGTGCCGTTCTACGTAGAGTGGATGTTCGGCGGGAGCTGGGATCCGCTTCTGGGCATGATGACGCCGCTCTTTCCATCCTGCACGCGCGAGAATTTCTATCAGTTCTATCTCTGGGTTTCGGTGCTGCCCTTCAACGCGCTGCGCTGTCTGGCGGCGTCGCTCATCACGATCCTGGTATATAAACACGTTTCGCGGGCGATCAACCGTCTGAACGCGCGCATCACGCCGAAAGGGGAGATCTCCCCGCGCATGAACAGGCTGAAAACAGGTATGATCGTCGTGGGAATCCTGCTTGCGATTCTCGTGCTCGTCTTTTTTGCGGTGCTGCGGTATCTTCTCGCGGCATAACTTTGTAAAAATCCTTGCGAAAATCCGCCGTATGCTGTATAATATCAGGTATATGGCGGTTTTTATTTCTCATTCGCCCGAAGAAACGCACGCATGGGCGGAAGCATTTGCAAAGACGCTCTCCGCGGGCGACGTGGTGCTCCTCGAAGGGGAGATGGGCGCGGGTAAAACGGTACTTGCGCAGGGAATTGCGCGCGGGCTGGGCGTCACGGAGGACGTTTTAAGCCCCACATACGCCTATGTGAACAGCTACGGTCCGCTCTTCCACTTCGATTGTTACCGCATCGGGAGCGAGCGGCAGGCGGAGGAGCTGGGCTTTGCCGATTACTTCGAGGCGGGAAAAGTCTGCCTCGTGGAGTGGAGCGAAAATATCAGAGGGCTTCTGCCCGAACATTGCAAAACGATTTTTATCAGAAAGATCGGAGAACGGGAACGGGAGATCGTAACGTGAAGTTTCTTGCCGTCGATACGAGCGGAAAACAACTGAATACCGCCGTTTTTGACGGCTCTTCCGAGACGGTGTTCCGCCGCGAGGACTGCGCGATGAGGCATTCCGTGCTCCTGATGGGGGAGATCGGGGCGGCATTTTCCAAAGCCAAAATCGCGCCGAAGGACTGCGATTATTTTGCCTGCGTGGTCGGACCCGGCTCGTTTACGGGGATCCGTATCGGGATCGCAACGGTCAAGGGACTGTGCCTTGCGCTGGAAAAACCCGCGCTTGCGCTCACCTCTTTCGACTGTCTCGCATACGCTGATAAGAGCGCGAAAAAACTCTGTCTTGTGGACGCGGGTCACGGAAATTATTACGCCTGCGCGTATTGCAGGACGGAGGTCTCCGTGCCGCCCGCCTTTGTGAGCCGTGCGGGCGCGGATGCGCTGATCGCGAAGGGCTATACGCCCGTCGCCTGCGAACCGCTCTTCGAGGGCGTGCGCACTGCCGACGTTGCCGCGGGACTTTCCGCCGCCGCGCTGGCGAAGGCGGGGGAAGCGTGCGGCGCGCATATGCTGGAAGCGCTGTACCTGCGCAAATCTTCCGCGGAGGAACGGTCATGAACGGAAGGGCGTGGGAATATGCCGACCTGAGCGCGATCGCCGAGCTGGAACGGGAGTGTTTTTCCGACCCGTGGAATCTGCGGATGCTCGCCGAGTCCTTTCTTTCGGGGCATTTTTACGGTTCTCTGCTCGAAGAAGGGGGCGCGATCACCGCATACGGCGGGATCGGTATCGTCGAGGACGAGGCGGAAATTCAGCTGATCGCGACGGCGGAGATGTACCGCCGCTGCGGACGGGGCAGGAAGATCATGGAAGATCTTCTGGAAGAGGCGAAAAAGCGGGGCGTGAAGCGCGTGTTTTTAGAAGTGCGCGTTTCCAACTCCTCCGCGATCATGCTCTATTTAACGTCGGGCTTCCGCGGGCTGTACGCCCGTTCGCGCTACTACCCCGACGGCGAGGACGCCGTCGTCATGGTGAAGGAGCTTGGTTGAACATCTCTTATATTCGCATGGGCGAGGGGAAAGACCTCGTGTTCTTACACGGTTACCTTGCCTCTAAGGAGAGTTTCTACCCGCAGATAAGTTACTTTTCCCGATTTTTTCGGGTCACGGCGCTCGATTTCCCCGGGTTCGGGGAGGCGGAGCCTATTCCCGCGGCGTGGTCGGTTTCCGATTATGCCGACTGGACGCAGGAGGCGCTCGGCGCGCTCGGGATCGGTTTCCCGCACGTCGTTGCGCATTCGTTCGGCGGGCGGGTGGCTGTCAAGTGTCTCTCCCGTGCGGATATATTCGACCGCGCCGTTCTGACGGGCTGCGCGGGGATCGTCCCCAAGCGGACGCTCGGCTACCGTCTGCGCGTGAAGGCGTACCGCGCCGTGCGCACGGTTGCGCCCCGCTATGCGGAACGGCATTTCGGCAGTGCGGAATACAGGCAGCTCCCGCCCATCATGCGGGAGAGCTATAAAAAGATCGTCAACGAGGACCTGCGCGGCGACGCGGCGAATATCGCCCGCCCCGTGCTCTTCGTGTGCGGGTCGGCGGATACCGAAACGCCGCTTGCGTCCGCGCGGATATACCATGCCTGCGTGAAGGGGAGCAGTCTCTTCGTCATGGAGGGGTGCGGGCATTTCGCGCATCTGGAAAATCCGCTCGCGTTCAACGCGGCGGCGGAGGAGTTTTTACGATGAGTTTATCGACGGTACTTGCAGTCATATTCGGCGGGATCCTTGCGGGATACGCCTTTGTGATGTGCTCGATGCGCCTCGTCGCGATTTTACAGCAGGAGGGGTATGCGGGCGGCGCGTTCCTCCGCTGGTATTACAGAAGCCGCAATATCGAACGCAAAAAGGCGTCGCTTCTCGCGCTTGCGCTCGCGCTTTTGACGGCGCTTTTTTCCGTCTGCTTTTCTTTCCTCGGATACGAGGCGGCGAACCTCGTCTCCGTCGTACCCTTTGCGGGGATCTGCATTCTCTACTGCGTTGCGGAGCATAAGCGCGCGCTCAGAGTGCCGTTGAAACCGACAATGCGCGCCATGCGCCTTGTGATCGCCTATCTGATTGTCATGTTCGCGCTGTGCGTCGGGCTTGGTTTTGCGCTCGTCGCCGTCTCCATGGCGGCGGATACCGATTGGGTGTACCTTCTGCGCTTTGTGCCCTTCGCGCTCGTGCCGCTCCTGTGTCCGCCCGTTCTGGCGTTCGTGAATCTCTGCATGAAGGCGTACGAAGCGCCGCACGCGAACAAATTCGTGAAACGTGCGCAGGCGGCTCTGGCGGAGAGCGGCGCGGTCAAGGTGGGCATTACGGGGAGTTTCGGAAAGACTTCCGTCAAAAATTTTGCCGCCGTCATTCTGTCGAAAAAATATAAAGTCATCGCGACGCCCGCGTCCTACAACACGCCTGCGGGCATCGCCCGCACCGTCAACGAAGGCGGGCTGGACTGCGAAATTTTCCTTGCGGAGATGGGCGCGCGGCGCACGGGCGACATCTCCGAACTGTGCGATATCGTCCGCCCCACGGTGGGCGTGGTGACGGGAGTATGCGCGCAGCACGCCGAGACGTTCGGCTCGATCAACGCGATCAGAGCGGAGAAAGGCGTGCTCGCGCGGCGCACGGAGCAATGCGTTCTCGGACGCTCCGTTGCGGACATGGATGGGGGAAACGCGCTCGTCATGGGGCGCGATTTCGACGCGGAGGACATTGTCCTCTCGACGGAAAATACCCGATTTACGCTCCGTCTGCCGCAGGGGAGCATTCCCGTGACCGTTCCCGTTTTAGGCAGACACGCGGCGGAGGACGTCGCGCTCGCCGCTGCGCTCTGTTTGCTTCTGGGCATGACGGTGGAGGAGATCGCGGCGGGGATCGCCGAGATCGCGCCCGTGCCGCACCGTTTGGAGCGCAGAGAGGGGAACGGCGTCGTGATTTTAGACGACGCGTATAACTGCAACGCCGAAGGCGCGAAGAACGCCGTAGAGGTGTTGCGGCTCGCGTCGGGCAGAAAGTTTGTCGTCACGCCCGGGATCGTGGAACTCGGGCAGCTCGAAGAGGAGGTCAACGGCGCGCTCGGCGCGGCGCTTGTCGGGCTGGACCGCGTCATTCTCGTGGGCGAAACGCTCGTTCTGGACGTGCGCAGCGGCTATCTCGCCGCGGGGGGCGACGAGAGCAGGCTTACAGTTGTTCCCACCCTGCAAAAGGCGCAGGAACTTCTCGCCAAGGAGCTTACGGAGGGCGACTGCGTGCTCTTTTTGAACGATTTGCCGGATAAATACTGAGTGGTTCACACTTTTTCTTTCAAACTGATGAAAGAAAAAGTCGTGAGGGG
>CALVMN010000053.1:0-3612 GCA_944346365.1 Candidatus Gallimonas merdigallinarum
AATGAGCCCGGTTGGATACCGAACTCATTCCCAAACAATCTAATTCTTTTTTGTCCAAACTTTGGGGTTCACTTCAAAAGCAGGTCTTTTTTTGCTGTTTTATTAGTACATACCGCCCATATCGCCGCCGGCGGGAGCCGCAGGAGCGGGAGGGGTGGGAATGTCGGTCACGATGGATTCCGTCGTGAGCAGGGTGGATGCCACGGAAGCCGCATTCTGCAAAACGGAACGGGTGACCTTCGTCGGGTCGATAATTCCGCTCTCCACCATGTCGGCATACACATTTTTGAGCGCGTTGAAGCCGTAGTTGGTCGTCTTCTTGGAGAGGATCTTGTCGACAACGACGGAACCGTCTACACCCGCGTTCTTCGCGATCTGACGGACGGGTTCCTCGCATGCTTTCAGGATGATCGCTGCGCCCGTCTTTTCGTCTCCGGACAAACTTGCGACCAGTTTCTGCAAAACGGGAACGCAGGAGAGGAGTGCGCTGCCGCCGCCGGGTACATAGCCTTCCTCGACTGCCGCACGCGTTGCTGCGAGCGCATCGTCGATGCGGAGCTTCTTCTCCTTCATTTCAACCTCCGTTGCCGCGCCGACGTTGATGACCGCAACGCCGCCCGCAAGTTTTGCGAGACGTTCTTGCAGTTTCTCTCTGTCGTAGTCGGAAGTGGTGACCTCGATCTGCGCCTTGATGGATGCGATGCGCGCCTTGATGGCTTCTTTGTCGCCCGCGCCGTCGATGATCGTCGTGTTGTCTTTGTCTACCTTGACCTGATTTGCTCTGCCGAGCATATCCGTCGTCACATCCTTGAACTCATAGCCGAGGTCGGAGGAGATGACCGTGCCGCCCGTGAGAACTGCGATATCTTCGAGCATTGCCTTTCTTCTGTCGCCGAAACCGGGCGCCTTGACTGCAACGCAGTTGAACACGCCTTTGAGCTTGTTGACGATGAGCGCCGCAAGCGCGTCGCCCTCGACGTCCTCCGCGATAATGAGAAGGCGTGCGCCCTGCTGTGCGAGCGGCTCGACGATGGGCAGGATCTCCTGAAGGTTGGAGATCTTCTTATCCGTGATGAGGATGTAGGGGGAATCGAGCACAGCTTCCATCTTGTCGGTATTGGTGACCATGTAAGCGGAAGCGTACCCGCGGTCGAACTGCATTCCTTCGACAGTGGTAAGTTCCGTCGTCATGGATTTGCCTTCCTCAACGGTGATCACGCCGTCTTTGCCGACGATTTCCATCGCATTCGCAATGAGTTCGCCTACGGTCTCGTCGCCTGCAGAAATAGAAGCGACCTGCGAAATCGCCTTCTTGCCGTCCACCGTCTTGGAGATGGACTTGATCTGCGCAACCGCCGCCTCGACGGCTTTTTCGATGCCCTTTCTCAGGATGATGGGGTTCGCGCCCGCGGCAAGGTTTTTCAGCCCTTCGCGGATGATCGCCTGCGCAAGGAGCACCGCGGTTGTGGTGCCGTCGCCTGCGACGTCGTTCGTCTTGGTGGAAACTTCTTTCACGAGCTGTGCGCCCATGTTCTCGAAGGGATCGGGAAGTTCGATCTCTTTTGCGATCGTCACGCCGTCGTTGGTGATGAGGGGAGCTCCGTACTTTTTATCGAGCACAACGTTTCTGCCCTTGGGGCCGAGCGTGATTTTGACAGTGTCTGCAAGGACGTTTACGCCCGTTTCAAGCGCCTTTCTGGCGTCGTCTCCGTATTTGATCTGCTTTGCCATATTGATTACCTCACAAATTTAGAATGAATTTTTAAATTTTTTCGGATACGTTTCCGTACGGTTCTGTTTCGTTTTCCCGAATGCGATCGGCGATTATTCCACGATCGCGAGAATGTCGCTCTGCTTGATAATGGTGAATTCTTTGCCGTCTACCTTGAAGTCTGTGCCTGCATACTTGGAGCAGAGGACCTTATCGCCGACTTTCACCTGCATTTTGACCTCTTTTCCGTCGACGATTCCGCCGGGACCGACGGCAACAACGACGCACGTCTGGGGTTTTTCCTGTGCGGAAGAGGGGAGGATAAATCCGCTCTTTGTTTTTTCTTCGACGGTGACCGCTTCAACGACGACCTTATCGAACAAGGGTTTGATGTTCATAATTACCTCCAAAGACATTTGTTTTTTCTACCGTATGTATTATAAACACGGCAAGGGGGGAATCAAACACTTTCTTTGGATTTTTTTGGGAAATTTCCCCGCGATTTGCACGAGTTTACGGGCTTTCGTTGACAGTCGGGCAAAATTTGTGTATAATAATACATCGAAGAAATAGTTTGAGGTATTTTTATGGAGAAATGGGATAAGCGGTTCATGGAACTCACCGAGCAGGTGGGAACGTGGTCGAGCTGTTTCAGAAGAAAGGTCGGGGCGGTCATCGTGCGCGATAAACGCGTGATGACGACGGGGTACAACGGCGCGCCCGCGGGGATCGCTTCCTGTATCGAACGCGGCGAGTGTCTGCGCGAGACACTGAATATTCCGAGCGGAACGCGCGCGGAGCTTTGTTACGGCGTTCATGCCGAGCAGAACGCCATCATTCAGGCGGCGCGCTACGGCATCAATATTCAGGGAGCAACGCTTTACTGCACCCATCAGCCATGCGTCATCTGCGCGAAAATGATTATCAACGCGGGAATTTCCCGCGTGGTGTATAAAGAGGGGTATCCCGATGAATTCTCGCTTGAACTTTTCAAAGAGGCGGGAACAAAAATCGAAAAATATGAGGAATAAAGGAGTAAAAAATGTCCAATCCCATTGTAACGTTTGAAATGGAGAACGGCAAGATTTTTAAAGCCGAGCTCTATCCCGAAGTCGCGCCTAATACTGTGAACAACTTCCTTTCGCTCATCAGGAAAGGGTTTTATGACGGCGTGATCTTCCATCGCGTCATTGCCGGTTTCATGATTCAAGGGGGAGACCCCAAGGGCCTCGGCGTCGGCGGTCCCGGGTACTGCATCAAGGGCGAATTTGCTGCGAACGGCGTGAAGAACGATCTCAGACACACGCGCGGCGTGCTCTCGATGGCGCGCACGCAGGTTCCCGATTCCGCAGGCTCGCAGTTTTTCGTGATGCACGCGGACGCCGACTATCTCGACGGACAGTACGCGGCGTTCGGAAAAGTGATCGAGGGAATGGATGTTGTGGACGAGATCGCGACGACGCGGACGGATTTCCGCGATAAGCCGCTCAAAGAACAGAAGATGAAAAAAGTGACGGCGGAGACGTTCGGCGTCGAGTATCCAGAACCCGTCCGTATTATATAATGTAGAGAGAGGAAGAATTATGTCTGATAAGAGCATTTACGAAAATCCCCTGAATACACGCGATGCCAGCCGCGAAATGCAGGAAAACTTCGGCGACGAAAAGCGTTTCCGTCTGTGGAGAAAACTCTGGATCGCTCTCGCGGAATCCGAAAAAGAACTGGGACTTAATATCACCGACGAACAGATCGCCGAGATGAAGGAACACGCCGAAGACATAAATTATGACGACGCGCGTAAATTCGAAAGCGAAGTCAGACATGACGTCATGGCACACGTCAAAGCATACGGAAAACTCGCGCCCAAGGCTATGCCTATCATCCACCTGGGCGCAACGTCC
>CALVMN010000054.1:0-2717 GCA_944346365.1 Candidatus Gallimonas merdigallinarum
TCGGTGAACTTGTCGCCGTTGTCCTTGACCGCCTGCTCGACGGAGAAGATGAGGCCGTCCAGCTTGTTGCGCGCCTCCACCTTGGATTTGCGCTTCTTATCCTCTTCGGCGTACTGCTCCGCTTCCTTGACCGCCTTGTTGATCTCGTCCTCGGAGAGGTTGGTGGAAGAGGTGATGGTGATATCCGTGCTCTTGCCCGTGCCGAGATCCTTCGCCTCGACGTGCACGATGCCGTTGGCGTCGACGTCGAACGTGACCTCGATCTGCGGAATGCCGCGGGGCGCGGGCGCGATGCCCGTCAGCATGAATCTGCCCATCGTCTTATTGTCTTTGCAGAATTCGCGCTCGCCCTGCAAAATGTGGATCTCGACGCTCGTCTGATTGTCCGCCGCCGTCGAGAACACCTGACTCTTCTTGACGGGAATGGTCGTATTTCTGTCGATCAGTCTCGTGAACACGCCGCCCAGCGTCTCGATGCCGAGGGAAAGCGGCATGACGTCGAGAAGGAGCACGTCTTTGACTTCGCCCGTCAGAACGCCGCCCTGAATGGCTGCGCCGATCGCGACGCACTCGTCGGGGTTGACGCCCTTGAACGGCTCTTTGCCCGTGATCTCCTTGACCTTTGCGACGACGCAGGGAACGCGGGTGGAACCGCCGACGAGGATGACCTTGTCGATATCCTTGTAGGTAAGCCCCGCGTCCTGCATGGCAAGGCGCATCGGCTCCGCCGTCTTTTCCACGAGGTCGGCGATGAGCGCCTCGAACTTCGCGCGGGTGATCTCCATATCGAGGTGCGCGGGACCCGCGTCCGTCATGGAGATGAAGGGCAGCGAAACGGAGGTGGAGTTCATGCCGGAAAGTTCGATCTTCGCCTTCTCGGCGGCCTCTTTGAGTCTCTGCATCGCCATCTTGTCTTTGGTGAGGTCGACGCCGTGGCTCTTCTTGAACTCCTCAGCCATGTAGTCCATGAGCTTGTGGTCGAAGTCGTCGCCGCCGAGCATATTGTTGCCGTTGGTCGCAAGCACCTCGAACACGCCGTCCGAAATTTCCAGAATGGAGACGTCGAACGTGCCGCCGCCGAGGTCGTAGATCATGACCTTGCTGTTTTCCTTGTCCTTATCCAGCCCGTAGGCAAGCGCAGCCGCCGTAGGCTCGTTGATGATACGCAGAACGTTGAGTCCCGCGATCTTACCCGCGTCCTTGGTCGCCTGACGCTGCGCGTCGGTGAAGTATGCGGGGCAGGTGATGACGGCGTCCGTCACCTTGCTGCCGAGATACGCCTCCGCGTCCACTTTGAGCTTGGAGAGGATCATGGCGGAGATCTCCTGCGGCGAATACGCCTTTTCGTCGATCTTCACCTTATAGTCGGAACCCATCTTACGCTTGATGGAGATGACGGTCTTATCGGGATTGGCGACCGCCTGATTCTTTGCCACGCGCCCGACGACGCGGGAGCCGTCCTTCTGGAATGCGACGACGGAAGGCGTCGTACGGGAACCCTCCGCGTTGGGGATGACGACGGGTTCGCCGCCCTCCATGACCGCCACACACGAATTTGTCGTACCGAGATCGATACCGATAACCTTAGCCATACTTTTTTCTCCTTAAATGATTTTTTATTTTGTGACGAGCACCTGCGCAAAGCGCAACACTTTGCCGTCCTGCTCGTAACCTTTCGCGTAAACTTCGCGCACGATGCCGCTCTCCTCTCCCTCTTGGGGATCGACCGCCATGATCGCCTCGCAGCGGTTGGCGTCGAACGGTTCGCCCACGGGCGCGATGACGGTGATCTTTTCCCCTTCGAGAAGTTTCTCGAAGTTCTTCACGACCATCCCGATGCCCTGTTTGGTCTTTTCGTCCGAGCACGCCGCCAACGCGCGTTCCAAACTGTCCGCTATGGGGAAAAGTTTCACGACGACGTCCTTTCTTCCCTCGGCATACGCCTGAGAGCGCGCCGCCGCAGTGCGTTTGCGGTAGTTTTCGTACTCCGCCGAGACGGAATACCACTTATTTTTGAAATCCTCCGCAGCCGCCTCGGCAGTCGCCCGCGCCTCCGAAATCGCGGCAATGAGCGCCTCCTCGGGAGAGAGCTGCGCCGTCTGCTCCGCGCCTTCTTCTGCGGGAAGCGTCTCTTCATCGATCTTCTCTTCTGAGAACTCCTCTGCGGGCGTCTCGGACATTTGCACGGACGCTTCCTGCGCCTGATTATGATGATGTTTCTTTTCGTTCACGATTAATACCGCCGTTTTGCTTTTTTATGTCACCTTTAATATAAATTAAATCCGCCGTCCTTAAACACTTTTTACAAAATTCGGTAAAAATTTTTTGAAAAAACAAAAAAACCCGCGGTTCGGCGAAAGCCGTTCCTGCGGGTTTTTCTAAAAAAATGAACAAGCTATTAAATTCTCGCGCAAGCAAAATCGCATTTTGCGCCCGTGCTATAAAATGGTTGCAAAAGGCGTCACTGCGTTATGCCTTTTGCACCTCAATTTGCTGCTCACGCAGCTTGCACGGAAGAGTGAGACAGCGCGCGCCAAAATGTTGCCATTTGCGCGCTGCCGAGAGAAACCGAACGCAGAGCCGAAGGCGAACGTTGGGTTTCTCTTCCCCTCACGACATTCTAATACCGCAGCACTCGCAAAAAAGATTTCACAGAAAGATTTTTTGCGAAGAGGAGCGGCGAGCGTTTTAAGCGCGGCGTTCGGCGCAGCCGAACC
>CALVMN010000055.1:0-2544 GCA_944346365.1 Candidatus Gallimonas merdigallinarum
GGCTGATCGGGAACCGCTCCTTGAAGAGGATCTCCGTTTTGCGCTCATCCGCCGCCGCCACGATGAGGGACAAACTGCTCGAACTGATGTCAATGACAGAATATTTCATAAAAAGCTCCTTAAAATGCTTATATTTACGCGCGGTCGCCGAAAGAAATTCCGATCTCGCGGGCAAAGCGCACCGTTTCGCCCGCGGGATCTACGAATTTGTATTTGCCCGCGACGTCGGCAAGGGCGTTGAACGTGATCCTGTTCCCTTCGAGCGCGACGGTCACGCCGAACCGACCCTCCGCCGCAAGGCGCGCCGCATAACCGCCCATGCGCGAGCACAGCAGGCGGTCGTACGCGCAGGGACTTCCGCCCCGCTGCAAATATCCGAGGACGGAGTAGCGCGTCTCCGCGCCCGTGCGCTCGCCGATGACTTCGGCAAGGCGGCGGGTCACCGTGCTTTCTCCAAGCTCGGTGCGGACGAACGCGCGCTCCTCTTTTTTAAAGCGCGCCTCGCTGTCGAGCACCGCGCCCTCCGCCACGGCGACCATGGAATAGCGCTCCCCCGCCTGCACGCGCGCGGCGAGGAACCCGCACACCGCGTCCAGAGAAAAGGGAATTTCGGGAATGAGGATCATGTGCGCACCCGCGGCAAGTCCCGCGTGCAGCGTGAGCCAGCCCGCCTTATTGCCCATGACCTCCACGAGCATGATGCGGCTGTGGCTGCGCGCCGTCGTCTCGATGCGGCAGATGGCGTCTGTCGCGACCTCCACCGCCGTCTGGAATCCGAAGGTGACGTCCGTGCCGTAAATATCGTTATCGATGGTCTTTGGCACGCCGATGACGTTGCAGCCCTCCATACTCAGCAGCGCGGCAGTCTTGTGCGTACCTGCGCCGCCCAGCGTGAAAAGGCAGTCCAGCCCCATTTTTTTGTAGTTGGCGACCATTCTGGAAAG
Source organism: Candidatus Gallimonas merdigallinarum (assembly GCA_944346365.1). Classification (GTDB taxonomy): domain Bacteria; phylum Bacillota; class Clostridia; order Christensenellales; family Borkfalkiaceae; genus Gallimonas; species Gallimonas merdigallinarum_A. Next base: position 945 of record CALVMN010000055.1, read on the forward strand.
GCGCGTGCCGCCCTCCTCCTGCACAGTCATCTTTTTAAATGGCTGGCGGGACGTGCGCAGGATCGTGCCGCCTGCGTCCAGAATCCCTTCAAAATCTTCCTGCGCGAGCGGATAGCTCTCGCCGCGGATAAGTCCGCCGTATCCCTCGGGGATGCCGACGATCTCGGCGTTTTTGACGTTGCGCGTCAGATACATTCCGATGGCGCGGATGACCGCGTTCAGCCCCGCGCAGTCCCCTCCGCTCGTTAAAATTCCGAATTTCATATTCCTCTTGCAATCCTCCAAAACGTATTGTACTATACCTGTCCGCACTTGTCAATACGGCTTTGATTTTTTTATGTGATTTGTCAATCGTTTTTTAGTAACTTTTCCAAACTTTCTAAAAATTTTTTTGGTACTGCTGTTTTTGGCATGAAAATAGCCCCCTCTCGGGAGCCTGATCTCGTATCTGACTTCGCAATGTCCATGTTTTATGAGCGAACGGGCAGCAAGAAACTCCCCCACCCGTCCTGTGCAGGGGCTTTATGCTCTCCATGTGAGCCCTATGCGGCTTTCTGCTTGATAAACCGCACGCGCGGAGTGTCCGTCTGCCCCGCATTCAGAACAGCCATTAGCTCGGCTCTCTTTTGCAGCGGCGTAAACCACACCCTTTTGCATAAGGAAAAACCGCCCCAAAAAGAGCGGTTTTCTTTGCCTCATCGTCCCTCACCGACGGCAATTTTAGGAGCTATAAACTCTCTTTCGTCGGCAACTTCCGCCGCTTCCACAAGCGGCTTTGCCATAGGGTTTTCTTCAACGTAGTGTATAAGCTGTCGCATTAAATCAGACTGATCATTCATGTAATTCACGGTATCGACGACGATGTTTTCATAGCCGCTTTTATACCCCGCAAACCCATTCAGGACAATCGGAAACAGTTTCAATATGCACTCCGCGAAAGTCCCCCATGTGAGGTCAGATTTCGGGTTTAAGGCTATGCCGACCATTAAAACGGCAACGGCGAACGTGGAAACGAACTTCCACACATAACCTATCCTGCGTTTCTTTGACGGCTCGATACCGAGCGGGTTTCTGTGCAGAGAGCCTCTGCCGCGTTTCAATATCATCTCGGGAGTGAGCTTTCGTTTCGTTTAAGGGCAGAATAGGCATAGTTATCAACGGAATATCCCTCTGCAATGCGCGAATAAATATCACGCACGAGCGGGAGCCCGCCGAGCAAGTTTCCCGCAAAGTCCATAAGCACCTGCTGCGCCGCCGTTTCGTCATCATCCTTGTCCTTGTTGTACAGCCAATTAAAGAGCTGTGCGATAGCCGCCATGAACAGCGCAGAGGTTGCAAGCGCGGTCAAAGACTTTCGGACATTTCTGCGCGCCGCCTTAATCTGCGTCTGCAAAGCAGCACGGCTTTCTGCGTCTGTCGTTGTGCGCAATCTTGCTTTCAACGCGGAAAGCTCGCCCACCGAGTCAATGACGCGCCCGATAACTTTCATGCTGTCCGCCGAGAACATCGTCAGCGTGCGCATGATCTCATTGCCCGAACGCATTGCAGCAGAGCGTTCCGTTGCGAGGGAGTTCTGCTGCGTTTCAAGGATAACCCGTTT